>CAXTWN010000209.1:2332-3507 GCA_964248055.1 uncultured Acidobacteriaceae bacterium | reverse complement strand
AGGTGGAGGACACCGCCGTCTCCAGCGCCGCGCCCAACACCGGGCTCGCGGCGCTCAGCCTGATCTTCATCAACTCCAGCGGCGCGCAGACGGTCACCCAGGCTACCGCGCCGCTGAACGGCACCAGCCCCGCCTTCGCCACGCTGCAGACCGCGGGGGTGGCCATCCCCGCCGGCACGCTCACCGTGCAGGTCAGCTTTGGGGTGGGCGGCAGTGGCGAAAGCCTGCCCGTCGGCTCCACGGTCGTCTTCCAGCAGCTGATGCTGGAGGTCACCACCGCCGGCCAGACCACCGCCTCCAGCTTCACGCCGGTGAACACCACCACGCTCTCCGGCGTGGGCACGCTCACACAGCTCACCAGCGGCAGCAAGTACGAAAACACCGCCGTGCCGGAAGGCCCGGACAGCAACTAAGGCGCGTTTTGACCGAATCGCGGGCACGCCGTGACAGTCGGGGCATGCGCCTTTGGCTGCGACTCTCCCTACTCCTCCTGCTCGCCGCGGTACCGATGTATGCGCAGCGCATCCCGGTCTACGGCACCAGCCTGAAGGACTCGCTGAACAACCCGCTGACCTCGCAGATCTGCTGGCAGCCGGTGGGGCCGCCGGACCCGGTCTCCGGCCGTGCGGGCATGCCCATCTCGTTCTCTGACGGCAACGGCGACGGCTACACCACCTCGCTCAAGGTCTGCTATCCGGTCACCACCGGCGCCTTCGGCCCCATCAGCCTGCCCGATACCAACTACACCAGCGTCAAGAACGCCTGCTTCCACGTCACCGCCCAGGATCCCGTCTCGCAGCAGAACATCATCGACGACCCGTGCGTGCAGCCCAGCTCCGCCGCCTTCGCCAGGTACTGGTGTCCGTCCACCGCGGCGGGCTGCGACTTCGACAGGTTTCACTCACCCTTTGTGCCCAACGTGCACGAGGCCACCGCCGGGCCCCCGGGGCCGCAGGGTTTGCAGGGCATTCAAGGGCTGCCCGGCAACGCTGGAACTCTTGCCTCGCCCCTGGTGGCCGGCGTGGTTCACGCACCTTCCGGCCTCGGCAACACGCTCTCCTCCGTTGCACTTACCGGCATCGGTGGCCAGCTCTTAGGCCCTTTGGCGTCGAGCGGCCCCCACCGCGGCGCGAACGCCATGGGGCCGTATGTGGAGCAGTTCTACCCGGACGCGC
>CAXTWN010000209.1:0-2322 GCA_964248055.1 uncultured Acidobacteriaceae bacterium | reverse complement strand
CCCAGGGTGGGATAACGACAGCGGAGGGCAGTGCAACGCGGGTTTCTTTCACACGGCCACGACGGGCACGAACTTCACCATGGACCGCAACCTGTTCATGGGCAGCACGAACGCGCAGCCGCCGTCCCCAAATCATTGGGCGGTCGGCTTTGAGACCGATGTGAGTGCGAGCTACAACTCGGCTTATGTCGGCATGAGTGTGTGTGCGCTCTTCTCCTACGATTGCGGATTTTCTTCTGAAATGAACGCGACGATAACCGGGGCGGGCCTGGGGATTTCCTGGGGCGGAACGTCCACCACTCTGCAGGCGACCGGCAACAACTTTAACGGAGGCGCGGAAGGAACCTCGGACAGCAGCTTCGGGAATGGCTGGGAGGCGCCGGCTCAAGGCGGGCTCACGCATATCGGCCTTATGCATCCCGGCGACGGATCGATGATCTTCAGCACGATGCCTGCGGACAATCGGATCTGCGACGGCGCGTTATGCTCCGCCGCGTGGCGCGAACAAGTGACGGACCCCTCAGGCTCAGTGCATCACGTCCATGTGCGGGCGGCCGGCAGCTACGATTTCATCGCCGAGGTTGAAGCCTGCGACGGGTATGCAGGCGCGGGGAACCTGTCCACTCAGAAGCTCCCCGTTTACGACATCTGCAACAATCCCACCGCCCCGAACACATCGAAGATGCTGCGCTGGGCTTTCCATGCCAACGGCAAAGAATCGACTTATGCGAGCGGAGACTGCGCGAGTTCGACCGACTGTCAGAACGTTTGGGCATGGATACCCTCTACCTATAACCCGAACGCTCAAAATCCATGGATCATCATAGCCAAGGGTAATGAAAACACGATCCTCGGCGTTTACTCGGACTATGACCTTAACAGCACGACGATAGGCGGCACCTTCTATCAGGCGAACGTGCTTGACACTCTTTTCGAGGCCGGCTTCGTGATCGTGGCGCTCGACTTCCATACGACCACGAGCTGTGGGTATTGCCAGTACGGCGACGCGCAGAACGTGCAGGATTATGTGCAGGCTATAGGAGCTGTCACCAATGCGCTCAATCTGGCGCCTCAGCCCTATGCGGCGGCGGACTCTGCTGGCGGCGTGGCTCTCTTGAACGCCATCACTCACGGCGCCATCCTGCCCAAGGCAATCCTCTGCTACTCCTGCAACACCAGCACGATTTACGACTACAACGGTACGGGCGGCGAGGCCAACCAGGCAGGCCTCATTCAGGGGGCGTTTGGAATCACCGTCCCGTTTCCGTCCGCCCTTTGCGTGAACAGCACGACCGGCGATAACACCTGCGCCTCCATGACAGGGGCGACAGACTACTCGACCACCCCGCTAAGTGGCTACGACCCGCTGGCCGTGGTCGAAAACCCGGCGACCGCGCAAGGAACGACAGGCGCCGCGTATGGGCTGCTACCGAACGCGGCGCAGCTCCTTGCGAGCATCCCGACCTATATGACTTGCAGTGTCGGCGGGGACACAACGGTGGGATGTTCCCAGAACTCGGTGGAGTATTACAACGCGATCAGCGCCATCAACCCCGTCCACCGCTTTGACAACCTGCCCGGCGGGCACGTTGCAGCGCCGCTCTTCAGTGGATCCACGGCTCTGTCCTGGATCAACGCGCACCAGTAAACCGCGTTTTTGACGGTTTTTTCGGTTTGCCCCGAAGATCCCGCCAGAGATGAAGCCCTTCCTCGCGATCGCTGCCGCCCTGCTGCTCGCCTCGTCTTCGGCGGTGGCCCAGACCACCACCGTCACCGCCGCCAGCGAGCGCATGGCCGGCGCGCCCCTCGCCACCGGCACGGTCACCTTCACGCCCGTGGGCGCCAACCAGGTGGCCACCCCCTTTGCCGACGCCGCCGGCAACGGCAACGGCCCGCAGTCGTTTCCGTGCCAGATCGTCAACGGCGCCATCACCGGCGCGCTGAACCCGGATGGCACCAGCGGCGGCGCGTGCACCGTGCCGGACGCCACGCTGACCCAGCCGCCGGTGCAGTACATGATCCAGGTGTGCGACACCACGGTGGGCCTCAGCACCAGCCAGCAGTGCTTCACCGAGGGCCCGGCCACCATCTCCGGCAGCACGTGGCCGCTCGATCGCTTCGCCCCGGCCGCCACCGCGCCGCTGCCGTCGGCGCTCGCGTTTACCACCACGTCCACCAACCCGCCGCCCAGCACCTGCGCCAGCCCCGCCGAGTACCGCTACGTGAACAACGGCGCGGTGACGGCCTACACCTGCGTCAGCGGCAGCTACCTTCCCTACGCCGCCACCTGGGCCAACGATGCCACCCACCCCACGCAGATCG
>CAXTWN010000208.1:0-3596 GCA_964248055.1 uncultured Acidobacteriaceae bacterium | reverse complement strand
CCTGACCGCCTGCGCCTTTGCGGCCGGCGGCCTCTTTGCCGTTTTCGAGCTTGGCCGCCGGCTCCTGAACCCAAAGCTGGCCGTTGCGCTCGTGTTCCTTACGGCCGTGTACCCCATCTGGTTCACCCAGAGCAGTCTGGCGCACGCCGACATCTTTGCCGCCGCGCTCACACTCGGCGGCCTGGCCTGCTATCTCACGGCGCCCGAGCCATCGGGCACAACGCTGCCCGAAGGCGCCGTTTCGAGTACGCGCCGGCTGGCTCTGGTGTCCGTCCTGTTTTCCCTCGCGGTTCTGGCCAAGGAGACAGCGCTCCTGCAGCCACTTGTGCTCGGCGGCCTACAGCTACTTGCCTCGTTTCGCGGCGGGCTGCCCGCGCGCAAAGCGCATCGCCGCTGGGCCCTGGCCATGGGCGTGCCCGTACCGGTGCTGGCGCTCTGGTTCGCCTATCACCGCTGGGCGACGGGATTCACCTTCGGCAATCCGGCTTTCCTTCGCTACAACACCTTCGGGAACTTCACGGCCACGCATATCGCCTGGGCACTCTTTTACCGCTTTCTTCACCTTGCTTGGCAGAGAAACATCTGGCTGCCGCTCCTGCTGGCGCTTGCCTGCCTGCTGCTTCCCCGAAGGCGCGACACCGGCGCCCGCGACCTGCCCCGCCCCGTGCTGCAGGCGATAGCGGCCCTGGTAGCCGTCAACTGGCTAGGGTTTTCCGTCTTTGGCGGTGCTCTTCTTACCCGCTATCTGCTCCCGGTCTACCCCTTGCTGCTGCTGGTGTATCTCTCGGTGTGGGTCAGCCATGCGCGCCGCTGGCCGTGGCTCGTGGCCCTCACCGGCGGTGCCTTTGCCAGCGCGCTTTGGCTCAGTCCGCCCACCTTCTTCGCTCCGGAGGATAACCTCACCTACCGCGACATGATCGTGGTCCACCAGGAGGCTATCGCCTGGCTGGAGCAGCACGAGCCCGCCGCCACCGTCCTGACCGCCTGGCCCGGCGCCGCGGAGCTCACGCGGCCCGATCTCGGCTACACGCAGCATCGCTTTCGGGTCTTCGCCATCGAGAACTTTACCTCGGCCGAGATCGCCAAAGCCGCCGAAGAACCCGGCGACTACGACACCGCACTGGTCTTCACCACGCGCTACACGCCCCCATCTCTCCGCCAGTCCCTGCTCAGTCACCCAAACTCGCGCCGTGGGCGAAAGTACGCCATCGAGCGCGACCTGTCCCCAGCGGAGATCGCCGCGCGGCTTGGCGGTACCATCGTCTGGCACGACGACCGCAACGGCGAGTGGGCGGCGGTGCTGCGGTTCAACCGCCGTTACGATGTCCGGCTCGCGGCACCGAACTCCTCTCCCCGGGGATGACCCCTACCTCGCGCAGTCGCTACCCCGTTGCCTTCAGTCGGACAGCGTCTTGCGGTATACCAGCGCGTCCCGGCCCGGTCCGTAGAAGCCCTCGGCCACATGGCCGTGCACGTACCCAAGCCGCTCGTAGAGCCGGATGGCCGCTTCATTGCCGCGGTACACATGCAACCCCATCGCATGCGCTCCGGCTTCGAGGACAGCACGTTCAACGCCGTCCATCAGCGCGAAGCCAACGCCCCGTCCGCGCTCTGCAGGGTCCACATCCAGGGTCACGATGTACCCCAGCAACCCCGCTCCCGAGCGCTGGAGGTGGACGATACAGAATCCGAGCATTTGCTCCGCCACACTGTCACTCGGGCGCTCGCAGGCGATCCGCACGATGGCGTTTTTTGCGCTTGCGAAACGGCGCATCGCTGCCATTGGAAACTGAAAGGGCGGGGCAAAGCACAGCCGGTCCAGCGCGAACATGGCCGCAAAATCTCGCGGTTGCTGGCTGCGGAGGTACATCCTCGCACGCTCTCCTTTGCTCGGGCAGACCGCCCGGAAACCTGGCCCGGTGGTGATACTATCCGCCCAGCAAGCGTTCCGTGCAGGAGAATCGGGTCATGAACCATCTTCCATTGCAGGGCAAGTGTGCCGTCGTCATGGGCGGCACCTCCGGCATCGGCAAGGCTCTGGCGCTCGGTCTCGCGGATGCCGGTGCCGACGTGGTCGCCAGCTCCCGTGCAGACGATGCCACGGCCGCAGTGGCAGAAGAGATCCGCGCCCGTGGGCGTCGCACCCTCGCCAGAACCTCCGACGTCACCTCAAGAGCCTCCATGGAGGACCTTCAGAAGGCAGTACTCGACGAGTTCGAGACCGTGGACATCCTGGTGAACAGTGCCGGCGTCATCAAGCGTCTTCCCACGCTGGAGTGCACCGAGGAGCTATGGAACCGCACCTTCGATGTGAACGTAACGGGCACACTTCGTGCCTGCCAGATCTTCGGGGCGCACATGGTGGCACGCCGCGCGGGGCGCATCATCAACATCGCCTCGCTGAACACCTTTGTCAGCTTCTTCGAGGTAAGCCCCTACGCGGCCAGCAAGGCCGCCGTGGGCGCACTCACTCGATCGCTCGCAGTGGAGTGGGCGCCCTTCGGCGTCTTCGTCAACGCGATCGCTCCCGGCGTCTTTCCCACCGCGCTCAACAGCGCCCTGCTTGACTCCCCTCGCGGACAGGAGCTGACGCTGCGCACCCCCCTGAAGCGCTTCGGTCGTCCTGAGGAGCTCGTCTCCACGGCCGTCTATTTGGCCTCCGAGGCCACCTCGTTCACCACGGGACAGATCATCGCGGTCGATGGCGGTTTCCTTGCCAGCGGCGTGAATCAGTAGCCGCGCATCGGGCCCCGCAAGGCCGAACAGCGCGTACCGTTTGGAGCTGGATCGCATACGCAACTAACGCAGAAGGAGTCGCGACGTGACCATCGCAACCCAAACCGGGGACAACGGCACAACCGCACTGACAGGCGGCACACGCGTTTCGAAAGCCGACCTGCGCGTGGAGGCCTACGGCAGCCTCGATGAGCTCAACGCCACCCTGGGTATGGCGCGCGCCCTGTGTACCGACCCTGAGGTGCAGAGCTGGACGGAGTCCATTCAGCGCACCTTGTTCCTCGCCGGCGCTGCGCTCTCCGCCCCACGTCCTGATAGGGAGGCGGCACCTCTTAAGGAGGAGCACGTGGACGCCCTCACCGCGCAGGTCCACGCGATCGAGGCCCTCGACGGCATCCTCTCCGACTGGTCTCTGCCCGGAGCTCATCGTGAATCCGCTCCCTATGAGGTAGCGCGCACCGTGTGTCGCCGCGCTGAGCGCTGCGCCGTTCGTCTCACGGAAGGCGGTGAAGCGGTTCCGCCGCAGGTGCTCAGCTACCTCAATCGGCTGTCGGATCTCCTTTGGCTGTTCGGCCGTCTGCTTGAACATCGTGCCGGCATCGACAGTCGCCTGCGCGCTCCCGGCAAGCAGGGACCCGACTGGTCGCGAGCCTGGTAGCTGCATGCCTCAGCATCGTCCGGAGGACAGCCTCGCTGGACCAGCCGACCCAATCAAGGGTTGACCCACCGCGCCCGAGCCGCTAGACTCAGAAAGTTGCTTGCGGCCGTGACGACGACCTCCCCGCGAGCGCACCAGAGTTTCACCCTGGGGACGTAGCTCAGTTGGTTAGAGCGCTGCCCTGTCACGGCAGAGGTCGCGG
>CAXTWN010000207.1:0-3644 GCA_964248055.1 uncultured Acidobacteriaceae bacterium | reverse complement strand
AACCGCTGAATGCATATAAGCGGGAAGCACGCTCTAAGATGAGATCTCCCAACCCAAAAGGGAAAAGAAGGGCCCTAGAAGACCACTAGGTTGATAGGCTGGAGGTTGAAGCGTGGCAACACGTGTAGCTTACCAGTACTAATCGCCCGTTTGGCTTGTCCATAGAATTTACTCTGCGCAGCGGGCAACATCCACTGTTCTAGAGGAACTCAATACAAGCTTTGTAGTTATATCTACAAAAGCAAAATCCAATCTATTCAGTTGTGAACGATCGCGAGAGCGAGAGCGTTCGACAATTTGCCGGTGAGTTTACCGCGAGGGTCACACCCGTTCCCATCCCGAACACGGAAGTTAAGCCTCGTTGGGCCGATGGTACTGCACGCGCAAGTGTGTGGGAGATTAGGTGATCGCCGGCATAACATCGAAAGCCCACCAGAGACCCTGGTGGGCTTTTCTGCGTTCCTCGACTTCGGGTGTGTCGGCAAGTGGCAACGGAGGAGAACGGTATGATGGCCGCGTGGCGCTCCCATTCAAGAAAAGTTCGTGGAATGTAGGGAGCAGTCATCGGGCCAACTCGTTCATAGCGATTGCCTGGATGGTGAATCTGGTGAACGACGGCTGGTCAGGAAGGCCAGCAGGCGTGAAGCACCAACTTCTGCTCCTACCGTTCACGGTGTGTTTCGCTTGGGCTCTCTGGAAGCTCCTCAACACCCAAAACGGACTGGATAGCGACCAGACGCGAGTGCCCGTTCTGCGGTGGCTTGCCCTCTGTGGGCTGTTCGAAATGTTTTCGACGTTGGGCTTTGCTTACGAGCAGCGCCACTTCGCTCGATTCGGGTATCAGATCCGTCCGCTGACGCTGGTGCTGGCCGCTGCGATGGTTCTCGCCTCCGCGGGGTGGATCGTCTGGCGGAGGACCGGGACGAGCGTTCTGGGTGGAGTGCTGCTGACCTACGGTGCAGGACTCCTGCTGGCGATCCGATCCTTTCCGCTAACCTACCTGCGCAGCGACATGCTTCCCGTGATCCTTTGGGCGGATCAGCGGCTGGTAGGCCACCTGAACCCGTACGGGACCATGCACGTGGGCAGCCGGATCTACGATTTTCCCTATCTGCCGGGGATGCTGGTGGCCTTTCTGCCGGCAGTCGCGGCGCATGTGGATGTGCGTTTTGTGAACCTGGCCTGCGTGATCGGAACCGCCTTGCTGCTGTTTGGAGCGGCCCGGGTGGGCCGACGATTGGAGGCGGCGACGCTCCTGGGAATCTTTCTACTTTCCCCCTTTCTGCAGTATCGGCATGAGCTGTACCTCGCGCCGCACTGGCTTGCGCTGACGGCCGCCATCGTGCTGCTGCAGCGCAGGCGCTCGGTTTGGAGCGCCGCGGCGTTCGGGGTGAGTATGGCTCTGTACCAGCTGAGTTGGGTGTTGTTCCCGTTCTTGCTGCTGAATGCGTGGCGGCGGGGTGGGTGGCGCGAAGCCGCGAAGACCGGTGGGATCGGGGCAGGAGCAATGTTTTTGGTATTGGGGCCGTTCCTTGCTTCGGCGATGCACAGGATCGCGAGCAACACGGTGGGGCAGTGGAGCCGGCTTCCGCATGCCTTGGCGGATCCCATTAATCTTTCGTACTGGGTTACCTTCCTGGTGCGGCCGGACCAGTTGAAGTGGGTGCAGTTGGTCGTGCTGACAGCAGTCTTCGGGTATTGCGTCGTGCATAGCCGATGCGGAACGCTGGCGGACACACTGCGCTGGATGTCGGTGGGGCTGGCGCTGTTCATCGCACTGAACGTGCTCGTGGATGGGTACTTTTATCTAACGCAGATGCTGCTGCTGTTGATGTACACGCTTGCGGCAAGCGGAATCTGGCGAGAGCCGTTTCCGGAGGGGGCGGAGGATGCCGAAAGAAGGCCGCCGCTTCATGAGAAGGCGCGGGAAACGGACTCCGGGCTGTTGCGGGCTTGACGGGGACTAATCCGTCTCCGGTTCCGTGTGCTTTGCGGGTTCCATATGCTTCGCGTGACTGCGCGGGGAGATGGGTGTTGAGCTGGCTGGTGCGGGTGTGATGCGCTCCGGGCTGTCGTCCCAGCCCTCGCTGGACTGAGAGGCAGAGCGATGAACGTTGAGGTCGCCTTCGGTGGTTTGGACGCGAAGCTCCGGCCCGCCGGAGCCTACGTTGCCCGCGATGTGCGTGGTCTCGCCGCTCTTCTCGGGCACGAGGCCAAAGTCATTTTGAACCTCGCCGTTCGTAGCCTGACCGCGGAGGGTGAAGCCCTTCCCCGCGGGGACGGAGAGTTCGACGGAACCGTTCTGGTCGTTGATGGCCGAGGGTTGCAGCGGGTCTACGAGCGAGAGGGTGACGGAGCCGTTGCGGTCGTTGATGGTCGCGCCGCCCCGGACGCCATCGAGGCTGAGGTTCCGGTCAGTGGTGTCGATGGTGAGGGGCCCGACAAGGCGGCTGGCGTCAAGATCGCTGCGACCTTCGACGTTGAGGCTGCCCGGGATGGCGGCGCAGGCGAAGTTGGTGAAGCTGCTTTGGAAGCGGACGGCGCCACGGATGCGCTCCAGGTGGGTGGTGCCGAAGAAGTCGCCATGCAGGGTAACGGCACCGTCCACGTCGCTGAGGTTGATGTCGCCGGAGCGGCCTTCGAGCGTGAATCCGCTGCCCAGGCTGTGGCCGGAGATGTCGGCATCGTCGTCCTGGGTGACCAGGCGCACGGGCCCGCGAAGCGCGGTCAGCTTTACGTCTCCGCCCGCGGCGGTCAGGTCGATCACGCCGCGCAGCTCTTCGACGCTGACGCTGCCGTGCGAGCTGCGGAGGGTGAGCGCGCCGTCACGGGGGAGTTCAATGGTGAGGTCAGCGTCGTCCTCGCCCTGCGACGGGGCGGTGAGGATGCGGTGCGTGGCGTCGCCGGTGAAGCGAACCTGTTCCGCGCGCCGGCGTTGGTCGAGGTCGTTGCCCTGCCAGGCGTAGAGGTGCTGGTGGACGGTGACGTGGACCTGCCCGTCCTGGCTGGAGCCGGTGACGTTCACGTCGCCGCGCGCATCGTCCACGGTGAGGGTACCGTCGGCTGTGAGGGGAACCTGAAGATCCTGGGTGAACTCGCTTCGCACGCCGAGGAGCTGCGGCCAGTTGCCGAAGCCATCGCGGAAGAAGTCATGGTCGAGGTTGCGGCGTGCCCACACCGAGCTGTTTTGGGCGGCCATGATGCCGGCCCCGAGAAGGGCGATCAGGATCAGCAGCGTCGCCGAACCGCCGCCCAGGGTGCGGCGCGGGACCAGCGTCGTGCCGTTGGCGGCGAGATGCCGACGGTCCAGAAGCCACTCCGCGACCATCACCAGGCCAGCGAGGATGAGGATCATCGGCCACCAATGGCCCAGCCAATCAAAGGTGTTTGACCACCGGAGGTGCCCGGTTTCAAGAAGCAGAAGAACGGTTCCGAGCGCCAGAAGCAGCAGTGGGCCGACAAGGGAGTTGCGGCGAGCGGCGCGCATCTGGAGTCGAAGCTGAGCGCGCTGGGTACGCGCCTGTTGCGCGGCAGCGCGGCTCTGCGCACGGGCGGCGGCAGCCTGGAGGCGCCATTGCTGCTTGTAGGCGCGCTCGGCTGCCGGGCCAGTGGCGTAGCCGAACGGCGGCGGCGGGGGTGGTGGG
>CAXTWN010000206.1:0-3648 GCA_964248055.1 uncultured Acidobacteriaceae bacterium | reverse complement strand
CACCGTGCTCGCCTACGCCAACCCCGCCGATCCCCGCCGATCCGCCCTCGTCCCCACCCACCACCGCCAAAGGCAAGAGCGGCTCATCCTCCAACAATGTCGCGTATGTTGCGCTCGCGTCGAAGACGTCCAGCAGTTCCTCGTCATGCAGCACGGTGCCGGCATCGAGATCCACCACCCGCATCTGCCCCGGCCCGAGCCGCCCGCTTTTCACGATGCTCTCCGGGTCAAGGTCCACCAGGCCCGCCTCCGAGCCGGCGACCACCAACCCCGCATTGGTGATCGCGTACCTTGACGGCCGTAAACCGTTCCGGTCCAGCGCCGCGCCTACAATCCGCCCATCCGAAAACGCAATCGCAGCCGGTCCGTCCCACGGCCGCGTGATACCGCAGAAACGGCGACACACGATCTTCCGCTCCGCTGCTCGCCTTCGAGGGTGGCACCACAGCCGGCGGCAGCAGCATCCGTACGCTCTCGGCCAGCGTTCGTCCGTTATGCGAGATCAGCTCCAACACCTCATCCAGGCTGGTCGAGTCCGTGCCATCCGGCGTGATCACCGGTTTGCACTCCTCCGGCAAAGAGTGGTCCCGCGCATCCATCCGCGCCCGGTTACCCCACACCGTGTTGATCTCTCCGTTATGCGCCAGTTTGCGCCCCGGCTGCGCGCGGTGCCACGCCGGCAGCGTGTTCGTCGCATACCGCTGATGAAAGATCGCGAAACGCGTCCGGTACTCCGGGGCCTGCAGATCGGCGTAGAACTCGGGCAGCAGCCGGCCCAGGCACATTGCCTTGTACACGATCACCTCGGACGAGAGCGAGCACACATAGCCCTTCACCTCCCCGGCCACCACCTGCCGCTCAAAGCTCTTGCGCGCCAGGTATAGCCGCCGCTCGATCTCCCCCTCGGCACCGCCGGCTTCGCGCACCAGCACCTGCTTGATCCGTGGCAGCGTGCTGCGCGCAATCGCGCCGAGCACCTCCGTACGCACGGGCACCTCGCGCCACCCCAGCACGGCAAATCCCTGCGCCCGCAGACAACCTTCCAGCGCCGTCTCCGCGCCCGTCGCCCCCTCGGGCAGGAACACCACGCCGACACCCAGCGCGTCTTCTGGCGGCAAGGCAAGGCCCATGGACCCCAACAGCAGCTCACGCGGAATCGCGGTCATCAGCCCCACGCCGTCGCTCGACGCGCCATCGGCCGCCACCGCGCCGCGATGCGCCAACCGCGCCAGCGCTGTCAGCGCCATCTGCAGAATGCTGTGCTCGGCTTGCCCGTTGGTGGCGGCCACAAAGCCCACCCCACAGGAGTCATGCTCAAACCGCGGATCCAACAGGGAAAGAGGCCGAGCCTCCTCACCGGCACGCGTTGAGGACGCGGCCACCGCCCCGGGCTGCCCCATCCGGGTGATTGAGGAAATCTGTTCCATGGTTCACTATACGTCGCTCCTTGCGCTACAGCCATAGCGTGTTCACGCTCTTTTTTGGTCAACCGCGCGTACGTTCCCGGGATTTGTGCGACCTGGCTTCGCCTCGCCCGGGTCTGTCCAGAGATGACACACTTTCGTTCCCGCCTCCCCAAAACGAGGGAATGCGCTTTCACGCAAACGGCCCTACTATCTGCTTCATGACCTCCCCCTTGCGGCAGTTCTCGGGGCCCCTCTTCGTTCCAGAAAGCATGGAAGATCTTGCGCTGCTTACCGACCTGTTCCACGTAGCCGGCGATCCCTTGAGCGTTCTCTTTGCCGTGGCCAGCCACTTGCAGCGTCTGCCCTGCGAGCCGGGCAGGTTGGCGCCTGCCGTCCTGCATCGCGTCGACCGAAGTCTGCAACAACTGGCTCGTAAGAGCTCGGGTGCGTAAGAAGGTCTCGAACGACGCCTCTTCTCTGAAGCGTGTTTGACAGGTGCACACATACTGCCCCGGAGAGGGTAGCGTAGGCACCCGCACGGCTTTGCTCGCTACCCGGCTTGAGCGGCTGAGGTGCTTTCTGCGCCGCACAAGCTTCGTTCTCCGCCTTTTAGCGATGTCTCAGGTGGTGAACGAAAGGGCGCTGCGCTGCATGCGTTCGTCTGGCTGTTCCCCGATACATCCAGCAGCAACGCCAGCGCAGCCTAGCGTCCACGACTGCACGGTACTCACTCCGGATGACCTGACACTCTTGGCCCGCTTGGTGGCTGTGAGAGACGCATGCGGCCAAATCTGGACGTCGTGGACCTCTCTTCCGTTGCCCTAATTGCCCGTATCGACAACTTTCCGCCTGCTTCAGGCTAATGTTCCCGCGCTATCTGCCGATAACAAACTTGTCCGACGAAAACGAGTCAAGACTCGTCCGGCACGCGAGGGTAGATCGATGTGGGTTGTACCAAACGAGCACGCGCCGGGGGCGAACTGGCGCTGGCATGATCGAACGGCCAGAGCCAAGGTCATAGCCGCCATCGCGGTCGCTCTGGTCACTGGCGCGTCGTTCATGCCCGGCGTTTGTAAGCGCTTCCTGCACACCCAGGGAAGGTTGCACCTCTGGGATCACCTCGCAGCCTTCTCGCTTCTCGCGATCGTCCTTTACCAGGCGGGGCGGAGCCGCGCCGCTCGCCTACGCTTCTTCGCGTGTGGCCTGCTCCTCGGCGCAGCCATCGAGTTCTTCCAACACGTGGTGCACCATGCCGCGCTCGAACGGGCCGATGTCCTCGCGGATCACCTGGGGCTCTGCTTTGGCTACGCCTTCTCGATCGCGTCGCGCGCTGTGCCGGCGCGGTCCTTCACAGCCCGCCTACCCGCGCTGACCACGCCACGAACCCGACTACACTGAACCAAGAGCCCCTTGACAGGCGCTTCCTGCATATTTATACATGAACGTGGATGTTTATGCACAGCGTGGCGCTGCGGCGTCACGCTGTTTGCTTTGAGAGTTGGACAGTACAGTGAAGGCACAGCGGCACAGCGCGATCCGGGAGCTCCTGGTGAAGACCTCGGTCATCAACCAGGACGATCTGCGCCGCAAACTCGCGCACCATGGCATCTACGCCACCCAGGCTACGCTGTCCCGTGACATCAAGGAACTCAAGCTGCTCAAGGGTCCCGACGGCTACGCCCTCCCCGAGCAGGAGCGCAACGCCGAAGAGGACGAGTCGTTCGATGACGCCCTCCCTGCCGTCGCCGAGATGCTCGACAGCTTCGGCGTCGAGGTGCGTCAGGCGCAGAACCTCCTGGTTCTGCTCACGGCCAAAGGCGCCGCGCAACCGGTAGCCGCGGGCATCGACGACGAAGGCTGGCCCGAGTGCCTAGGCACCATCGCCGGCGACAACACTGTACTGATCATCTGCGCCGACCCGGGCGCCGCCACCACCCTGCGTGCCCGCCTGGAGGCCTACCTTGTCTAGCCCCCTCGCGATCTCGCCTTTCCTGCGCAGACAGACCTCGCTTCGCGGGGGAAGAGGCGTTTCTGTCCTTCGCGCCTCCACAGATCCCCCTTTCGGCACCCCCGCAGACCTGCCGTCGGCCCCCCTCACAGATCTGTCCTTCGGCACTCTCCCAATGTCGTCCTCTCGCACCCCGACACAGGTGTCCTCTCGCACCCCCACACAGGTGTCCTCTCGACCGGAGGCAAAGCCGTAGTGGAGAGACCTGTGTCCACCCCCGCCCATGCGTCAACC
>CAXTWN010000205.1:0-4015 GCA_964248055.1 uncultured Acidobacteriaceae bacterium | reverse complement strand
TTACGGAGGCAAAGGCCGGGGTGATTGCGGACATGCTGCACGTCAATGTGCTGGCATTGACCCGGCTCGCGCTTGCCGTATTGCCCGGCTTCAAGCAGCGGGACCACGGGACGCTCATTAACATGGGGTCAGTTTTGGGTTTCTACGGCTATCCCGGGACCAGCGCCTACAGCGGCACAAAGGCCTACGTTCTCACTTTCACCCGAGGCCTGCAGGCTGAGCTTGCGGGCAGCAAGGTAAAGGTGCAGCTTGTCGCGCCTGCGGGCACAGCGACTGAGGGATGGGACAGCACGACGGTCGATCCGTCGATCGTAATGGCGGCGGAGGATTGCGTGGAGGCGTCGTTGAAGGGCCTGGATATGGAGGAACCGACGACTTTGCCCTCGGTCGACGATGTGCGTTTGCTGGCCAACTACGAAGCCGCAGCCAGCGCACTCATGGGTGCGTCGCAGACTGGCAAACCTGCGAATCGGTACAGCCAGGTTCAGTAAGCACTCTCAGGAGACAGGGTGAGCACATCCGGCTCACCCATGTTTTCAGCTGCAAGCGAAATGTGTTGTACAAGGCCCTTTAAGCTCCATGGTCGGTACCCGCAAGTCGCATGAGCGCCCGTTCAGCCTGGCTTGTGTAGCTCTGAAACGCCGTTCATACAGGGGCAGCGTTTCTTCATGCGGACTCTACAGCGATATACAAAACTGCCTAGATCGCACAGCCGTTGGGTCCGCAACCAGCCTCCACCGCGAAGGTTGGCGAAGGAGTAATGATAGTTATGCTTCTTAGGGCACTCCGCCAAGCCTCCGGTCTGCCCAGGAACTGCGTGTGGTCCAGCCGCTCCAGGGTGCCGTTCCGCTCCAATACGAAGGTAGGAAACCCTTTACTGCCGCTCTTGCTTAGGACCTCACGGCTCTCCGTGAAATGGCGATTCACTGCTGCTCCGCGCAACCTGCCGAGTGCCTCCGAAAACGCATCCCGGTCCAAGCCAACCTCCTGCGCAAGATCGATCAGGACCGCTTTGTCTGCAATCCTGCGCCCTTCCAGGTAGTGCGCTTCGTACAAGCGTGCAAGCATGTCCAGGCCGGCAGCGTTCACCTGTTCCGCCGCCAGGACCGCTGCCGTGGGAGGCTCCGAGTCAAGCCACGCCGAATGATCACTTAGCAAGTCGTTCAGGTACGCGTCGCCGAACATCTGCCCAGTCACTTGCGTGATCTGACGATCGTTCGGGCCGACATACGCTTTCCACTCCGGGGTGATCTTCTGTCGGCGAGCGCCGGTCATCATGCCACCGCCGTGAAGCGTGATGGGGATGACCGTACGTGCGGACTTGACCAGCGGTGCGACGGCATAGCACCAGCCGCAAAGCGGGTCGTAGATATAGTGCAAACGTGGTTCTGTTGTCATCGAAGTGTCCCCAAGAAGCTGCGTTTGCGTAGCGGCTCGCTTCCTCGTTGTGCAACCATCGGCTCTACTTACGCGCAAGTGCAGCGGTCACGGCTTGCTGCAGAGAGGTTGTGGGGCGGCCAATCAGCATGCTGAGATCGTGCGACTGTGTGTCCAGTTCGCCCCGGCGTGCCCCCGCGTCGGCGTCCGCAATTGCCCGGGCTACGCCGTCCGGCAGACCGAAGCCGGTCAAGGCCCTGGCATACTCCGCTTGCGGCAGATCCTTGTAGACAACAGGCTTGCCGGTCTGCCGTGCGACTTCGGCGGCGAGTTCCGCCAGGGTGTATGGTTCATCGCCGCCCAGTTCGTACACCTTGTTCTCATGGCCCTCGCCCGTCAGTACTGCCGCTGCCGCCGCTGCGTAATCCGCACGCGTTGCTGTCGCGAATCGACCCTCTTTCGCAGCACCTAGAACGGCCCCATGTTCGACTGCAGCCGCAAGCGATCCGGTGTGGTTTTCCGTGTACCAGCCATTGCGTAGCAGGGTGAATTGCATACCGGAGGCGCGAAGGTATGCCTCGGTGGCCTTATGCTCCTGGGACAGCAGGAGGTTTGAGCGGTCGGCGTTCAGGATGCTGGTGTACACCAGCCTCTCGACCCCGGCCGCTTGGGCTGCATCGGCCACCGCCTGATGCTGTGCAACACGTTGTCCAACCTCGCTCGAGGAGACAAGCAGCACTTTGTCAGCGCCCGCAAACGCCGCTGCAAGGCTTTCCGGCTGTCCATACTTTGCCTGCCGGATTGCTATGCCCTTCGCTGCGAGGTCCTGGGCCTTCTGCGGGTTCCGCACGGCGGCAACGATCTGCGATGCGGGTATTGTTTTCAACAACTCTTCCACGACAAGCTTTCCAAGCTGACCTGTTGCTCCTGTGACGACGATCATGTTCATGCTCCTTGGCTGAGAATGTCTCAACGCTCCCGAGCATAGCGCAACGGCTTACAATATGTAAGTACGTACAGTTGTGTAAGCTACTTCCATGGGCGATAACCTGCACCGAAAACGACGGACCGGACGCAAGCAAAAGGGTGACCTGTATGCGGCAGACTGCCCGTCACGTGAGATTCTCGATCACATCGCGACCCGATGGAGTTCCTTGATTCTGGTGATGCTGCTCGAAAAGACCCATCGCTTCAGCGAACTAGCGCGGCGCATCGGCGGCGTGAGTGAACGCATGCTCGCGCACTCGCTTCATGCACTTGAGGCGGATGGCTTTGTGTTGCGCGTAGTCTTCCCGACGAAGCCGCCCAAGGTGGAGTACAGCCTTACTCCTCTCGGCCGCGAACTGGCTGGCCATGTTCAGCCATTGACGCAGTGGATCGAAGCCAATGTCTCAAGAGTCCTCGAATACCGCCGCGCGGCCACGCAGTAATGATGCTTGGCAGTTTGCTCGGGACGCCCGGCAGGCTGCCATGACCCTGTTTGCGCAGCGCTCTCCCGAGGAGCGCCAAGTTCTATTCGGTACCGACATGTCGGGCTTCTCGTCAGTAACCTCTCGGGCAAGGGTCGGACCTGCCCGACGTGGCCAACGTTCGTGACAGGCGTTTGTTGATACTAGTAACTCTCCTTTCCTTGAACTGCGCCTGAGTGTGGAGTCATTCGACGCAGATCCACCCGGGATAACCGGCGTAAAGCATGAGGGGGTCATCCCGCTTCTGGCTGAAAGGTTGCGATGAACTCCCAGGCTTTCAGTGCGGCTTTCCTGTGCGGTTCTGCTTTCGCGAGATAGAGGGAACTTTCGGTCACCTTGCGGAGAGCAGCAAAGTTGGGGTAGCGGACGAGAGCCACGGCATCCCACTTCGGTTCTGTTGGCCCCAGAATCGTCTGGGCTACCGTTCCCACATAGAGGACCTCAATGCCTTCCACGCCCAGTTCTGCTGCGACCTGATTGAACGCCGGCGCGTACCGCTGGATGTAGGCTTCCATACCGGAGCAGGGTTTCGCGTTTGCATCCTCATACTGTGCCTCCGGGAAGAAGGCCACGAGGTTGATCATGGTTACGGGAACGCCGCTTGGAATCTTCGCTTCCGCGGCCAGGACATTGTTCAGATCGAGTTCTACTTTGCTCATGCTTGTTCTCCTTTGCGATACCTTGCTCTTTCGTCTACTGACGCCCAGTGGGCTTCCAGGGCTTGCGCGACCTCAGCGCTGCGCTCCACGATGGTCCAGTGACCGGCGTCCAGTTTGAGAACCCGTCTGGCCTTGGTATCCGATGCCAGTTCATCTGCAAATGCGAGAGGGCAGGCTGTGTCATCCTTACCCCAAAAGACGAGGCCTGGTGCCTGTACTTTCCCGAGGTCTGGTTGCCATTGCTTTCCAACTTCCAGAGCCGAACGGTAGAGACGGAGAATGCAATCCCCCATCGTTTGGTCGATATGCCTTACGGCTTCCTTTGCACGCTCGATAGGAAGGCGCGCCTTGGCCATAAAGTCGGCGACGGCAAAAGGATCAAGCTCCCTGAACCACTTCTCCCCTTTGCCGGGCGTCTGCCAGATCTTGGCGAGAGGATGCCACTTGTAGGCCGCGCTGACCGGGCCGCTACCTCCGGCCCACGAACGAATCAGGTCGGGCCGCAGCGAG
>CAXTWN010000204.1:780-4514 GCA_964248055.1 uncultured Acidobacteriaceae bacterium | reverse complement strand
ATGCTGGGGTACGTTCACCAAGCTCGGAACCTATACGCCGTGGAGCCCGCACATGCAGGATTGGAGCGGGGCGGTCATCCCGGTGGGCTACCTGGAACACCGCACGCCGCTGGAGCGGCAGGGCGCCAACGTCTTCCAGGAGAAGCAGTGCCGCAACTGTCACTCCATCGGCGGACTGGGCGGACAGCGCGGGCCGGCGCTGGATGACATCGCCACCCGCCTGACCGAGGATCAGCTAATACGGCAGGTGCTGCTGGGCGGCGGCAACATGCCCGCCTACGGCAGCACGCTCTCGCCCCCGGAGACGACGGCGCTGGTGAAGTACCTCGACACCCTGCACCCCAGCCATGAACCCGTGGCGACCGATGCTTCGCGCCAGATCGCCGGACAGGGCGGGATGCCGCCGCCGGCCTCCACCGTGGAGCATGGCGGAGGACAGAATAAGATCCCTTAGGCATCGTCGCAGCGCCTCATGCTGAGCGCCCTGGGCCTCCTGCTGGCTGAGGCAGACGTCCCGGTGCTCGGAAGCGGGCTTTGGAAGGCGTGGTCCTGGCCGGTGGTGCCGCTCATCGGGCTGCTGCTACTCACGGTCCTCTATCTACGGGGATGGATGGCGGCCCGTCGAACGCGGCCGCGTGAGTTGCCAGGGTGGCGCGCCGGCTGCTTTCTTGGGGGCGTGCTGTCGCTTTGGCTCGCGGTAGCCTCGCCGATCGACGCGCTGGATGACTTTCTGCTCACGGCGCACATGATTCAGCATTTTCTGCTGATGTCTGTGGCGCCACCGTTGCTTGTGCTCGGGGCGCCGGCGGTCCCGTTGCTGCGCGGCTTGCCGCGATGGCTGATTCGGCGGCCGCTGCGGCCGTTCTTCGCGTCACGGGGCCTACAGAGATGTGTGCATGCGATCGCGCACCCGGCGGTGGTCTGGTTGGCGATGAACGTCGCGTATCTGGGATGGCATGTTCCCGCCGCGTTTGAGCTGACGTTCCGGTCTGAGGCGTGGCATAACACGGAGCATTTGTGCTTCCTGTTCACATCGGTGGCCTTCTGGTGGGCGGTCCTGGCGCCCTGGCCGAGCACGGCGCGCTGGCCTCGCTGGGCGATGATCCCGTATCTGCTCAGCGCCGATCTGCTGAACACGATCCTTTCGGCGCTGTTGGCGTTTTCGGGGCGGGTATTTTATCCCTCGTACGCGAGCGCGCCCAGGGTGTGCCGCTTAACTGCGTTGCAGGATCAGGTGGCTGCCGGTTCGGAGATGTGGGTGCTGAACTCTCTCGTCTTCTTGATCCCGGCCGTCGTCCTGACGATGCAATTGCTCTCGCCCCGGGCCCTTCGCGAGCGCAGTTTGGGCAAGATCTGACGTGCTCGTCGGGGCATTCGGCCCTGCCTCATCGGTTTCATTTCCGGTTACCAAAGAGAGTAAATCCGGCGTTCCGAGGAAAGGTCTCGGACTTAGACTCGCCGTGGGGCCCTAAGACTACCTGAAGAACCGCTTGCATCATGTTGCCGTTCTACGCGGTGGGTCTGGGTTCTGCTGTCCTTGCCGTTCTGTTGCTTTGGTTCTTTGTCTCTTTTTGCGAGGTTCGATGTACGAAAAAGTAGGCGGGCAGGGTGTTGTGATCGTCGGTGCCGGCCCGGCCGGTCTGGCTCCTCTCTTTGCAGCCGCGAGTGTCGGCCGACTCGAGGAGGTGCTTCGCCTGGGCGTCACGATCCTGGAACAAGGAGAGAATCTCGGCGCCGGCTCTCTGGGGCAACACGCCGTTGCTTCGGACAGTACCGCGGAGGCGTTTCTGGACCTGGTGACGCGCACGGAGGAGCCGCGTTTGCGGGCGCTGTGCCACCACCCGGCGGCTCAGGAGTTGCTCCGGCTTGGGAGAGCGGCTGCGCCTCTCACCACCGTCGCTGCCTTTCTCGAGGCGGCGGGCAGGACGCTCTGCGAGATCGTCGCTGATTCGGATGGCGGCGTTGTGTTGACCGGAGCTCGTGTGACCTCCGTGCGGCAGACCCGTGACGGCCGCTGGCGGACGCGGTTTGTCCGGAGTGGCTCGGGTAGCGAGCACGAGATCGCATCCAGTTACGTGGTCCTGGCTACGGGCGCGCATCAACCCCAAAGGCGACTGGAGCAAGAGCAGGTAGCGGGGCAGCTCTTATGTCCGCGTTTTCAGGACAAGCTGTTGCAGTCGGGAGAGGTTCTTGCGCGCGGAGGCATCGAGCGTGTGCGCGAGCGGCTCGGGGCGAAGAAAGCACCAACGGTTGCCGTGATTGGGGGATCGACGAGCGCCGGGGCGGTTGCCTTGCGTCTGCTGAACGAGGTCACGGGGCTGCACTTCGAGGCGGGTGCGGTCACGCTGCTCCATCGTCAGCCGCTGCGCATCTTCTACGAATCGGAGGCGGAGGCGGTGGCCGAGGGCTACACCGAGTTTCGTCCTCAGGACGTATGCTCTCTGACCGGTCGTGTGGTTGGCGTTTACGGTTTACGCCTCGACTCGCGCGAGTTGATCATGCGCGCTCGGCAGATCGGCGGCCGCCCAGAAGAGCCGCGCCTACGCTTGCTGCAGCTTCTCCCCGAGAACTTCGGCAAGGCGCAGACCGCACTGGAGGAAGCAGACCTGATCATCACCGCGCTTGGCTACCGGCCTCGGCTTGCGCGGATCTTCGATGAACGCGGGTGTCCGGTGCCGCTGGTCTCACCGCAGGGTAAAGAGTGGTCGGTCGTGGATGAACGTTGCCGGGTGCTTACGGCCGCAGGCACACCGCTGAAGAATCTGCTCGCGATCGGGCTGTCCGTGGGACCGAAGCCGGGGAGGGAACTGGGCGGAGAGACAGATTTTTACGGGCAGATCAACAGCTTGTGGTTGTGGCAACACACCTTGGGACTGAGGATCGTCGAGGAGATCACGTCGCACGCGGTTCGCCCGGATCTTGAAATGCGGAAGGTGACTCTTCCTGTCCATCCACCCGCGGCGGCAAACGTGAACTCCTCCGGACGGCCGGAGCTGGTGCGGCCGCGCCCGCGGACAGGGAACGAAAACATTCCGCTGATGCGTCCTGACC
The DNA here is from genome assembly GCA_964248055.1 of uncultured Acidobacteriaceae bacterium. GTDB lineage: Bacteria > Acidobacteriota > Terriglobia > Terriglobales > Acidobacteriaceae > Granulicella. The sequence goes on along the minus strand of CAXTWN010000204.1, from coordinate 1,463 downwards.
CTCCGAGGTTGAGTGAGCATGTGGCCGAGTTGGCGAGGATTGAAGAGCTTGGGGTGTACTCGAACTATGGACCCCTGAATACTCGGTTCGAGCAGGAGCTCTGCGCCAAGATCTTCGGCGAGGGTGGCTGCCTTGCCGTCTGTAATGCCACCACCGGCCTGATGATGGCGATCCGGGAGGTGCTCGACGAGGACCGGCCCCCGACCCGCCGTTACGCGCTAATGCCTTCATTTACCTTTGCCGCGACGGCGCATGCTGCCCTGTGGTGCGGCCTGACGCCTTTGCTCTGTGACATCGATCCCGAGACCTGGCTTCCCGACCCGGCGAGTGAAGAAGCCCTCCTGCAGCGCTATAGGGGGCAGATTGCGGTCGTGATTCCCTACGCCACGTTTGGGAACAATCTCGATCTTGGCCGTTATCAGGATCTTTCGGAGCGGTACGACGTTCCGGTTGTGGTGGATGCTGCCGGTTCGCTTGGATCGCTGGATGAGCGCGGACGGGGATTTGGCACCGGGTTTGCGTGGCCGATTGTCTTCTCGTTGCATGCAACGAAGGCCTTTTCTGTGGGTGAGGGTGGGGTGATCTATAGCGCCGATTCTGAGCGCATCAGGCGGCTGCGGTCCATGGGGTGCTTCGGCTTTGAAGAGTCGCGGCGGAGCCCCACCTGGGGGGGGTGAGAGCTC
>CAXTWN010000204.1:0-770 GCA_964248055.1 uncultured Acidobacteriaceae bacterium | reverse complement strand
CGCCGGCATGCTGGGACTGAATGCCAAGCTCACCGAAGTCTCTGCACTCACGGCGCTGCTGCAACTAGACCGGTTTGCGGAGGTCGTAGAGAACCGGGAAGAGCTTTCCGCCTGCTACCGGGACGCGCTGCGGGGAGAGTACACCCAGCAGCGCACCACGGGACTCCGCCAGGTCTGTTCGTTCGAATCGGTCCTGCTGCCGAAGCATCTCGCTCCCCTTAGGAAGGAGATCCTGAAGAGGCTCTCAGGGGCGGGGATCGGTGCGGGGCACTACTTCAGCCCGCATCTGGCAGAGCAGCCCTACTTCCGCAAACATGCTTTGACCGGACCTCTTCCAGTGACAGAGGAGGTGGCTTCCAGGATCGTGTCATTGCCGCTTCTTCCGAGCATGTCGGTGAGTCAAGTTCATCGTGTCGTGACAGCTCTTCGTGCAGCCGTTTCGCAGGTCTCTGAACGGGTTGATACCCGTGCTCTGCACCCGGAGCCGAGATCCGTCGGCAGGCCCCTCACGGAGCCAATCGACATCCCCTTGAGGATACCTCCTGAAGGACTGCCGGCTTCCTCTCTGGACCGATTGAGGGCTTGACGAGTTGTGCGGAACGAGGCTACGCCCGCATACCGTACTCGCAAGGAAGCGACGCGGGCTGCTGCACTCCTCTCGGCTCTCTCTGGAGCAGCCACGAGATGACTGCTCCAGAGAAAACCGCTGGTGATCAGAAGATCTGGAAGTTAACCTCGACGTAGATCTCCACGGGCACGGGCCGGCCGCC
>CAXTWN010000203.1:0-4768 GCA_964248055.1 uncultured Acidobacteriaceae bacterium | reverse complement strand
CCACTGGAAAGCACTCCAGCGTGTACCTCGGCTCGGAGTTGTCGATCCTCATCAGCAAGACCGACCGCAGCACCACAAACCCCGACGCCGAGAACGCCACGACGCGAAAACCCGACCAGCGGAGCCGCCTCCACCGCACCCACCCCAGAACGGCGAGCCCGAGCAGCGCCCATCCCAACCCGCCATAGGCGATCTCCAAAGCCGACCGCCACGGGTGCAGCCTCACCCGCCACCAATCCACCGGCAGCTTCATCAACTCGGTCCGCGGACGTAGCCACATGTCCGCGAGCCTGGCCAGCGGAAGCAGTACGTAACACCGCACCGGGTGCGCCCGAACCCGCTCCGCCGCCAGCGCCGCAAACGTCGCCTCAAACTCTGGCGTCGAGGAAGTCACTGCGTTGTACTGCGCGTACAGCGCCGCGGTCCGCTCCCGCTGCGCCGCGCTGTCAAAGGCCCACGGCGGCAGATCGCCGATCTGCTCCGTCGTGTCGTCATACTGCCAGTACACCCGGACCGTGTCTTCGTACCCGATCGCCCAGGTTCTGTACCACCGCGCAAAGCCCACGGGAGCCGGCTCTCCAGGATCGTTTGCATACTTCGGCGCCAGCGGCTGAAAGACACCAAAAACTCGCCAGTTGCGCGCCGTCCAAAGCCCCAGCGCCAGGCACAGCGGGGCCGAAGCCAGCACCGCCGCCCACAGCACACGTTCCCACATCCCGCGCTGCAGAAATCCCGCCAGCAGCATGGCCGGCACGACTGCGGCCGCCAGCAAACCCCCGTCCGGGCGCAGCAGCGTCGCTCCGACCAGCGCCAAACCGACCACCACCGCCCAGCGTCGCTCCCCCGCACCCGCGCGCAGTCCGTGTACCCAGCGCACCAACCCCCACAGCGCGGCAGTAACACAGAAAATGCTCAGCGTTTCGGTGAGCGCTGCGGCTGCGTAGTTTGCCGTGAACGGACACAGCGCCGCCACCCACAGCACCGCCCGGCCCGCCCTGGGACCAAACACCCGCTGCGCCACGTCTGCCAGCAGCCCACAGCCCAGCAGATCCACCCCCACCTGCACCCACACCACGGCGAGGTAGTTCGCCGTCCCAAACAGCGCAAAGCAGCACGCCAGGAACAGCGGATAGCCCGGCAGCCGGATCAGCGTCGAACGCACGTGCTCTTCGGTCAGCCCGTACACGTGGTGCGCGAGCATGTTGTGAGCAAGGTCGCCGTACACCAGGGTGTCGCCGGCAAAGCGCGGATGATGGGCCACAAACAGCGCTCGCAGCAGCGCCCCGACGGCAAGCGCGGGCCACAGCCCCAACCCGTCGCCAGCCGGAAGTGCCTTCCCGCGCATCGTCCCTGCATCATACGTGCGCCCGTTCTCTCTACAGGCCAGGCACCCGCGCGAAACCTCCGCGTCATTGACGCCACGGGGCCAGCCTCATAGCATCTCCCCTAGCCCCGGTTTCAAGCCCTGCAGCCGCGCCCCACCTTTGATGAGCAAGCCGATCTTCTACGACCCGCAACGCAAACGCTGGAAGCGCCTGCGCCGGATCTTCGACTCTCTCGCCCTGGCCGGCGCGGTGATCGGCATCCTCTTTCTCATCGGCCTTCTGCGCATGCGTCCTCTGCAGGCGCTCGACCTGCGCTCCGTGACGCGCCGCTACCGCGCGCTCTCCAAGCCGCCCGCGCCCGAGCTCACCACCAAGGGCAAGCTCAACCACTCCGTCCACCGCCACACCGATCTCAAGCCCTCGGACATCGTCCTGAACCAGGGCGAAAGCCTGCGCGCCGCCTTCTACACCGACTCCGACCCGGCAAGCTACGCCTCCTTCAAGCAGCACGTCAAGCAGATCGATATTCTCTTCCCCGAGTGGCTCCACGTCATCGGCCCCGATGGCTCGCTGACCGCCTACTCCAGCGATAACACTCCGTTTGCGGTCGTTGACCAGGGGGGCGTACATGGGGTGGATCGCGAAAACAAGGTGGTCAAAGCCATCACCGCGGCCCGCGAAGACACCGAAATCTATCCCCTGGTCAACAACTACAACCCGCTCACCTCCAGCTTTCAGGAGAGCGTCGGTCCGTTCCTGAGCGACCTGGGGGCCCGCGCCACCTTCGTTTCCCAGATCGAGGCCTTCATGGCCGCGAACACCCGCTACCGCGGCCTTACGCTCGACTTTCAGGGCATTCCACCGGAAGCGCTCGCCGGCTACGGTCAGCTGATCCAAACGCTTCACGGGTACTTTCAGTCTCACAACCTGCGCCTCTACGTCACGGTCCCGGTCGGCAACTCAGGCTTCGATCTCGGCTTCATCGCCGGCAACTCCGACGGCCTCGTCGTCATGGACTCCGATCAGCACCAGACCGGCACCGTCTCCGGCCCCATCGCCAGCCAGAACTGGTTTGAAGACAATCTGAAAACGATCCTCAAGGTCGTTCCTCGCGAAAAGATCATCTGCTCCATCGGCAACTATGGGTATGAGTGGATTCTTCCGCTGCCCGCCGCCCCTGCGCCGCCGAAGAAGGGCCAGCGCTCTAGCCCACCGCCGCCGCCCCAACCTGAAACCGTCGACGACGCGCTCTCTGTCGCCATGATCTCCACCCAGGACGCCTGGCAGCGCGCCTCCGACGCCGAAGCCAAGATCGACCTCGACGACGCCTCGCTCAATCCCCACTTCGCCTACGACGACGAGGACGCCAAGCAGCGCCATCAAATCTGGTACCTTGACGCGGTCACCGCGCTCAACGAGATGCGCGTCGCCCGCGCACTAGGCCTGCAGACCTTCGCCCTGTGGCGGCTCGGCTTCGAGGACGACTCGCTTTGGCGCATCTGGGACAATCCCCTCGCCGGCGATCCCACCCAGCAGCTCGCCAACGTCGCGCCCGGCCAGGATGTCGACACCGAAGGTGACGGCGACATTCTTCGCGTCACCGGCCTGCCGCAGAACGGCCACCGCACTCTCCAGCTCGACGACGACAAGACCATCCCGCCCCAGTACCTCAGCGTCGTTGAGGAGTCCATGGACTCCTACCCGCTCTCGTACACCGTCCAGCTCTACGGATACCAGCCGAAGAAGGTCGCCATCACCTTCGACGACGGTCCGGACCCCGACTGGACTCCGCGGATTCTCGATATCCTCAAGCGCTTCGACGTAAAGGCCACCTTCTTCATGATCGGCGAGGTCGCCGGCAACAATGTCGGGCTCATGCAGCGCGTCTTCCGTGAAGGCCACGAGATCGGCAATCACACCTTCACCCACCCCGACATCAGCGAAATCTCGCCGCGCCAGGTGGATCTCCAGCTCAACCTGACCGAACGCCTCTTCGCTTCAAAGCTCGGCGTGCAGCCGCTCTACTTCCGCCCGCCCTACTCCATCGATCAGGAGCCCGACACCAACGATCAGGCTGCGCCGATTTATCACATCGAGTCGCACGGCTACATCATCCTGGGCGACAAGATCGACACCAACGACTGGGACGAACATCCCCGCAAGACCCCGCAGGAGATCGTCGACTCCGTCTTCGCGCAGATCGACGCCGCCCAGACGAAGACCTGGATGCGCGGCTCCGTGATTCTTATGCACGATGGCGGCGGCGACCGCTCGGCCACTGTAGCCGCCCTGCCGGTGCTCATTCAGGCCCTGCGCGCCCGTGGCTACAACATCGTGCCCGTGTCGCAGTTGATCGGCAAGACCCGCGCTGAGGTCATGCCGCCCCTCACCACGCGGCAGCGCCGCCTCGCCCTGGTTGACTCCCTCGCCTTCTTCTTCATCTCCTTCTTCAATCACGTGGTGATCTTCGTCTTCTTCGTCGGCGATGTGCTCATGAGCGCGCGGCTCATCATCATCGGGCTCTGCGCCCTTGTCGACCGCCTCCGCCGCCGCAAAAACTTCGCCTCGCCCGACTACGGTTCCCGCGTCGCCGTTCTCATCCCCGCCTACAACGAAGAGACCGTCATCGCCCGCACCGTGCGGTCTGTGCTGATGTCCACCTACAAGAACATCCGCATCCTTGTCATCGATGATGGCTCCAAAGACAACACCTTCCAGGTCGTTACGGAGACCTACGCCAAAGAGATCGCGGAAGGCCGCGTCAGCGTCCTCACGAAGCCGAACGGCGGCAAAGCCGAGGCGCTCAACTTCGCACTGCAGCACATCGACGAAACGGAAGAGCCCATCTACGTCGGCATCGACGCCGACGGCGTCATCGCCCACGACGCGATTGCGCGCCTGATTCCGCACTTTGCCAACCCGCACATCGGCGCCGTCGCCGGCAATGCCAAGGTCGGCAACCGCGTCAACCTTTGGACCCGCTGGCAGGCGCTGGAGTACATCACCAGCCAGAACTTCGAGCGCCGCGCGCTGGATCTCTTCGACGTCGTGATGGTCGTCCCCGGCGCCATCGGTGCCTGGCGCACCGCCGCCGTAAAGACCGGGGGCGGCTACGCTCCCGATACCGTCGCCGAAGACGCCGACCTCACCATGAACCTGCTCGAGCAGGGCTACGCCGTCATCTACGAAGACCAGGCGCTCGCCTTCACGGAGGCCCCGGTCAACGCCAACGGCCTCGCACGGCAGCGCTTCCGCTGGAGCTTCGGCATCCTGCAAGCAATCTTTAAGCACAAAGCCGCGATCCGGAACCGTGTCGCCATGGGCCTCTTCGCGTTACCCAACATCCTCATCTTCCAGGTTCTGCTCCCGCTCGTCAGCCCGCTCATTGACCTGTTCTTCGTCTTCGGCATCATCCACTACTTCATCGACAAGCACTTCCACCC
>CAXTWN010000202.1:0-4828 GCA_964248055.1 uncultured Acidobacteriaceae bacterium | reverse complement strand
GCCGCCCCGTTCTCCCGCCATGAGTACGTCGGCGCAGGCCGTGCCCTCGGGGTACGTCAGCGTCCCATGCTCCTCCACGATCAGCTGCCGCCGCAGTGGAATCATGAACAGGACACCCAGCCAGCCGCCAAACAGCGCCAGGGCAAAGATCCGGAAACTCTGCAGGTCGAAGCCCAGAAAGATCAGCGCCGGCAGCGTAAAGATCACGCCCGACGCTATGGACTGCCCCGCATTCCCCGTCGTCTGAACGATGTTGTTTTCCAGGATGGACGCCCGCCCGAAAGCGCGCAGAATCGAGATGCTCAGCACCGAGATCGGGATACTGGCCGCCACGGTCAGCCCCGCACGCAGCCCCACATACACCGTCACCGCGCCGAAGACCACGCCAACGGCGCTGCCCAGCAGCAGCGCGCGCACGGAAAGCTCCTTGCGGCTCTCGTGGGGAGGCACAAAGGGGCGAAAGGTCGAGGGTGCGGCCATGATCAGACGATCTCCCGTGCAGCAAACGTTTCGGTGATGCTCAGGAGTGTATCCTCTGCCGCGGCGCCGCACACCGCGCCAACCTCTCAGCGCAGGGCACGCTGGCGTTGTAGGTTCCAGATTTTAGGTGCTAGGGGCTAGAGACTAGGTGCTAGGTGCTAGGTGCTAGGTGCTAAAGAAGAGAGACTAGGCGCCAAGTTCTAGGCTGCAGCACCTAGCCTCTAGCATCTCGAATCTCGCATCCAGCCGCTAGCCGGCGATCCGCATCGTGCGCCCATGCCGGCTCACGATCGCCAGGCGCTCCGAGGCCAGGATCCGCCGCGCCTGCGAGCGGGCATGGCTGGACCACGGCCCGCTCGGATCCAGCCGGGTGTAGGCGGTCCAGTGCCGCAGCGCCTTGCGGCGGTCGCCCAGCCGTTCATAGGCCAGGGCCAGGTTGTAGTGCGCATCCGCGTACTGCGGTACCAGCTTGAGGGCGCGCTCGTAGGCCTCGATCGCCTCGGCCAGCCGCGCCTGTTCGTCCAGCACGTTGCCGAGGTCGAAGAACGCCAGCGCGTACTCTGGGTCGGCCTCCGTCGCCCGGCGGTACAGCTTCTCCGCGCGCGGGTAGTTGCGTTCGTTGTAGCAGATGGTGCCCAGATTGATGGCGCTGGCTGCATGGTTGGGCGCCAGCTGCAACAGACCCTCGTACAACGCCTTCGCCTCGCCCAGGGTCTCCGGCCGCTCTTCCAACCGCACCGCGCGCTGAAACAGCTCCTGGAGCTCAAACGGCGCAATGGTCGGCTGCAAGGCGCTGCGTTCCACGACGCGTCCCTCCGCCCCGGCGCGCAGATCGAAGTCGAAGGCAAGCTGGGAGGTCAGCGGATCCACCAGCGCGCCGCCCTGCCGATAGGCTACCCGCGCCCGGTGCGGCGCAATCAGCGCCTCCGAAAGAGGATGAGCCAGACCCGAGACCTGCGCCATCGCGTCCACCGAGCGGCGAATGCTCTTGGCGGAGATCCGCGTGGCGGCCAGCTCGCGCAGCTTGCGCAACTGCGCGAGCGAATCGAAGGCGTACACCTCCGCCGGCGCAATCAGCCCGGCCCGCTCCCACATCTCCAGTTGCCGTGCGGGCAGCCGCAGGATGCGCAACACATCCTCACGTCGATACTGGCTCACAGCGGCCTCCTGGCGGGTGTTCAACACGGCACTTGCCACCCACCATTTTCCCGAGTATGCGCATCCCGCTGGCGCGCTTCAAGCAGTTAGACCGCCCAACCTGAAGAAAGACGTGGATATCTGGAACCAAACCCGATACACCGGCCTTCCCCGGACGGGTAAGGCCTTCCCGCTTTGGCAACGTTCGTCCCTGCATCCCGCGGCTGCATCGAAACCGCATGTACAGAAGCAGTTACCCTCGCCTGCGCGCGCCTGCCCGAAGGGTGCCATCCAACCTATAACGTGACCTGCGGGCGATTACTGTTGCGCTTCCCCGCAGCGAAAGTGGGACAGCCAGCCCCAGCCGTCCCTCCGTATGCTCCATCCAGATGACGTCCACCGTGGACAAACTCGATCATCCGCGCCTTCAGGCGGTTGCACAATACGAGCTCGCTGAGGTGCCGCACGACCCGGCGCTCGACGATATCGCTCGTCTTGCCGCGCAGGTCTGCCAGGCGCCGGTGGGCCTGGTCACCGTCATCGACCAGCACCACGTCGCTCTGCTGGGTCGCTACGGGCTGGATCTCCTTACCGCCCCGCGTCACACTCTGCCCTGCGAGATCACCATTGAGGCCGAAGGCGTCTACCAGATCCCCGACGCCCGCCGTGACCCGGCGCATGCGCCCGCGGGAATCCAGCTCGGCGAGCGCACCTATCGCTTCTACGCCGGCACCCCGATCCAGACCCCGCAGGGCATGGCGCTGGGCTCGGTGGCAGTGCTGGACAGCGCCGCCCGCAAGCTCAGCCCGGCGCAGATCGAATCGCTCGAAGCTCTCGGGCACATGGCCGCCACACGGCTGGAGCTGGTCATGCGCATGCGCGAGACCCATCGCGCCGCCCGCGCCCAACAACGCGTGGAAGCCGCACTCAAGGTGGAGCGCAACTTTGTGGCCGCCGTGCTCGACACCGTCGGCGCGCTCGTGGTCGTCTTTGACACCGCCGGCCGCATCGTCCGCTTTAACCGCGCCTGCGAGATCATCTCCGGCCACTCCTCCGGCGAGCTGGTCGGCCGCTACGCCTGGGAGCGGCTCATCCCCGAAGAGGATGTTCCCGACTACATCGAGGGCTTCGAACGCCTCCGCCAAGGAGCGTTTCCCGCAACCTTTGAGAACCACTGGCTGGCCGCGGACGGCACCCGCCGCCACATCTCCTGGTCTGCCACCGCGCTGCTGGACTCCCACGGCCAGGTTGGCTTCATCATCGCCACCGGCCTCGACGTCACCAAGCAGCGCATCGCGGAAGGCGCCATGCGCGAAAGCGAGTCGCGCTACCGCCAGATCGTCGAGGGCTCCCTCGGCCTGGTCTGCACGCACGACCTCGAAGGCAGAATCCTTTCCATCAACGAGCACGGGGCGCAGAGCTTTGGCCGCACCGTGGCCGACGTCCTCGGGCACTCCCTCGCGGAGTTCGTGCACCCCGAGCGGCAGCTGTGGCTGAAACCGTACTTCGAGACCCTGCTCTCGGCCGGCGAAGCGCAGGGCCTGATGCACCTGGGCCACGCCAGCGGAGAGGAGCGTGTGCTCGCCTACCGCAACCGGCTGGTGGAACCGGCCGATGGCCCGCGCTACGTGCTCGGCTTCGCGATCGACATCACTGAGCAGGTACGCGCGGAGGAGCAGCTCCACGCCCTGATCCGGCAGTCCGACTCCGTGCTCGAATCCATCGGTGACGGTATCTACGGCGTCGACCTCGACGGCCGCGTCACGGTCGTGAACCCGGCCGCCGCGCAGATGCTCGGCTACCGCCCGGAGGAGCTGCTGGGCCGCAACATGCATGAGCTCGTGCATCACACCCGCACCGACGGACGACCCTACCCCGAGGCAGAGTGCCCCATCCGCGGCAGCGTGGACAACCTCGCCTCCGTGCGTGTCGCCAATGAGGTCTTCTGGCGCAAGGACGGTACGTCCTTCCCCGTCGAGTACGTCGCCCGCCCTCAGATCGAGACCGCACCCGCCGGCGGCCACCCCGGCACGGGCGACAGGATGGACCGCGCCATCGGCGTCGTCGTCGCCTTCACCGACATCAGCGAGCGCAACGCGCTGGACCGCATGAAAGACGAGTTCATCTCTACCGTCTCGCATGAGCTCCGCACCCCGCTCACCAGCCTGCGCGCCGCGCTTGGCCTGGTTGCCCGTGGCGCGCTCAACGAACGCCCCAAAAAGGCCCAGCAGATGATGGAGATCGCGGTCGACAACACCGAGCGCCTCGTCCGGCTGGTGAACGACATCCTCGACCTCGAGCGCATCGGTTCCGGCAAAGCCCAGATGCATCTCTGCAGCTGCTCTGTGGAAGAGCTCTTTCGCCGCGCCGTCGCGGGCGTGGAAGGCCTCGCCACCGCCGCCAACCTCTCGTTCAGCATGCAGCCCAATGACGTCGTCGTCTGGTGCGACGCGGACCGCATCCTCCAGACGCTCACCAACCTGCTCGCCAACGCCATCAAGTTCTCTCCAGCGTCGCCCTCGGCTCCTAACGAGATCAGGCTCTTTGCCACCGAAGAGGACGGCGAGGCGCTGATTCGCGTGGAAGATCACGGCCGCGGCATCCCTGCCGACAAGCTCGAATCCATCTTCGAGCGCTTCAAGCAGGCCGACGCCTCCGACTCCCGCACCATGGGCGGCAGCGGCCTCGGCCTGGCCATCTGCAAGAGCATCATCGCGCAGCATCGCGGCCGCATCTGGGCCACCAGTACCCTGGGCGAAGGCTCGACCTTCCACTTCACCCTGCCCCTGCAGCCGCAAAGCAACCTGCGCTAAGCGGCGAACACGTCGCCGCCTCCGAAGCATCTCAAGGGATGGTTGCAGGGAACGCACCTGCCCAGGAGACCACCATGAGGACACCCACCTTCCGCCGCGCGCTGCTCGGTGTCGCGCTTACCACCGCCCTTGCCGCCGCGCCTGCGGTGCGCGCACAGTCCGTCAACACGGACTACGATCACAACGCTCGCTTCGAGAGCTACCACACCTTCTCCTTCGCCAAGGTGCAGACCGACAACCCGCTCTATGAGCAGCGGCTTCGCGATGACATCACCGCCGACCTGCAACGCCACGGGCTGCAGATGGTGCCGTCAGGGGGCGATCTGGCCATCACGGCCATCGGCAACGTGCATGACAAGCAGCAATACAACACCTTCTACACCGGCCTGGGGCCCGGC
>CAXTWN010000201.1:3508-4883 GCA_964248055.1 uncultured Acidobacteriaceae bacterium | reverse complement strand
GTCCGGCACCGCTCGCATGATTCGCCTCGGCCTGCCAGAGGCGGTTGTAGCCGCGACGGCGCAGCTCGGTGAGTCGCTCCTTGAGGGCGTCCGTGAGGGCATCGAAGGTGTTCTTTGGTTCGGGTGCGGACTTCTTGGCGGCGGCCTTCTTGGCGGCGCGCTTTGCGGGTGCCGGAGGCGGTAAAGGCGCCTGGAGCTCGGGGATGGTGAGAGCGCCCTGCATCGATTCGAGCCTGATCTCGCGGCGCTGGATGGGAAAAAGCGCATAAAGGCGCGTTCCTTCCGGCAGCGCGAAGACGCGGCCCACGATCTCGTCGACGGAGTCGCGCCGCACGACGCCACCGCAGTGAAGGCAGGTGACGGTACCGCAGCGGGCGTAGAGCAGGCGGAGGTAGTCGAAGATCTCGGTGGCAGTGGCGACCGTTGAGCGCGGGTTGCGGGTCTGGTTCTTCTGGCGGATGGCGATGGCCGGCGCAAGGCCGTCCATGTGGTCGACGTCGGGCTTCTCGATGCGCTCCAGGAACTGGCGGGCGTACGCGGAGAGCGACTCAACGTAGCGCCGCTGGCCTTCGGCGTAGACGGTATCGAAGGCGAGCGAGCTCTTGCCGGAGCCGGACACACCGGAGACCACGGTCAGGGCGTTGTGCGGGATGTCGACATCGATACCCTTCAGATTGTGCGTCCGCGCGCCGCGGATGGTGATCTGCGTGGCGGCGGTCGTCACGGGGGCCGAGTCGTGCTGGGTGGGTTCTTCGACGAGCATGCGTTCAGTCAGAGGGTGCGCTGGGGGCGGAAGGTTTCGAGCAGCAGAAGACAGGCGCCGATCACAATGCAGCTGTCGGCGACGTTGAAGTCGGGCCAGTGGTAGTGAACGATGTGGACTTCGAGGAAGTCGATCACGTGCTGCAGGCGGAGGCGGTCGTAGAGGTTGCCGAGCGCGCCGCCCAGGATGAGGGCAAAGGCCACGGTCGAGGCGTTGAGGCGACGCCCGGTGCGCCACAACAGCGCGAGCAGGACGACCGCGGCCACGATGGAGAAGCCGACCAGGAGGAAGCGTACGGTCCGGGGCGACTGGACGTTTTCAAAGAGGCTAAAGGCCGCGCCGGTGTTGAGGACATGGGTGAGGCGGAAGACGTGGGGGATGACCACAATGGCGTTGCCGGTGGGGATGTGTTTTTTGACCCAGAGCTTGGAGAGGCGGTCGGCAAGGATCACTAGGGCGGAGATCAGGAACGCGAGAGGGCGGGCGTCGCGGGTTGTGGCGGTTTGGGGCATGTGGTTCGCGGTGGGGTGGTCTTCCTGGCTTTCGTGCGGGTCTGAGCAGAATACGGGGGTCTGTCCCCAGCCGCTCGCTACCGGGGGCGAGCGCCGGCAG
>CAXTWN010000201.1:0-3498 GCA_964248055.1 uncultured Acidobacteriaceae bacterium | reverse complement strand
TCTCTCCACTGCGCTTCGCTCCGGTCGAGATGACGCGGAATGGGCGGCGAAAAACAGCGGGGTTTTCCGCGCGCGGAGGGATAACGGAACGGCTTAGGTTGAGTTCTCGGGGGGGTAGCCGATGGCTTCGAGGGCGTCGGCGCAGCGGGCGCAGACGCTGGGCCAGCGGAGGTCGGCGCCGATGTCGGGCACGTGCCGCCAGCAACGAACGCATCTCGGATGTGCCGATGGCTCTGGATCGATCTGAGGGTACGACGCAGCACCTGTAATCTTTGGCCCAGAGATGCTTACCTCCGACACATTGAATAGCTCCTCAAGCGAGCCGCGGTACTTCTGCAGTAAAGGGACGATTTCGGGAAGCGGAACATCGTTCGACGCGTAGATGATGTCGACTCTCGCATCGAGGGATTTCCCTATCCTTTTGGAGACCCTCAGAAATTCCAGACTTGACATGACCTGTTCGCGAAAGCTGAGCAACTTCCGCCACTCACCGAGGTATTCCTTTGCTGAACCCGGGAAAATGTCTTCCTCATCGAGGAACTTGGCAAGGTGGACGCTGTTGGGGCGTCCTGCGACGGACGGCAGGTACTGCCAGACCTCGTCGGCGGTGAAGCTGAGGATGGGCGCGATAAGGCGGGTCAGAGCCTCAGCGATGCGCCAAAGAGCGGTTTGGGCGCTGCGGCGGGCCGGGGCGTTGGGCGCGAGGGTGTAGAGGCGATCCTTGGTGACGTCGAGGTAGAGCGCGCTGAGGTCGGTGTTGGTGAACTCGTTGAGGGCCTGGTAGGCGCGGTGGAACTCGAAGCGGTCGTAGGCCTTGCGCATGCTGGCGTCGAGTTCCGCGGTGCGGGCGAGAATGTAGCGATCTAGAGGTTGCATCGCAGAAAACGCGATGCTGTGCTCCGCCGGGTCGAAGCCGTCCAGATTCGAAAGCAGAAAGCGCAGGGTGTTGCGGAGCTTGCGGTAGTTGTCGCTGACCCGGCCCATGAGGCGCTCGCTGGCAGCCACGTCTTCACGGAAGTCGACGCTCGCGACCCAGAGCCGGATGATCTCGCCCCCGAGGCGGTTGGCGACGTCGACCGGGTCGACGCCGTTGCCGAGGGATTTGGAAAAGGCGCGGCCCTGTTCATCGAGTGTCCAGCCGGAGGTGGCGACGCTGTGGTAGGGCGCGGTGTCACGCAGGCCCACGGCCGAGAGCAGCGAGGAGTGGAACCAGCCGCGGTGCTGATCGCCGCCTTCGGTGTAGAGATCGGCCGGGAAGTGGAGCTCGGGTTCGGCTTCGAGGACGGCGTGCCAACTGGCGCCGGACTCGAACCAGACGTCCAGGATGTCCATCTCCTTGCGGAACTTGGCCCCGCCGCAGACGGCGCAGGCGGTTTTGGGCGGAAGCAGGGCCTCCGGGCTGTGCTGGTACCAGGCGTCCGCGCCTTCGCGCCGGAAGAGGTCCACAACGGATCTGTTGATTGCCTCGTCGTTGACGGGCTCGTGACAGGTTTCGCAGAGAAAGACCGCGATGGGCACGCCCCAGATGCGCTGGCGGCTGATGCACCAGTCAGGGCGAGTGGCGATCATGTTGGAGATGCGCTCCTCCCCCCAGGCCGGGTCCCAGGTGACGCGCTTGATCTCATCCAGGGCGCGCTCGCGGAAGGTGGTTTGCGGGGAGTCTTCCTTGGGCGAGAGCACCGGGGTCTCCATGCGGATGAACCACTGCTCGGTCGCGCGGAAGATCAGGGGTTTGTGGCAGCGCCAGCAGTGCGGGTACTGGTGGACGAGATCGTGTGCGCCCATGAGCGCATCGCGGGCGCGCAGCAGGTCCTTGATGGGGCCATTCGCCTTGTGGACGAAGAGGCCGTCGTACTCGGGCAGCCCGTTGCGGAGCTTGCCCTGCGCGTCGACGTCGCAGGTGAGGCGGAGATCGTAGCGCTGGCCGGTGGCGAAGTCGTCGGGGCCGTGAGCGGGCGCGGTGTGGACGGCGCCGCTGCCCTGGTCGGTGGTGACGTAGTCGGCCAGGACGCCCAGCACTTCGCGATCCAGAAAGGGATGCTGAAAGGTGGTGCGGTCGAGCTTGCTCCCGCGCAGCGTGGCGATCGGCTGAGCCATGGAGAGGTTGCCGTATTCGGTGCATGCCTCCATCACCGCGGGCGCCAGCTGCACGGCGACGAGGTAGATGCAACTGTTGTCGTCGAGCGCAACGTAGTCCACCTCGGGGTTGAAGGCGATGGCCAGCGACGCGGGCAGCGTCCAGGGAGTGGTGGTCCAGATGATCGTGTAGACCTCGCGCCCGGCGAGGCGGGGCTCGAGCCGGGCGGCGTCGCTGGTCAGCTTGTAGCGGACATAAACGCTGGGCGAGGTGTGGGTCTCGTACTCGACCTCGGCCTCGGCGAGCGCGGTGCGGTCGTGGGAGCACCAGTAGACGGGCTTGAGACCCTTGTAGACGAAGCCGCGCTCGTAGAAGCCGTAGAAGGTCTCGAGGATCTTGGCCTCATAGCCGAAGTCCATGGTCTCGTAAGGCTTGTTCCAGCGCCCGAAGATGCCGAGGCGCTTGAACTGGGAGCGTTGGAGGTCGATGTACTTGGCCGCGTAGGCGCGGCAGGCCTCGCGCACGGCGACCGGATCCATCTTCAGTTTGCGACCGCCAAGCTGTTCGTCGACTTTGATCTCAATGGGTAGGCCGTGGCAGTCCCAGCCGGGAACGTAGGGCGCGTCAAAGCCGGCCATGGTCTTGGTCTTGACGACGAAGTCCTTGATGCATTTGTTGAGCGCGTGGCCGAGATGGATGGCGCCGTTGGCGTAGGGCGGGCCGTCGTGAAGGATGTACTTGGGGGCGCCGTGACGGGCGGCGCGGATCTGGCCATACAGGTCCATGCCGTCCCAGGCGGCCAGCCGCGCAGGCTCGTTGGCGGGCAGGTTGGCCTTCATAGGAAAGCCGGTGCTGGGGAGGTTCAGTGTATCTTTCAGCGTCGTAAAAGTCTTCGGGGGCTGGCCGGGCTCCTGCATGCACTCTCCTGGCGGCGCAGGCCCACGGCACCGGGGCCGGAACTCGCAGCCAAACCTTGATTGTATCGGGAAGGAAGGGCGGATCTGATGGTGACCGCGGGTGCTTTCCCGAATCGGGAAACGCAGACGAGCCTTTCGGCGGGCGTTGAGACGATCCGGGGGGAGAATGCGTCTAACATAGAGAGCAAGGACGCGGGCTGACCGTTGGTGGTAGGCGGGTAGCGCGTACGTTGCACTTTGATATGGCTGCTGGCGATAACCTCCATCCCGCATTCGCCCCCGTAGCACCCCGCGTGATGTTTGCGACGGCGGGCGGCATCAAGGCTCCTCGTTCCCAGGCGTCGATCTGGACGGCCGTGGTCGCGCATGGTGTGGTGATCGCGCTGATTGCGTTTCTGATTGCGCGGCATGTGAATATTGCGCCGCCGGTGCCCAAGGAGGTGGCGACCATCATGGCGCCGCCGCTGCAGCCGCCGCCGATGCCGCCCATGCCCAAGGCCCAGC
>CAXTWN010000200.1:0-4920 GCA_964248055.1 uncultured Acidobacteriaceae bacterium | reverse complement strand
GCCGCACATCGTTGCCGATCCGCGCCCCGGCGCCCACCACCGTCCAGGCGCCGATCTCCACCCGGAGGCCCACCTTGGCGGAGGGGTGGACTACGGCCGTCGCATGCAGCTTCGGCTCCGGGCGATTCAGGGCGTCCAAGTGACGGGCACACAGGGCAAAGGCGTAGCGCGGATCTGGGACCGCCAAAACCCGCTCCTCCTCGCCTCCCGGCTCGCCCGCCGGCATAAGAATCGCTCCGGCGCTCGAAGCGACCGCAGCCGCCAGAGAGGCCGGCCCCGTCGCAAACACCAGCGATTGCTCCTCGGCGGAGGCGATCGCACTCACACGCACGATGCGGTGCGCCGCACGGGTGGGAGATAGGCTGCGCGTCTGCGCGCCCGTCAGCTCCGCGATCTCCCCTACGGTCAACCCGCTCACGCGTAGAGGCTCCTTTCGCCCGCCGGCCGCGTCTTCCAGCGCCGGTGCACCCATAGCCACTGCTCAGGGTAGCGGCGGATGTAGCTCTCCAGGGTGCGCGTAAACAGGGCCGTGTTCGCCAGCGCGTCCTGCTCCGCGTCGCCGGTTCGCAGCAGCGGGATCTCCTCGCCAAAGTGGAGTACATAGCGGCCTTCGGCGCGTTCCCACAGCAAAAATCCCGGCAGCACCGCCGCCCCGGAGCGCAGCGCCACCCGCGCCAGGCCCGAGGCCGTGCACGCCTCCACGCCGAAGAACGGCACAAAGACCCCCTGCGGCGGGGTCATGTTCGTGTCCATCAGGATCCCGACCGTCTCGCCGCCGTGCATCGCCTTCAACAGTCCACGCGCGAAGTCGTCTTTATGCAGGACCCGGTTGCCGTGCAGGGTGCGAATCCCGTTCACCAGGGCGTCCACCCGCTGGTGGTCCAGCCGCCGGATGACCACCGCCATCGGGTACCCCATCAGCGAGTGAAAGAAGCTGGACAGCTCCCACGCGCCCAGGTGCGCAGTGAGCACCAGGACCCCACGTCCACGCGCTCGCGCCGCAAGGTAGTTCTCCAAACCGTCATAGCGGATGAGGTCCCCTGCCTGCTCCGCCGTGTAGCGGCTCATCTGCGCGAACTCTGCCAGCTGCCATCCGAGCCCGCGCAGGCTCGCCCGCAGGATGGCGCGCCGTTCCGCCTCGGAGCGCTCCGGAAAGGCGAGCCGCAGATTCCGCTGCCCCACCCGGCGCAGCCGCGGCACCAGCGCCCAGGCCGCCAGTCCAAGGCAGCCGCCCATCACACGCGCCACGCGCCGCGGCACCCGCCGCAGCACACCCAGAACGGCGCGAATCGTCCAATACTCCAGGCTCTCCCGTGGCGGAGAGCTCCGTTTCGCCAGTGTCCCTGCCGCGTTCAACGATCTTCAGTGTACCGGGCCTGGAACGAGCCTTGGTGCAAACCGCCACTGTGGCGAGAGCAGAGCGTCTTAGGCCACTCTAGCGCGCGCAAGAAAGCGTCCCGCGGAAACACGATCTGCAAAACCCGCGAAGCTTCACAGGGTGCGTTTTGCGAAACAAAAACAGGGCGGCCAAAGGCCGCCCTGTCTCAACAACTCGGCCCTTTAGTGATCTTCGCGCGAGATCACGAAGTACTTGGCGACCGTGTGCACAAAGTGCGACGCATCCGCGGGGGTAGGCACCCCGCCGGTCAGCACGGTCTGGTAACGCACACCAGGGCCATACTCCGCGTGCATATCGTCATCGTTGGCGCCCAGGTACTCACCCGTCAGATCCAGCCCGGCAAAGAGACCCTTGGCCCGCGAGTACGTAAGGAACTCGGCATTCAGCAGAACGTCCGTCGACGCCGCGGCATCGCGCCCGACCGGCCCCGCAGTCGCCGCCGCATCCGCGCCCAGCTTGACCTTGCTGTGCAGCATGTCATCCGCGCTCTTGGCGTTCATGCCCAGAAGCACAACGTCGGTGGCCGATCCACCGATCTGAAACCCGAAGCTTCCGCCGCCCAGCTTCACAAACACCGGAGCGCTCCAGCCATGGCCCGTGCGGCAGGTGCCTACACCCTGGCCATACTGCCCACCCACCAGGAAGGCCGCCTTCTTCTCAGAGGGGATCACGATGACGCAGTGCGCCTTGGCCAGCACGGAGGATGGAATCGCCTTATCCGGCGCCGCCATGATCTCATCCAGAATGCCGGCGCTTGCGCTCAAGCGCTCATCGATCTTGCCCTTATCTGCCGCATGGGCGGGGAGGACGCCGGCCGCCAACATCAGGCCACAAAGCGCCGCAGTTACCTTAACCATTTGCTCACCTTACCTTTCACCATCGAAAACTTTGCAGGCTGAAAAAGCTGCTGAGGTTCAGATGGAAGGCCCGCCGGGGAGGTTGCACCCTCCCCATGATCCGCGTGGTTCCCCGAGGGGCTGTAACTCTTACGCGCGCAAGCAAAAAGACGGGGTCCTCGCCCACTCTTGCCGGCGGAGACCCCGTTCTCCCAGGTCTGAAACTAAAACTAAGGTGTCAGTTACCGAAGCCGAGCGCAATGTTACTTTAGTTGTACTCCCCGCCATCCTTCGCCTTGGCCCGCGGGCTGTTCCGCCAGGGCGCGCAGCGTCAGCTCCACCCGGTTGGTCGCGTCTGCCTTGCGCAGCATGCGCCCCAGGTGCGCCTTTACCGTGGCCTGGTCAATCCCCATCGTCGCGGCGATCTCGCGATTGGAGCGTCCCTGCGAAAGCCAGCG
Source organism: uncultured Acidobacteriaceae bacterium (assembly GCA_964248055.1). Lineage (GTDB taxonomy): Bacteria > Acidobacteriota > Terriglobia > Terriglobales > Acidobacteriaceae > Granulicella. Next base: position 2,227 of record CAXTWN010000200.1, on the reverse strand, counting down.
CATCACCTCGCGCTCCTTGGGCGTAAAGCGGTGCGTCAGGCTGCCTTCTTCCGGTGTCTGCGGTGCCTCTGGGGCCGTTTGGCTCTCTGCGGCGCTTCCCTCCGGCGTCCAGGTCTTCCCGCGCAGCACGGCCTGGATGCAGGCGCGGATCTCCGGCAACTCTGCCGTTTCGGGGAGAACTGCTCGCGCGCCCGCGGCAAAGGCTCGATATGCTCCGGTCGAGTTCTTGCCGCGCGCCAACACAATCAGCGCTACGCCGGGCATCCGCGCCAGCGCATGGCTCAGCGGGGTTCCCGTTCCGGGCAGTTCGTCAAAGCTCTCATCCACGATGACCACGCTCGGCCGGCACTCCCGTGAGCGCGTGCGGTCGGGAAGCAGGCAGGTCCGCAGCTTCAATCCCTCTTCCAGAATCGCCTGCAGCCCAATCGAGCGCAGTGGGTCCGTGCCCAGGATGCCGATGCACACGGGATCGCGCTTGCGAGCGGGCTGAGGTGTTACAGACACAAGGTTCCTTGGAGGCCGGGGTCCCTCGATACTACGTCCCGCCACTCCATCCTGATACTAAAATCCTGCATTAGAGCTTCGGCAACACGATTCCCTGCTGCTTCTGGTACTTGCCTTGACGGTCGCCGTAGCTCACCTCGCATGGCTCATCGCTTTGGAAGAACAGAATCTGGCACAGCCCCTCATTGGCGTACACCCGCGCGGGCAGCGGGGTCGTGTTGGAGATCTCCAGGGTCACAAAGCCCTCCCACTCCGGCTCGAACGGCGTGACGTTCACGATGATGCCGCAGCGCGCATAGGTGCTCTTGCCCACGCAGATCGTCAGCACATCGCGCGGGATGCGGAAGTACTCGATCGAGCGCGCCAGGGCAAACGAGTTCGGCGGAATGATCACCGAGTCTGCCTGCACGGTCACAAACGACCGCTCGTCGAAGGCCTTCGGATCGATGATGGCGCTGTTCACGTTGGTGAAGATCTTGAACTCATCGGAGACCCGCAGGTCATACCCGTAGGACGAGAGCCCATAGGACACTACGCCCTCGCGTACCTGCTTCTCGCTGAACGGCTCGATCATTCCGCGCTCGCGCGCCTGCGTGCGGATCCACCTGTCACTCTTTATGGCCATCGTTTCAGCAGCACTGCAGCGGCTCCGGCCGCTGTTCCTTTCTACAGAAGGGCGTTGCTCTGAGCCTACCGCAACGCCCCGGTTCCCGTTGACATTCAATCAAGCCCTACCTACCATCGGGGTGTCGGCGGCAAAGCCGGCTCCCTCCAGACCCGGAAAGGTGTGTGCGCTTGATCAAGCAGGATCTCATCCAGCGTATCGTCGAGCGCACCGGGTTGCCCCGCAATAAGGCGGAGTCTGCGATCGATGCCATCTTAGGTGCCATGAAGAACGCCCTTGCCGAAGGCGACCGCATCGAGTTGCGCGGCTTCGGCGTCTTCACCGTGAAACCTCGCAAGACCGGCGTGGGTCGCAATCCCCGCACCGGCACCCGGGTCGAGATCACGCCGGGCCGCGCGGTTCGGTTCAAGCCCGGCAAGGACCTGCAGTCGCTCGAGTAGCGTCCCGTTGCGCACCGAGGCCACCATCATCGTGGCGTGGTGGCGAAGCTCACCATCAGTCCAGCCCCACTTGCGCGAGGCGCGAGCTAGCCGAGCCTACGGGCGCAAGCTCCCAGATGCGCTCCCCTCCGCCTCGTTCGATCCCGAGCTACCGCACAGCGCGACGCGGCGACGACACGCAACCCAGCGGTCCCGTGGCGCGCTTCATCAGCGCCCGGTCGTGACACCCATAACAAAACGGCTGTTTGTTCAACGCCGACAGCTGCTTGCCGCAGCCGGGGGTGGCACAAACGCGGCGGGTTCTGGGGGCGAGACCGAGCGGAATCAGGAACGGATCGTTCAATGGGCAACCTCAGCCTGCAAGCGGTCGCAACGCATATTCAGCCTGTCCTGCGGGTGCCTGATCATAGCAGGTCTCGTTGTTCGTACCTCGCGCGGACTCCAGGAACAACCTCCCGCCCGGCTCACATCAGGTGCAACGCATCCACATCCACCACCACCGACCGCCGTGGGATTCCTTCCCCATCCGCCTGCGCCAGCAACCCCCGCAGGCAAGCCCGTAGCAGGTCCCGCCGCTCGGCCCGCAGCACAAAGTGGTACCGGTAGATCCGCTTCAGCCGTGAAAGCGGCGCTGCCGCGGGCCCCAGCACCCGCACAC
>CAXTWN010000199.1:1554-5095 GCA_964248055.1 uncultured Acidobacteriaceae bacterium | reverse complement strand
CATTTAGTTCATTTGTAAGTATCTCTTCGTGACGAAAGCACTAAGTTACTTTAGTAACTACAGCTGTCAATTGCTCAGGAAAGCCAGAGAAGACGCTGGAAACTGCTCCGAGTCAAGCCTACTTTGTTCTCAAGCGGGCACCAATCACACCAAAGTGGTACCCCCAAATACTTAGCGCGGAGCAACCTCATGAAGACCACCTTTGTTCGCCTGTTCGTCCTCGCCCTGGCTTCCACCGGCTTCGCCGCCTCCACGGTAGTATCCCACTCCCAGGCATCCCACGCGACGGTGAGCGCCCGCGGGCAGATCACACCCCAACCGTTTCCCATGTGCCCGATCAATAGCGGACAGTACTGCGGCATGCACTAATCCTTAGGTGTTAGAACTCCGCTCTAGCAATCTCCCTGACGGTTGTGATATCACCGATCATCAGGGAGATTGCGATCGTGGCAGAAGAACTCCTCAAATACACAAGCATCTTGCAGGTCGTACTCGGAGTGCTTGCACTCGCAGCCATGTACATCCGGCGAGCGATGCCGGATTTCCGGGCCCTCTTCGCTTTGATCGGAGCAAACGCAATCGTCACTGCTCTAACGGTCGTCCTGCTGTTCTACCGTGCTGCGCTGGGCATCCCGATCCAGATTGCGTACAACAGCTACGCTATCCTGTTCTGGATTAATCAGATCCTTGGTCTCTACCTCATCGTCTTGATCATCTATGGGATCTTCACTGAGGCTATGCGACCGTTTCCCGGCCTGCAACGAATCGGGCGGATTGTGTTCCGCTGGGTCGGCGTAGTCTCCTTCCTGGTGGCAATCGCGCTCGCGACAGGGCCGGGCATCTTCTCTAGACAGACCTCAACGGTCCTCCTGATTCAAGAGTTGTGCTCGCACCTGCAACAGGGAATTAATGTTCTTATCCTCTGTGTACTCATCTTCGTCTGCTTTGCCATACGACCCTTGGGGCTGACCTTTCGCAGCCGACTCTTCGGTGTTGTGCTCGGCCTGGGCATCTTCTCAGCAGTGCAGCTGGTTCAGGCCGCCTGGCTGGCCACAGCGAACGCGCAATCCATGTACTCGCCCATCTACCTGGTTTATATGGTCGGGTTCTGTGTCTCGCTTTGCGTCTGGTTTACGTACTTTGCAATGCCGGAACCTCAGCGCAAGATGATCCTGCTGCCCACCACCTCGCCTTTCTTCCTGTGGAACCGCATCTCCGAGATCCTCGGGGACGCGCCCGGGCAGGTCGCTGTGGCAGGCTTCACGCCGAGCATGCTCGCTGCGGCCGAGATCGAGATGCTCACCGTCGCTACCTCGCACGAGGCAGCGGCGGAGCGCGAACGGGAGCGCGAATCTACCCTGCTCGAAAGCAGCTCGCTTTCTGAGTCGCGCTCCGACATCACCGCCGCCGCGCATCGTCCGTTCGCCCTCTCTCAGTAAACGCAAGCACATGGAGCCAGTCACGCACATCCTTACCGGTGCGTGCCTGGCGCGGTCCGGGCTGAACCGTCGCGCGGCCTACGCCACCGCGGCCATGGCAATCGCCGCCGAGTTCCCCGACATTGACACCCTTTGGGGGTTGCGCGGCTCGATCGCCGGTTTCGAACACCATCGCGGCCTTACTCATACCTTCCTCGGCATTCCCTTTGAAGCCGTCCTTCTGCTCCTTGGCTTCGTCCTGTTCCACCGTGTTCGGGTCAGACGCAGCCCGCATCCACCCTCCGACCCGCATCGTCCTCCCTCCCGACTAGCCTTGAGCCAGGCGCCCGTCCATTGGGGAACTCTTTACCTTCTTCTTCTTTTTGCGCTGCTAAGCCATCTTCTGCTGGATTACACCAACAACTACGGCCTGCGCCCGTTTTTCCCCTTCAACCCGCACTGGTACGCCGCGTCGATCGTCTTCATCTTCGATCCGCTGCTTTTCCTGCTCCTGCTCGCCGGTCTGCTTCTGCCTACGCTCTTCGGTCTTGTCAGCCGTGAGGTCGCAGGTCGTCGCGAGACCTTTCCCGGCCGAGGCTGGGCGCGTTTCGCGCTCGCCGGCGTCCTGCTGCTCTGGGCTGTACGCGCCTTCGAGCACCAGAAAGCCGTCACCCTGGCGCAATCCCAGACCATCCGCGCTCCAGCCGCTGCAGGGATCCCGGATCTCGCCGCGAGCCTGGCCGAGCCAAGCCAGCCACAGACTGGCGCCCCGTCGCCGGCAGCACCGCAGGCCCGTCCTCTGCTCCTCGCTCAGCGTTCGCTGGCCAGTCCCGACCCTCTCAGCGTATTTCGCTGGTATACCGTCACGGACTTTGGCCCGGCGTACCAGCTTGGAACAGCCGACACGCGTCTCGCGACACTCGTTCCCGGCGCGATGCTGGTGAAACCGCAGCCCAGCGCCCTGCTTCTCGGCGCAGAGCGCAGCCGCCTGGGCCGCGCCTACCTTGACTGGTCTCCCATGCCCATTGTGAACATCACGGCGGGCGCGCCGGACGACCTCGATCTGCCTCCGTCCACGGCCGCTGGATCCTCCACTGTCACCTTTACCGATCCGCGTTTTCTGGGCGATTCACCCTTTCTGCAGCGGCGGGGACCGCCCCCGCTCGCGGGAACCGTCGTACTCTCCCCGGCCAACGCCGTGCTGGCGCAGGGTATGAACGGCAGGCTCGAACGCTGAGCTCCTCACTTTATCGGTCAAATAAGATCAACTCTAGCCCTGACTCCATCTGGGGCATCCCCGTACCGCCCGAGACCTATGCTCGCCTTCCTTGTTCTCCTTGCTGCCGCGTTAAGCCGCCTTGTCCCACACGCGCTCCATGGCGTTGGGTTAAACTTCACCGCGGTCGGTGGCGGCCTGCTCTTCTTCGGTGCCCGCCGTCCCCGCTGGCAGGCCGTGATTGCGCTCTTGATCATGGCCGCCACGGACGTGTACCTCACCCACTTCGTCTACGGCCTCGCGTTTCACCCGCGCGGATACCTCGTTACCTGGACCTGGTACGCCGGAGTCTGCCTGCTCGGGAGCCAGGTGCTTCGACGCACGTCTGTCCTGCGCGTCGTCGCCGCGGTTCTCGCCTCGGCGACCAGCTTCTTTGTGCTTAGTAATTTCGTCGTCTGGATCGGCAGCGGCATGTACCCGCACACGGGCCCGGGTCTGCTCACCTGTTATGCGGCCGCGCTCCCGTTCTACGCCAATGATCTAGTCTCGACAGGGATCACGGCAGCGGTTCTCTTCGGCCTGCCGGTAGCCGCGGCGCACCTCGTCCGCGCCCTACGCCACGCTGCGGAGCACCACCAGCCGCTCGCCTAGCTCTGCTGCTCGCCCAGCCCACGTTGGCTCTATGCCTATGGCTCGACCGGAGCCTCTTCCAAGGGCAGCGACACACCACGGCGGCGATCGAACACCCGTCGAACGATATAGAAGATCAGCAGCATTACCCCAAAGATGGCAATCCCGATCACGCCACCCAGGTGATGGTGCATCTCGCGCCGCAAGGTGTGGACCAGCGATGCTCCAAACCAGATCGTCAGCAACGAGCAGACCAGAAACTGCGTCAGCTTTCCGC
>CAXTWN010000199.1:0-1544 GCA_964248055.1 uncultured Acidobacteriaceae bacterium | reverse complement strand
CTTTCCGCAGAAGATCGCCAGAACAAACGGCAGCACCTTCATCTCAAAGACGCCTGCAGCAAACTCGAATAGCTTCAGCGGGGTCGGCGGCGGGAGCATAGCTGGGATGAGGATGGCAACGAACTCCTGCCGCTCGAAACGGTCCCGTAGCCGCTCATAGCGCTCGCGGTTGATCCGTTTCAGCAGGAACAGTTCGCCCCCGGCCCGCCCCACAAAGAACGGCACCAGCGCGCCGATCGCCGAAGCTGCCGCCGCCACCAGGCAATACAGCAGAAAGCGCTGGTGATTATTCACCACGTACCCGATCACCACCCCGTCCATCGAGACAGGAATCGGGATCAGGGCAGAATCGACCAGCGCCAGCCCGCCCACGCCCCAGATGCCCAGCGGCTTCATCACCGCCAGCAGCGCGGTTGACACCTTATGCAGTACGCCAAAGGGAGAAATCATCACAACGCTTCATTCTACGATGCCGCGCCGCCTAGGAGCCCTCCGTGGGGTGCTCCGTCTCTCCGGCAAGCAGGTCCAGCGCGTGCGGCAAAAGCGGCAGAACCACGCCTAACGAACCGGTGGCACCGGCAGGGCTCCCCGGCAGATTTAGGACGAGACACCGTCCCGCGAGACCGCACACCCCTCGGCCCAGCGCCGCGAATGGCGTCTCCCGCGCGCCCTCCCGGCGGATCAGCTCTGCCAACCCGGGCACCAGCCGCGCACACACCGCCAGCGTGGCCTCGGGCGTATTGTCGCGCGCTGACAACCCTGTTCCCCCTGTGGTCACCACCAGCATCGCCCGCTCCGCCGCCTCGCGCAGGCGGTCGGTCAAGATCCGCAGGTCATCCGGAGCAATGATGGTCTCGATCACACGCGCGCCCGCCGCGGTGAGCATCGCCGCCACCGCCGGCCCGGAGCGATCCACCCGCGTCCCTGCAAAGCACCGGTCGCTGGCCGTGATCACGATCGCGGTCCGATCTTCCAGCGGCAAGGGCACCTCCGCAGCATAGCGGAACGCCGCCCAGGACACGTGACGCGGCACCGATCGTCTACACTGAAGTGCCCTCCTGTGCCGGTTTCGGGCGCAACCTTCCACGAACCTGCTTCGTCAGAGACACAGCGACCCCATGCCAGCGCCAACCCCCACCCCTGCCGAAGAGACCGAGCATCGTCCCGCGCGCCGCGATGGCGCCTCGGAAGGGAATGCGGACTTCGACAGCGAGGGTGCCCGGGAGCGCGCCGAGCCTGCCCCCGATCCAGACGCCCCCCTCTCCTTCGTTCCCCACACACCGCTTGAGTCCACCATCCGGCCGGAGCCGCTGCGCATTCACACCGGCCGCTATGGCGTTTTGGAAGAGCACGAACTCGTCAAGCTGCTCGACTCCATCGAGGACGAGCGGGCCCGCGCACGCTTTCGCGAATCGGTTTACATCTCGGTCTTTATCTGGATCGCGGTGGTGCTCTTCGTGTTCTTCGGGCCCAAATACCTGTGGCACGCGCCCCGCGTCGTTCTGCCGTCGGAGGTGCTCCGCGCACGCGAGCTAACTGAGCTG
>CAXTWN010000198.1:0-5305 GCA_964248055.1 uncultured Acidobacteriaceae bacterium | reverse complement strand
CTTCACTGCGCAGCTCGCCCAACTCCACATAGCCTTCGAGCACAATCTCCGCATGCGCCGGCACTTCCAGGTCCACCGTCTCGCAACGCACAAGCTCCACCGCCTTGCGCCGCAGAAAACCCGCGATCAGGTACTCCTCCACCTCCGGCGGCGCCGGCACGATCGCGCTGAATGTCGTCGCCGGATCGGTGCCCATCGCGCCCGCCCCCTCCATCCCGTCGTCTTGCCGTCATACACCTGCATCCGGTACATGCCCACGTTCCGCTTGCCAGGCTGGTTCCCGGAGCTCCGAGGATCCCGCGTCACCACACACGGCAGGGTGATGAACGGTCCGCCATCACCCGGCCACGTCGTCAGCACAGGAAATTTCAGCAGATCGACCGCCTCGCCCTTTAGCACCACCTCTTTGCACGGAGCCTTGCGCCGGTCCACCCGCTTCGGAAAAAACGACCCCACCTCCGCCAGCATCGGCAGCATCTTCAGCTTGTCCACCAGGCTCGTGGGCGGCACCGGGTGCAGCAACGCATCGATGCGCCCCGCGATCTCGTCCAGCGAATCCACCTCCAGCGCCAGCTTCATGCGCCGCTCGCTGCCAAACTGGTTCATCAGCGCCCGTGAGCCCTTGTAGCCCTTGATGTTTTCAAACAGCAGCGCCGGCCCACCGGCCTGCGGCGTCCCGCGCCCGCTCTTGGCCGCACGGTCAGCGATCTCCGCCATCTCCAGCACGGGCGAGACCTCCGCCTTCACCCGCTTTACCTCGCCCGCGCGCTCCAGCGCCCGCAACCAATCCCGCAAACTGTCGTAAGCCAAGCTACACTCCAGGCGACCTGCCCACCTGCTGGCGAACAGCGCACTGCGTTCATCATCGCCTCACCGGACTTCCCATGCCACTTGCTACACCGGCTTGGTCGTATTCCTGTGTGCGCAGGTAAAACTCCAGCCGGATGCCCTCGGGATCATCGAGCCAAAGAAACGCCTTGAGCGATACGATCAGGCTGCACCCCGCTGTGTCGCACGCCCCACTTCGTTCAGCTGCGCCTCAACCTCCTCGAACGCACTGAGAGTGTCGCGGAACGCTGCGTCTACGCCGCCGCGACCGTCTCCGCGACCGGCTCCAGCGCATAGCCGGCGTCGCGCCAGCCTTGTAGTCCGCCCCGCAACGGCCGCACCCGCCGGACCCCCAGTCGCCGCAGTTCCAAAGCCACCTTGGCGCTCGTCTCCTCGCTCGGGCAGGTGCAGTACAGCACCACGTCGCGGTCGCGCGGAATCATCGCATGCCGCTCCTTTAAGTCATCCGGCCCAATCCGCAGCGCATGCGGCAGGGTCAGCGGGTCCGAGGACACATCCAGAGGGTGCCGAAGATCGACGATGAAGGGCGGTTCCAGCCCTTCGCGCTCCGCGTCCGCGATCATGGCCAGCAACTGCGCCGGCTCCAGGCGCAGCCCGCGAAGCTCCCGCAGGAACTGGACCCGCCGCACATACCGCACCACCAGCGTTCCCACCACCCCAAGCAACACCAGCCCGACCGCGAAGTGCGCCAGCACGCCGAAGAGGTGCTGGCTGCGCTCCGCCAGATCCCCGAAGAAGCGGCCCCCGAACAACCACGCGCTCGCCCAACCCAGGGTGCCCAGCATGTCGTACGCCACAAAGGCCTGGTAGCTCATGCCGGCCTGCCCGGCCAGCGGCGCCGCCATCGTACTCAGCCCCGGCACAAACTTGGCAAACAGCAACGTCACCGCTCCGCGATGGGCCAGGCTGTTCTCTGTCCTGGTCAGGCAGGTCGCTGCCTCCATCGACATCTTGCACAGCACGTTCACAATCCGCGTGCCGTACCGCCGCCCCAGAAAGAACCACATGGAATCCGCAAACAAACACGCGAGCATGATCAGCGGCAGCGCCGCCGCCAGGTGCAGCCGGTGCGCCGCGCTCAGCGTACCCGCCGCCAACAGCAAGGGGATGCTCGGCACCGGCACCCCCGCCTGCTCTACCAGCACCCAGCCAAAGAGGATGGCGTATGCGTGACGCGTGAAGGCTCGCAGCAGAAACGCCATCGGTCACTCCTCCTCTAGGGTCTTACCCCGATAGATGTATCAGTCTTCTATTTGTTTCGGCAGCCCGCAGAAAAACTTTAGGGCGGCTCCGCAGAGCCGCCCCAGGGGATGCTTCCATTTTGGAACTGTGTCAGTCCTTCACCCGGACATCCGGCTCGACCGACATGCCCGCCCGCAGCGCCTCGTCCTTGTTTTCCTCAGCCAGGTTCGTGAAGTCGATGCGCACCGGGATTCGCTGGACCACCTTCACGTAATTGCCCGTGGCGTTCTCGGGCGGAAACAGGCTCAACCGCGATCCGGTCGCGCCGCCGATCTCCGTCACCTGCCCGGTAAAGTGCCGCCCGCCCAGAGCATCGATCTTCAGATCGACCTTCTGGTTCTTCCGCATCTGCTTCAGCTGCGTTTCTTTGAAGTTAGCCGTCACCCAAAGGTCGGTCAGCGGCACAATCGTCAGCAGCGCCTGCCCTACGCTCAGGTTGTCGCCCACGGCTACATTCTTGCGGCTCACAATACCATCCACCGGCGCCACGATCTTCGTGTAGCTCAGGTTCAGCTGCGCCTGATCCACCCGCGCCTGCGCCTGCTTCACCGAGGCCTCCGCCGCCGTCGCCCGCGCCTGCTGCACCGCCACCTGCTTGGGGGCGTTCTGCTGGCTCTGCGCCTGCTGCGCTCGGGCCGAGGCAAAGCGCTGCTGCGCCGCCCGCACCTGCTCCTGTGCGGCTGCCGCATCCCGCTGCATCTCGTCTACCTGCGCCTGCGCCGCCGTCGCACTCGCCACGGCTGCATCGTACTGCTGCTTGGAGATCACGTCCCGCTGCACCAGCGGCGTATACCGGTCCACATCCGTCTGCGCCTTCAGCGCATTCGCCTGCGCCTCCAGGATGCGCGCCTGCATTGCCTGCGCGTTCGCCTGCGCCTGCTGCACCGAGGCTGCATTGCTCTGCACGTCCTGGCCCGAGGTCGTCACCGTCGTCCGCACGCTGACGTTGGTAATCGGCACATTCGCGGTGGCCTGCACCAGCTCCGCCCGCGCATTCGCGAGGTTTGCCTCCGCCTGCTCTAGCGCGACCTGGTAGTCCCGCGGATCCACTTGCGCGATCGCCTGCCCGGCCTTGACTGGCTCTTCCTCGTTCACGAGGACCTGCGTCACCTGCCCGGCCACCCGCGCGCTCACCTGGTAGAGGTTGCCGTCCACCTGCGCATCGTCCGTGTCCTCGGTAAAGGTCGAGCGCCAGTACACAAACGCCCCGATCAGCAGAAGCAGCAGCACCACCGACGCGATGACGATGCGCCGGCCCGTCTTCTTCGCTGGCGGCTCCGGCGGGGTCGCGCGCTGGTCTGCGGGCGGCGCACCCTGGGCGCCCGCGCCGCCGTCCTGCGGCTTGATCTGAACCGTGCCGGTAATCTGCGCGGTCTGTCCGCCCTCGCCCTGACCGCCTCCGTTGCCTTGCTGGTTGCCGTCCGCCACTGTTACTTCCCTCCGAGATAATCCTTGTAGTTCGTCGTTGCCACGCCCAGCGCCCGGGCCAGCTCCAGCTTGGCCACGTTGTGCTGATACAGCGCCGCGATGTACTGGTCGTTTGCCTGCTGATCGGTCGCGCGCGCCTGCGAGACGGGCAGGTTATCCGAGATACCACTCCGGAACCGCTCCTGGGCCTCGCGCAGCGCCTCATCCGCCAGCTCGACGTTGCTCTGCGCCGCCTGCACCAGCTTGGCTGCGGATTCAATGTCCAGGATCGCGTCGCGCACGTCCTGGTTCACCTGCTGCACGTCGTTGGCCAGCTGCGCCTCCACCTGGTCGCGCTGCGCGGCGGCGGCCTGCTCGTCGCCACGCGTCTTGGCGATCTGCAGCACCGGCGCGCTGATCTGCCCGGTCGCCGTGTAGGTGCCATGCGAGTGCCCCACCGTCTCGCCGAGGTCGCCGAAATCACCGGTCACGGAGAGCGCCGGCAGCTGCTGATCGAACGCGGCCTTCTGGCTGATCTTCGCCGCCGTCAAACGCTCGGCATCGGCCGCCAGATCCTTGCGCTGCTTCAGCGCCTGCTGGAACGCTGCTTCGGCCTCGGGCGTGTCCAGCGACGCGTACGGCGCCGCGTCCGCCAGCGAAAACTGCTGTTCGATCGGCAGTCCGATCGTCCGCGCCAGCGCGATCCTGTCCTTTTCAAACTGGTTGGTCGTTGAGATCAGGTTCTGCTGCTGATTCTGGTAGTCCACCTGTGCGCGCAGCACATCCAGCCGCGGACTGGTGCCCGCCTCATGCGCCTCCGTTGCCTGATCCAGCGACAGCTTCGAGCTGGCCAGCTGTGCCTGCACCGCCGTGATCCGCGCGCCGTCCGCCACACACAGCAGATAGGCGTTGCCGACCGTCAGCACCACGAGGTCCCGCGCATCCTGCGCGCTCAGCTTGGCCGCCGCGAAATTGTGCTTGGACGCCACGTAGTTCTGGATCTCCTGCACGTTCACCAGGCTCTGGTTCAGGTACGCACGAAAGTCCTCGACCTGGAACGGTCCCACAACCGACGGAAAGCCTGGGATCTTGATGCCGTAGGCGGCCAGGTTGACCTGCTCCACGGTGATGGAGGCGCCGCCCGTCACCGTCGGCAGCAGACGCTGCAGCTCCTGCAGCCGCTGCCCGTTGGCGCTCGTGATGTTGGTGGTTTGGAGCACCAGCCCCAGGTTGGTCCGCAGCCCCCGCCGTATCGCGTCATCCAGCGTCAGCGACAGGTTCCCAGCGGTGGCCTTGCCCTCCACGATCGAGCCGCGAAAGTTCTGCGTGGTCGTCGAGCTGCTCGGCGTCACACTGGGCCCCGGCTGCGCCAACTGCTGCTGCACCTGCGTCACTGCGTTCAGGTTGCTCGACGAACTCGCCCCCGAGGCGCTGTTTCCGGTCGAGCCGCTTTGCGAGCTGGACGCCTGACCCCAGGCGGACGGCCCCGCCAGCAGGGTCAACGCGCATACGCCCAGGCACAAGGCCGGCATTCTTCCCATTGGAACCATATCTTTCATGCTATCGAACGCCCACTCCCGGCTAAAGCCGGAGCGCAAAAAGAGCATCGCTTCATTTTCTCCCTTTCGATGCCCCATAAGCCCGGTTGTATGCAAAATGTAGTTCCCGGTTGCGGGCACCCGTTCCGCCACCCCCACACACCGGCACAACCCGCCGCGTCCACTCCGCCCACGCCGCGTACCCCGCGCTTGCCGTTGCCCGACCCCCCCCGCACGACAAAAAACCCCCCAGCCCACCCCAACCCAAC
>CAXTWN010000197.1:4914-5315 GCA_964248055.1 uncultured Acidobacteriaceae bacterium | reverse complement strand
GGATGTGGATCTCTTCGTCGTGCGCCCTGTACACGCCGGTCCCCGCCTCGGGAAAGTAGCGGCCGCCCACACCGCCGCGGATCACCGCCGCGTTGTCCCGGTACGCCGAAAGCACATCCGGGTCCTGCGCCGCCGTATAGGTGTTCCGGATCATCCCAAACAGCGAGCGCTCCGCAGGCACACCGTCCACTGTCCACCGCGCGTTGAAGATCTTGTGCCGGCAGTGCTCGCTGTTGGCCTGCGCGAACATGTACAGCTCCACGTCCGTAGGGTTTCTCCCCAAGGCCGTGAACTCACGCACCAGGTAATCGATCTCATCGGCTGCCAGCGACAGCCCCAGCCTGCGGTCCGCCGCGCGCAGCACCTCCGCCCCGCCGCCGAGCACAACGATGTGCTCCAGC
>CAXTWN010000197.1:4257-4904 GCA_964248055.1 uncultured Acidobacteriaceae bacterium | reverse complement strand
GTGCTCGGCAAAGACCGCGGCCTCCATCGCTGCGGCAGACGCAAAGACGCTCTCCGTCATCCGGTCATGCAGCGCCGGCGCCAGCCGCTCGAGATCCGCCGCTCCGTTCACGCCGACGACGCGGGCTCGCTCAATGCGTTCCACCTGCGCGAAGCCGGTGTTCTGCAGGATGTCTGTCGCCTTGCTGGACCACGGCGACTGCGTCCCCGTGCGCGGGCTGACCCACAGCCGAGGCCCGCTCTGGATCTCATAGCCCTCGCCCAGCAGCTCGCGCAGACGTTCTTCATTCAGCTCTTCCGCGGCCGGCGCCGAGCGGAGCCGGAGAAGGTACACGAAGCCGGCCTCCACCGCGGTGACCCCCGGGTCCAGCTGCCGAAGCTTCCCCAGCAACCGTGTTGCTTCAAAACCGGTAAGCGCCGCCGCTCCGGGCATCGAGCGCAGAGAACCGGACTGCAGGACCGCACGCACCGGTGACACGGCGGCCGACTCGTCAAGGACCTTCGTTGCGCTCAGGATGCCACTCCTTCTACGAGCCGGGAGTGCAAGAAACCTTCGCCCCCGCTCCAGCTATCAGGGTATCGCGCGACGGGAGCTGTGCAGAAAGGGCACATCGCTTTGTCAACACCAACCGCAACGCGGATACGATC
>CAXTWN010000197.1:0-4201 GCA_964248055.1 uncultured Acidobacteriaceae bacterium | reverse complement strand
ACCACCAAGCGAGTTGGAGCTAAGCCGGCTGGCCGAGCCCCGCAACCACCGCGGCCACCTTTTCGAGGATCTGGTTCCAGCCCTCCAACTGGCCGCTCTCCCTTGCGTCCTCCATCCTTTCGTTTCCGATAAAGGTCAGCTTCGTCCGGCCGTCTCCGAGATCCTCAAAGAGCGCCACATCGCGCGCACCCTCGATGGCCTCATGGTCGATCCCATACTGCGCAGGCTCAACCTTGTTGCCCTCCGGGTCGGAGAAGTACATGGAGGAGACGATCTTCTCGTGCGGCACAATCTCGTGGTACTCTCCGCCGTTCCAGAACTCCTGCCCCTCCGGCGATCGCATGCAGCAGAGGAACTTGCCTCCCACACGGAAGTCCATCTTGCAATAGGGCGAAGTGAACCCTTTGGGCCCCCACCACTGCATAACATACTTCGGGTCGGTCCACGCCTTCCAGACCAGCTCGCGTGGAGCATCGAAGACTCTTGTAATCACCATCCGCTCTGCTTCACTTCCCGTGTTTTGTGTCATGTCTGCCCTCCGCTTTCTTCATCTGGTTTACGACCACATCCAGCTTGTCGAAGCTCTCTTCCCAGAACTGGCGATAGCTGATCGCCCAGTCGCTGACTGTCTTGATCGCCTCTGGCCTAAGCCTGCAGACGCTCTCTCGTCCATGCTTCGTCTTGAGGACAACCCGCGCCCGCACCAGGTAGGCGATGTGTTTCGAGATCATTTGCTGCGAGAGGGCAAACGGCTCCGTCAGGACATGCACTGAAGCAGGCCCATGCGAGAGCCGTTCCACCATGGCCCGGCGGGTGGGATCAGACAAAGCCGCGAACGTTGTACCCAATCTATCCACAACCAAATGGTAGTGAATTTGTGCTGGATGTCAACTTCGTATTTGCGAACCGATCCAGTGGTTCCTTTCGCGATGGGCGGATGGGGTCTTCTATAAGCTCAGGGTCTATCGAGAACGAGCAAGCGAATCCAGCTACGCTTGGGAGCGTTGCAAACGCCTCGCCCGCCCCCTCGCAGGGACGCGAGTGACCCGTCGCAAGACAGCTGCCCTCGCGAGCTACGAGCCTACGTCGCGCAGTCCGCGCTCACGCCAGTATCAGTTGATGGGTACTACACGCGTTACAGGTGGGCGGCGAGATTGCGCGTGATGTGGCTGGCCACATCTTCGGTGACCTTGGCGGCGTCGTTGCGCGCCCGCTCCAGGGTGTTCAGGTACTTGCGGGTGATGTCGCCGGTCACGTACTTGCCGTCGAAGACCGACGCGTCGAAGTTGCAGATATTCGGCGCCAGCTCCTGCACGCTCGCCTCCAGGTCCTTCAGGTCCTGGAAGATCACGCAATCGGCGCCGATCTCGGCGGCCAGCTCCGGCACGGTGCGCCCGAAGGCGATCAGTTCCGTGCGTGCGGGCATGTCGATGCCGTAGACATTGGGGTACCGCACCGGCGGCGAGGTCGACGCAACGTATACCTTCTTCGCGCCCAACTCGCGCGTCATCGCGATGATCTCGCGAATGGTGTTGCCGCGCACGATAGAGTCGTCCACCAGCAGGATGTTGCGGCCTTTGAACTCCTGCGGGATCGGGCTGAGCTTGCGCCGGATCGACTGCCGCCGCTGCGCCTGCCCCGGCATGATGAAGGTCCGCCCGATGTAGCGATTCTTCATGAAGCCTTCGCGGTACGGCAGTTGCAACCGCGTCGCGATCTCCAACGCTGCGGTGCGGCTGGTCTCCGGAATTGGGATCACCACGTCGATCGGCACGTTCTTCCACTCGCGCTTGATCTTCTCCGCGAGCTTGGTGCCCATGTTGATGCGCGCCTGGTACACGCTCACCCCGTCGATAACAGAGTCCGGCCGCGCCAGGTACACATACTCGAAGAGGCAAGGTGCGATCGGCTGCGCCAGCTTGCTCTTCTTCGACCACAGCTTGCCCTTGATGTCGATAAAGACGGCCTCGCCGGCCTGGATATCGCGCTCCAGGTGGAAGTCGTTCACCCCCAGCGCCACGCTCTCGCTGGCCACAATGTAGTCCTTCTTGCGCGCGCCTTTGCCCTCATCCGTGCGGCTGCCCAGCACCAGTGGGCGAATGCCATGGGGATCGCGAAAGGCCAGCATGCCCACGCCTGCGATCATCGCCACCACGGCATAGCCGCCGCGGCAACGCCGATGCACCTCTTCCACGGCGGCGAAGATGTCTGCCGGCTTTGGAGTCACGATGCCGCGCCGCTGCAGCGCATGCGCGAAGACGTTCAGCATCACCTCACTGTCGGAGGTCGTGTTCAGATGCCGCTTGTCATTCTGGTAGACGTTGTCGACGATCTCCCGCACGTTGGTCAGGTTGCCGTTGTGCGCAAACACGATGCCGTACGGGGAGTTCACGTAAAACGGCTGCGCCTCGGCCACCGACGCGCACCCGGCCGTCGGGTACCGCACATGACCGATGCCCATGGTGCCCAGCAGGCGGGCCATGTTGGTGCCATTGAAGACGTTGGTGACCAGGCCGTTCTCTTTGTGCAGATAAAAACGGTCCTGGTAGCAGGTAGCGATACCCGCTGCATCCTGCCCCCGATGCTGCAGCATCGAAAGCGAATCGTAGATGACGCCACTGACCGGATGGTGTCCGAAGACCCCGACGATCCCGCACATAAGAAAGCCCGTCCCTCGCTGCCGCAGCACAGTCTGCCCTGCCGCGCGCTCGAAGCCGATACCTTCAGCATCTCACGACGGAGCCGACCCTGTTGATAACCGCGGCCTATTGGATGTCCGGGGCGCCCGGCGGTTGCGGTGAGCGCGCCGGGCAAAAGGCAGCAAGCGGCTTTGTGATCGAATCCACCTTTGGGCCACGAATTTGTGTGCTGAATCTTAAGTTCACCCAACAAGAGTTGTCCTCCTGAACCTGAACGAAGTCGAAGGAAAAGCCTGCTTTTGTTCGCTCAGGGCTGTAAGGCAAGAACTTCGGACTCACTCGATTAGGCAGGCATCGCGGGGCGTGGGGTACGCCGGGCGCGCGGCTGCGCGGCCGCTTGTTTGGCTGGCTGCTTTGGCCGGACCGCCTGTGCCTCCTCGCCCAGCGCGGAACGGTAGGCCTCCAGCTTGCTGTCCCGTTCGCCCGCCAACGCAACCGCCAGCGGGTGACCCTTGCCCAGGTGCCGCCGGGCGACGCGCGCCAGGTCCAGGGCATCATGCCATTGGCCGCCGGCCTCCTGCAGCGCCTCAAAGTGCTTTGCCGCCTCCACTGAACCCGGGTTCCCCGGCAGCGTCTCTGCCAGGTATCGCGCCGTCTTGGCCGCCTTGCGCACGGTATGCAGTTCGTCTTCGGTGAGCGCCGCTACATCGCCCTTCGCGAGCAGCCCATGCCGCGAAAACACCGCCTCCGCCGCACGGCGCAGGTCGGAGACCGGCAAGGACACCTCGTCCGCCGACTCCAGCGTCTTCAGCAGAGCCTCCGTGGCCCCGGCGGTCTTCGCCTGCCGCTTTCTCAACAGCCGCTCCAGGTCGCTGGCCGCATCCGCGCGTTTGGCCTTCAGGTAATCCCGCAGTTTGGTCGCGCCTTTAGCCAGGGTCTGCTCAGCCGTGTCGGCATCGACCTCCGTTGCAGCGTCTTTGCTCTCTGCAGCCGCCGTGTCGGCGAGCTCTTCCAGCTTGCTGCGCTGCACGTCCAGATCACGCACCTCGCCCGCCACACGGCGCAGCCGCTTCAGCGCCCGCAACAGCCGACCGGCGTCGTCGCGATGCTCCGGCAGCTCCGGAACCTGTGCCAGCAGCCGCAGTTGCGCCTCGACGCGGCGCGTCTCCGGACGTAGCTTATGCACGGCCGTGTGGCCCGGATCGGCGAGGCACACCGAAAGCGCCGCCTCCAGCGCCGTCGCGTGCTGGCGCAGCACCTGCATCGGGAGTGTCGCGTCTTCGGCCATTTTGTTCCCCTTCCATGACGTTTCGATGCCGGCGGCCCACCCACGGACCGCCTCAGGCGACCGAATCGCCGGCACGCTCGCATGCCAACCGCCCTTGCATGCAGCCCTCGCGCCCGCGGGCCAGGACGGTATCATAGGCACCGACATGGCATCCGCTCCCTGCCCTTGCCCTCCTGGTCCCTCCGCCACCACCTCGCCTGCCTCCCGTCCGCCGGCCGAAGCCGTCGCGCTCCGCCGCGCCTCTGCAGCCGACGCCGCGGCACTCGCCCTGGTC
>CAXTWN010000196.1:0-5403 GCA_964248055.1 uncultured Acidobacteriaceae bacterium | reverse complement strand
TCCCCGGGAGCACTCGGGTCACGCGTCCGTTATAGATCGAGCCCGCGAGGGTGTACTCGTTCTCGCGCTCGTAGTAGATCTCGCTGAGTTCGTCCTTCTCCACAATCGCCAGCCGCGTCTCATGCGGCGTGCTGGAGATATAGATTTCCTTCGACATGCGTCCTGCTTTCCGCCCGTTTCGGGCAGGCAGGACCAGGCGAAGATCGCGCCCCCGGGAGCCTAGCTCGCGGGGGCTGCCTCCCTTGCTGGGGACAGGAGTTGAGAGGCGCAGGCTGGAGAATCGGCTGTCTGCCCCCACGGCGCAACGACTCCGTGACGGCGAGCGCGCCCGGCGGTCCGCTGAATGCGAAACCTCGAGCCTGCGCTTTGAACATTGGGTTCCAGAGAGTTTGCCTTACCCGCGGAGCGCTGGAGAGCGCCTCCGGGCCGAACGCCCGCAACGGAGTTTGTGGCCGCCACTGCCTGGGAGATAGGCGGGGCCGTTAACCGTCCGTGTACAAGCATGCTCAAAACCTGTCCGGCCGCGAGAGTCGATCCGCGCCTGGCCGGCCTTTGGTTGTAATCTTCCGTCCGCCGCGCCGGGAATAGTCGCATCCGTTGCGGCGAGTGTCTTGATCCGGCCCTCCGGCCGGACATCTGCCCTTAGTATGCCTCAAACCGGCAACACCGTGTTGCCCTTCAGGCTACTCTCCCGTAAACCTGCGTCCATCGTGTTAGCCCAATCTGGAACAGCTGCGGGAAGAAACTCCGCGCGCTTGTGCCGCCAGCCGCGCGGAAACCGCGGTTTTGCAGCCTTCCGGCGCCTGCCTTAGTTCACGAACCGCCGCATGCGGATGTTCATCACGATTCCCAGCGCCAGAAACGTAAACAGCACCGACGAGCCGCCGTAACTCATCAGCGGCAGCGGGATGCCGGTCACGGGCATCAGTCCCACGCACATCCCGATGTTCACCGCGACCTGGAACAGCAGCACCCCCGCCAGGCCCATCACGATCAAGGTCCCGGGCGGGTCAGGGGCCGTCTGTGCGTTCTCGATCAGCCGGACCAGGATCAGAAAATACAGCAAAAGCACGCCCAGCGCCCCGATAAAGCCGTGCTCCTCGCAGAACGCCGCGAAGATGAAGTCTGTATACGGAATCGGCAGGAAGTCCCCTTGGGTCTGCGTGCCCTTGTTGGCGCCCTTGCCCCAGATGCCGCCCGAGCCCACCGCGATCAAACTCTGCCGGATCTGGTACCCGGAGCCCTTCGGGTCGGTATCGGGATTGGCAAAGGCCGTCAGCCGGGCTTTCTGGTACGGCTTCAGTACCTTGCCGCTCTTCCACACGCCGCCGATCAGCAGCGCAAAGCTGAGCAGCAGGATCGCCGCTTGTTTGAACCGGATACCCCCCAGAAAAAGACCCACCAGCAACACCGGCGAGTAGGTCAGCGCTGTTCCCAGGTCCGGCTGCGAAAGCACCAGCAGCATCGGTACGCCGATCAGAACAAAGCACTTTGCGAGATCCAGCCAGCGCAGCTCCCGCTTGTTGGCGATAAAGGTCCAGAAGAACCGCGCCGCGGCCACGATCAGCACCAGCTTGACCCACTCGGAGGGCTGGAAGTGCACGCCGCCGCCCAGGTTGATCCAGCGCCGGCCGCCTAAAACCTTCTGGCCCACCGCCTTCACCGCGAGCAGACTCGCCAGGCCGATCCCGTACGCCCAGGGTGCGATGTCCAGCAGCCGGTGGTAGTCGATCAGGGCCATGCCGAACATCAGCAGGATCCCAACCGTGAGGAACCCGACCTGCTTGACCTCAAAGCCGTGAAACTTCGTCATCACTGTCGCGGAGCGGATCTCCAGCACACTGAGCACGCTGAGCACCAGCACAAAGGCGAGCAGGGTCCAGTCGAAGTCCCGAAAACGCGAGCGCCACACCGGTTCAGTGTACCGGCCCACGGCTCCTCACCCGGACCAGCGGCGGGCTGCCCTGCCGGCGCGCCCGTGCACACGTCCCTCCTGGAAAGTAAGACAGGGGCCGGGTGCCGCGGCGACACCAAACGACAACGCGCCGCCCGGAGGCGGCGCGTTGTATGACACACCAGCGTTTAGAGCAAGCTGTCGGCTTCGCGGCGGCGCATGAAGAGCAGGCCGGCCGCCCCGACGAGACCCGTTCCCATAAGGATCAGGCTGTTGGGCTCAGGCGTGACTGCCATACCGGACGCACCGGCGGAGACGGTGAAATCCGTCGAGGTCTGCCCATTGACGGTCTGGCTGCTGAAGTCGAACGAGCCGGGAGAGGGATCGAAGGCCATCGCACCGCTGCCGTTGAAGGTGCCGTCCCCGTTGATGGTGAGCGACGTGTCACCGTCCTGGTACGTGTTGTACGTCGCGGTGTACGAGTCTACGTCGAAGGTGAAGGTCTCGCCATTCTCCGTCACGCTGAAGACCTGGAAGGGCGGGGTCACAGTCTGCGTCGTACCCGCGGTGTAGGTGAAGCTGTTGAGCATCACAGGCGTCCCGTCGGTGAGGTAGTTCATGAAGGTGCCCGTAATGCCTGTCGTCCCCGTATCGCCAGCAGCCCCGAGAGCACCGTTCTGGATGTTCACACTGGAGTTCGTGTACGTGTCATTCCCGTTGAGGAAGAACGATCCGTTGATAGGATCTGCCATCGCAGCAGACGCCGATGCGGCCACGACCGCACCGAGAGCCAGAATCTTCGTGACAAACTTCATGGTGCTCCTAATATGCCGACATTCTGGCGTCGAAGATCTGATCCAAACGGGAAGCTTAACCACCGGCATCCAGCTCTGATCCGAACCGATCCGCTCTCTGGCGGCGCAGTGATGCAAAATCGAAGGCCCGACCGCGGTATACACCGATACGCCGGTTGTATCCCAAACCCTTGTTCAGCTGCTGGCGCAAAGCGTACTACAACTAGCGGGGGAGTCCCAAGGCAATTTTAGTAACCATGCGATTGTTACTCTTCGTTTGGCTGGTTACTTCCGTGTACCGGGCGCTTTCTGCAGGCTAGCGCAACGTTCCAGCCGGATCTCGTGTTCTAAATGCGGCTACGCCGGCGACCGTCAGGGTTAAGAGAGGGGCGTTGCAGCAACAGCACTTGTTGCTTGCGGTGTGGCGTTGTCTTTGGGCGTCCCTGGCTCGTTTGCCGCCTTTTGCAGGTTGTCGCTGCGGGCTCGCTGCTTGTTTACGTAGGCGCTAATCACCTGCGCCGCCAGCTTGGCCGAGTTGTTGCCCCAGTTGCCGTGCTCCCACAGCACCGCCACCACGATGTCAGGATTGCGCCGCGGCGCCATGCCCACGAACCAGGCATTGGGCTCCGTGTTGTGCCCCTTGCCCGTGCGGGCCAGGGCCGTATGGCTCATGACCTGCGCGGTACCGGTCTTGCCCGCGAAGTCGATGCCCTCCAGCCGTGCGGCGTACGCCGTTCCGATCGGGCTGGAGGTCACATTCGCCATCGCCTCAGTGATGATCTGCCAGTTCTCCGTGGACAGCGGCACCGTCTTGTCGCCGGAACCCGGAAAGCTCTCCTCCACCGCCTGCCGCTGCCCGGCGGTCAGCTCGTCCGGAAAGACCACATGCGGCCGCCGCAGGACGCCTCCCGACGCAATCCCCGAGATCGCCCGCGCCAGCTGCAGCGGCGTCACCTGGATCGCCCCCTGGCCGATGCCCACCGAGATCGTCTCGCCCGCATACCACTTGTCGTGCATCGTCTTCAGCTTCCACTGCTCGGAGGGCATCAGCCCGGCGGCCTCGTCCGGCAGGTCGATCCCGGTCTTCTGCCCGATTCCAACCGACTCGGCATAGCGCGCCATGGTCGTGATCCCCAGACGATTCGCCAGGGTGTAATAGAAGGTGTCGCACGAGTAAGGGATCGCGTTATGGATATCCACCCCGCCGTGGTGACGATCGCAGGCGAAGAAGTGGCCATAGAAGGTGGCGCCCCCGTTGCACACCACGCGCATGTCCTGGGCCACCCCCTCCTGCAGACCCGCCATCGACATGACGATCTTGAAGGTCGAGCCCGGGGCGAGCTGCGCCTGGATCGCCTTGTTCAGCAGCGGGTGATCCTGGTTTTCAAGAATCGTCTGCCAGTAGGCCTTGGTCAGGCGCACAGAAAACTGGTTCGGATCGAAGGTGGGCCGCGAGGCCATGGCCAGGATCTCCCCCGTATGCGGGTCCATGGCGACGATGGCGCCGATCTTGCCTTCGAGCGCCTGCTCGGCTGCCTTCTGCACGTCCAGATCAATGGTGAGGCGCAGGTCTTTGCCGGGCGTGGCGTACTCTTCGCCCATCACGCCCACCTCACGCCCGTGCGAGTTGACGACCATGTCGCGTGAGCCGTCCTGTCCGCGCAGAATCTCGTCGTAGGCCTCCTCCACGCCGGACTTGCCCACCACATCGCCCGGCGCATAGAACGCGAACTTCGAGTTGTTCAGGTCCGCCTCGCTGATCTCGCCGACATACCCGATCAGGTGCGCCGCGAAGCCGTCCCGGGGATAGAGCCGCCGCTGCTCGTCCAGCGTGTCGAGCTCCGGCAGTTCATCGCGGTGCGCGGCCAGGAAGGCCTGCTCGTCCGGCGTGATGTCCTGCTTGAGCGGGATGGGCGCGTACTTGGGCGCGTACCGGAAGTGCTCGATGATGGCGTCGATCTGCGCCGGATCCATATGCAGAGCGCTCGCAATCAGCGGCAGATCGTGGTCGATGGAACCGATCTGCTCCCGCAGCAGATAACAGGTAACGGAAGGGTAGTTACCGACAATCAGCCGGCCTTCCCGATCAAGGATGCGTCCACGCGGCGCGAGCACCGGCACCTTGCGGATCCGGTTCTGCTCCGCGAGCACCCGGTAGTCCTCGGCTCCCAGCACCTGCAGACGCCAAAGTCCGATCCCCAGCACCAGCAGCACCAGCGTGACCACATACTGCGCCACCGCCAGTTTGGTCGCCGAGACCTTTTCCTTGCGTTCGATCTGTTCAGGAATCACGGTGAGGGCCCAAGGGTCACAGCGACTGCGCTGCCCTCAGTCTAGCGCGGGGTACCTTGCGGCTCTGATGCACCCCCGCTCAGTCCTCACGCCGCTTGAAGCGGTCCAACAGCAGGAAGATGGGCAGCGCCAGGGCGGTATTCACGCCTGCGCGGATGAGCTCGTAGACAGGCTGGAAGTGCTCGCTGCCGATGCCCAGCATGCGCCGGCGGATAAAGAAGAGCATCCCGCTCTGCAGCAGGCTGGCCAGGAAGTTGAACAAGATCCGGTTGAAGACGTTCTCCACGTCGACCGTGAAGCTGACACTGGCGCCGATGTACCCGATGATCGCCTTGGCGATGCCATACACCCCGAAGGGCTGGTCCGTCAGCGAATCCTGTACCAGGCCGATCAGGGTTCCGGTTACGGCGCCCGCAATCGGAC
>CAXTWN010000195.1:608-5552 GCA_964248055.1 uncultured Acidobacteriaceae bacterium | reverse complement strand
GCCAGAGCGACAGAACAGGCAAAGCAAGCAAAGGACGCAAACAGGAGCAAAAGACCGCAAGAGCAAGTAGGTGTCTCCATCCCATGAGTGGGATTTTTTGAAGCCGTTCTGTGAAGCCGTTTAGGGCAGCAGCGGATACATGGTCCTCTGCCGTACTCCATCCCGGCAGCTTTCACAGTACAGAGGTCCGGGCGTTCTTACCCTCCCCGCTTGGTAACGAAGACGCGACTTTCTGGTAAGTGGCCGTCGTACCGGTACTACCGCCCTTGCAAGCGAAGGAACGCGAGGTATGCCGCATGTGCGGTACACGATCCGCGTGGCTCCTTACGGGACGCGAACCAGGGCGAAGCCGATCGCCAGCATGACCGCGCACGTGGCGCCATGGACAGAGAACGCCGACAGCTTTGACCCGCGCGACCCCAGTACATTCGACATATCGCCGAGCGGCGTGATGGCAAGCGCGAGAAGAGCGATGCCCACCGTGCGCGTGTTCGTGGTCGCCATCAGGGTCAGCACCAGCAACCCCGAGGCGACGTCCCGGATCCCTTTCAGGCGTAGCCAGGCGCGCGTGTCAGCATCCGCGGAGGGCAGCGGAAGGCCGAAGGATCGCGTCACTCGCTCGGGAGCTACGACGTAGAAGCCGCCGATGACCGTGACTGCGACAGCCAGAAGAGCGGCGATCGAGGTAGGAAGAGAGGTATGGATCATGGTGTGTTCCGCTCCTGCTTGAAATTAATTCTAGCAACGCTATATATGATGCTCGACACCTGTGCAGGCTTTAACTGAAGTTGAGGGACGATAGAATGGCTATCAATGGTAGTAGAGACAGGGGCAAATCGGGTTCAGGAACGCAAGCTGCGGGACAGGCAAGCGCGCCGGGCGCAGAGCGTAAGCGCTGCGCGACGAATCGCGGAGCTTGAGGGGTGGCCCAGTGTTACTGTCCGTCGGCTGTCCGACGAGATCGCCTACAGTCAGCCCGTCCTGTATTCGCATTTCCAAAGCCGCGAGGCCATTCTTGGCGCAGTGGCTATCGAGGGTTTTGCCGAGCTGGGTACAACGATCGAGAGAGCACAGAAACGGCCTCGGCACGGAGATGCCCTTGCCTCAGTAGCCGCTGCCTACTTGGCGTTTGCTGCGGCGTCCCCGGCCTTGTATGAGGTCATGTTTTCTCTTCATCTCAGTGTGCCGTTCGATGATGCGGCGACTCCGGCTGAGCTGCGCTTTGCGTTTGTGCAACTTAGTACCTTGTTTCAGGCGCGGGGTTCGGAGGCGGTGGTTCTGTCCGAACTACTGTGGGCAAGCCTCCACGGCATTGCCGATCTCACAAGGACGAAGCGCTTGCCGCCCAGTCGCCAGAAAGAACGTGTCAAGGTGCTCGTCGAGCGCTTCACCTTCGCAGGCGAACCGGCAGAGGCACTACGACCGACGCAGGAACGGACGGTCCGGTAGGGCACCGAACGGGCGTTCCGTGCATTCGCGACAGGGGGACGGTACAGGAGGGAAGCAGCCCTGCTTCTTTCCTGTTTGTTCAGCTTGTGAGGTTTGTTTGGTGGACCTGATCGGGATCGAACCGATGACCTCTTCCATGCCATGGAAGCGCGCTCCCAGCTGCGCCACAGGCCCACTCGAGGGAAGGACTCCGCTTAGTGTCTCGGATATGCGGACCGAAGTCAATCGAGAGTCAGGTGGGGGTGGGAACAAAGGCCTCCATCGCGGTGTCTAAGCCGGTAGAGTGAGCGAGCACTCGGTCGCCGGCGGCGCAGTTCCTCGTTTTGAGCAACACCTCTCCTGTTTCGCCTTTGGCGAGCATCGCTCGCAACTGTATTCACTGGACACTTGTCCCGTGGGTGTCCTAGTGTATTGCCTACTCCGTGCGGTCTGCGGAGGATCTCCGTGTTCCCGGTCCTGCCGGGTGAGAGAGGTTCCGGATGAGCGAGCTGGCAAGTGCACTCCTGATGGGCGCGGAAGAACAAAGCCTGGTGCGCGAGCTGAAGGCCGGCTCCGAGGCTGCGTTTTCGCTGCTGATCGCGCAATACAGCCGCTCGGTCTACAGCCTGATCGCCCGAAGCCTGCGGGATCCGACCGATGCCGCCGATGTGACGCAGGAGGTCTTCGTCAAGGTCTTCCGCAACATCCACAGCTTCCATGGCGACGCCAGCCTGCGGACGTGGATTTACCGGATCGCGCTCCATGAGGCCTCCAACCAGCGGCGCTGGTGGACGCGCCATAAGCGCCAGGAGACCACGCTCGACGACACGCAGGAGAATGACGAGGGCGAGACGTTTTCGCTCGTGGACACGCTGGCCACCGGCGAGGCGTCGCCGTTCGATAACGTCGCCCGTGCGCAGACGCGCGAGCGTGTGGAAGCAGCGTTGCACACGATTCCCGAGGTATTTCGCACAGCGGTCGTGCTGCGGGAGATCGAGGGCTTCGCCTACGAGGAGATCGCCGAGATCCTGCAGACCAGCGTGGGCACGGTCAAGAGCCGGCTGATGCGGGGGCGGGCCGCCCTGCGCGAGGCGCTGCGCCCGACAGCGGCCGAAGCTGCAACTTCGGTGTTACCAAAGAGTGAAACTCGTTCGCGTGCGACCACGGGCCAAACGAAGGCCCGCGGCATCTATAGGGTGGAAGGGACGGTGGCACGGTGAACACCCAGGTGGGGGCGTCGGTGTGTTCGGAGGCGCGGGAGCGCTTTTCGGCGTACCTTGACGGCGCTTTGGATGGCGTGACGATGGGTCGCCTTGCGCGCCATATCGACGAGTGCGAGGACTGCCGAAGCGAGTTTGACGAGCTCCAGGGGATGCAGCAGGCCCTGAGCGATCTCGGACCGGCGCTTGTCGCGTGGAGGCCAATCTTCTGGGCAGCATCTTCAAGCCGGCAACGGTGTTTGGGGTTCCGGTTCCGGGCCATGCCGTGATGACGTATACGGCGCTTTCGGTGCGCGGGTAGCGGCAGCTCACATAGGACTCGAACGCGAGGGAGCTGGGGCTGCATCGGCCTTCTCCGTTTTCGGGAATCTCATAAGCAAGTACCAATTTGGGACGCGGTGGGGACGTCCCTCACTCTGCTGCCTGTCCTCAACTTGCATGGCGAACTCCGTCTCTCCTAGACTCCCCTCGTGCGTCAAAAGTTTGCCATGTCCTCTCAGAGGTCTCTCTCTGCCCGCCTCTTGCTGTTAGGGGCGGCGCTGCTGCTGCCGTTCGCTCCGTCCCTGGGGGCGCAGAGCTCGTCTTCATCCTCATCATCGCCTGAGGTACCGGGTGCAACGGCGAACGAGCGCCCCTCCGCCAACGATGCGAACCCGACCGCACGGCCGCGGGCGGCGCAGATCGAGCCTGGCGGGGCGGCGGTGACGCTCGAGTACAACGAACCGCTGTTTGAGATAGCGTCAGCTCTGAATGTATGCGGCTACGATAACGATCTGGAGCACTCGGCCCCGGTGCGGATGGAGGTCCGCAAGGAGCTGAACGAGGCCCTGGCAGCGAGCGAGGGGGCGCGCGGGAGCCGCGATTCGCTGTGCGGCTACCTGACCGCGCACCAGTTGAGCGACCCGGCCCTGAATGTCGGGCAGTATGTATCGCTGGCACTCTACCTCTCTCCGGCCCCGAGCCTGACGCCGAACGTGGATGAGACGCAGCTGCCGCCCCAGGCCACACAGGTGGTCAATGTGCTGCCGTTGCTGCGCACCTTCGCTGAAGCGACTCAGCTGCACCTGATCTGGGTGCGGCACCGGCCGGAGTACGAGGCGTTGGCGACGCGGGTGCATGGGCCCATGGAGACGATGATCCTCAACACGAACATCTACCTGCACCAGCCGGTCTCCAGCTACGACGGGCGGCGTTTTTTGGTGCTGCTGGAGCCGATGCTTTCGCCGGCGCTGACCAATGCGCGCATCTACGGCACCGATTACATCATCGTGACCTCCCCGGACGGCACGGCCACGGGCGATCCGGTGCGCATGGAGGAGATCCGGCACATCTACCTGCACTATGTGGTGGAGCCCATGGTGTACAGCCGTGGCAGCGCGATGGAGCGCATCCAGCCGCTGCTGCGCGGTGTGTCGGACGCGCCGATCGATTTTGCGTACAAGAGCGACGTGGAAGCGCTCATCACGGAGTGTCTGGTGAAGGCGATTGAGGCCCACCTGTACACCATTGCGGAGCCGGCACCGAAGCGTCCGAGTTCGAAGGATCGCGCCGCGGTGCTGGACTATGAGACGGCAAAGGCACTCTACGATCGCGAGACCGTGGCGGCGCAGGAGGTGATCGTCGAGAAGGACGATCGTGCCGGCTGGGTGCTGACGAGCTACTTCTACCACGGGCTGGCGGAGATGGGCAGCAAGGGGGACGGTCTGCGGGACGAGATCGCGCCGATGATCTACGGCATGGACGTCGATGGGGAGCGCCGCCGCGCCGAGCGTATCGCGTTTGTGAAGGACGCCGGGAGCGATCCCCTTGGCGGGCGTGTGGCCCCGAAGCCCAGGCTGGCCGGGCCGATCGACTTCGCGGAGAGCGACCTGATGAAGGGCGATGTCGCGGGAGCGACGGAGCTGGCCGACAAGGTGATGGCGGACCCCGGGGGCGACCATGGCCGGGCGCAGTACGTGCTGGCGCGTATCGACCTGATGCAGGGTCAGCCGGACAAGGCGATGGAGGGCTTCAACAACACTTTGAAGCTGAGTCAGGATCCGCGCACAGTGGCCTGGAGCCACATCTACATGGGCCGGCTGTATGACAACATGAGCCCTCCAGACCGAGGGAAGGCGTTGGCGGAGTACGAGGCGGCGCTGGCCTCCCGGGATGCGCGCCCGGACACGAGGCTGGCGGCGGAGAACGGGATCAAGAGGCCGTTTGCGCTGCCGCAGCGCGCCCAGCCGGCACCCGCGAGGGACGATGACAAGGACTTCGACCCCACGGGGAAGGCACAGAAAGACGCGTACAGGCC
>CAXTWN010000195.1:316-598 GCA_964248055.1 uncultured Acidobacteriaceae bacterium | reverse complement strand
TGGGGAAGGCGAGGCGTGCGCCGTCCGGGGAACCGATGCGGTCCGAAGCGGGCGACCGTGTGCTCGAAGAGCAGCTCGGGTACGAGTTTCAGAATCGCGATCTGTTGGAACTGGCGCTGACGCACAGCTCGTTTATCTATGAGGCTCGTCTGGGCCGTGCGAAGACTAATGCGGATGAGCCAAACGAGCCGGGAACGGACAATGAGCAGTTGGAATTCCTGGGCGATGCGGTGCTTGGGCTGGCGGTAACGGAGCTGTTGCTGCGGGAGTTTCCGGACCGCA
>CAXTWN010000195.1:0-306 GCA_964248055.1 uncultured Acidobacteriaceae bacterium | reverse complement strand
TCCGCGCCAGCCTTGTGAGCCGGAAGCGCATGGCCGAGCGGGGCGCGAGTCTCCGTCTCGGCGAGCTGCTGCGGATGGGCAAAAGCGCCGAGGCGGTCGATGGACGGCAAAAGCTGGCGGTGCTGGCGAACACCGCAGAGGCGATCCTGGGAGCGATCTACCTTGACATTGGCCGTGGGGCCGACGCCCGTGCGCGTACCCAGGAGAAGGCGTTGCGCGTGGTGCGGGGCTTGCTGGAGCGGTTGCTGCTGACTCCGGACCTCGCCGCGATTCGGGCGGAGCTGGAGGCCGATCAGGGGCGTGGGG
>CAXTWN010000194.1:0-5558 GCA_964248055.1 uncultured Acidobacteriaceae bacterium | reverse complement strand
GTGGAAGGCGGAAAGATCGATCTGGGCCTGCATGGGGCGGGTGAGGTGGCGGTTGATGCAGGTGAGCACGAGGTGGGCGTTGTCCTCGGATTGGGCGGCGATGCAGTCGAGGTAGGGCACGTTGGGGATGTCGGGCAGGCGCGAGGTGCCGTGCTGGACGGAGTAGGTGGGCGTGTCGGAGGCGACGTCGAGCAGGAGATGCGGATGGGTCTGGCTGTACTCGCGCAGCACCCAGTAGGCGGGGGCGCCGTAGACCTGCGCGCGCTTCTTCCAGATACCGCCGAACTCGAGAATGCCGGTCATGTCGGAGACCGAGATCACATCGGCGTTGCGCATGAGCATGTTCAGGAAGCCGCCGGCGAAGAGCGCGCCGCCGAGGTTGGTGAAGTGCGGGCCGGTTTGGAGGTCGGAGACCATGAGCCATTCGGTAAAGGCGACACGGACGTCCGCGTGACCCGCCGCGGCGGCCTGCTGCTGGATCGCCCGCATCCGGGGACCGAGGCCCCACGGCAGCGCGAGGGCGGCCATAGTCCGGAAATCGTTGGAGGCGTTGGGGAGCTGCGTCCAGTCCTGCACGACGAAATGGGTGGACAGGAAGTTGAAGGTGCCGGGCGGGTTGGTGAGCTGCGCCGCGTTCCAGTCGTGGAAGAACTCTTCATCGCCGCCGGTGGCGATGAGGCGGGCGTGGGGGTCGACGGCGTGGACAGCCTGGCTGGTGGCCAGGGTGACGGCGGCGATGCGTTGCTGCGAGGGGTAGCCGATCTGGAAGTCGCCCCAGAGCTCGTTGCCGAGCTCCCAAAGCAGGCCGCCCTGGTGGTTGCCCCAGTGGTCGTCAACATAGCGGACCCAGTCGGCATCGTCCGCTGGGTTGCCGGTGCCGAGGTTGAGCGCGATCTGCGGCTGGGCGTGGATAAGCTCGCAAAAGCGGAGGAACTCATCGGTGCCGAAGGTGTTGTACTCGGGGATGCCCCAGGAGGGGTTGATCATCGAGACGCGCTTCTCCTGGGGGCCGATGCCATCGCGCCAGCGATAGGCGGAGGTAAAGTTGCCGCCAAAGCGGACGATCGGGGACTGGAGATCGCGGGCCATGGCGACGACCTCCGGGTCCATGCCGTCGACGGCGTCGGCCGGATTCAAGAGAACGTTGTCGAGCTGCGCGCGGGCGTCGTTGCTCAGCGAGATCACGAGGTCTACGGGCTCGAGCGGCGCCACGGCGTGCGGGGCGAGCGTGAGGGTGAACGGATAGGTACTCCACTGCTCGGAGGCGGCGGAGAGGGCGGCGTGCGCGAGGATCTGGTCGGGATGGGCGTGGCGGCGCAGGGTGACCGAGACGTCCGCGGGGCCGCGCACATGCTTCAGCATCAGGCTGCCGGTGTAGGTGAGCTCGCGCTGCACAGGAAGGTAGATCTGCTGCAGGACGCCGACCTCTTTCCCGGGCAGCGACATGACCAGGAGCGACTCATAGGAGTTGCCGGCGTCGCGGCGGACGGTGAGATACCGGCCGCCTTGCGTGGGGTCGAGGGGCTGCCAGGGAAGCGGCAGGCCGACCTCGGAGGCGCGATGGAGTTCGGGGCGAGTGCGCAACATCTCGGCGACGTTGTTCGCCGACCAGAGGCCATCTTCAAAGGAAGGATTTTCCACCACCTGCGCCCAGAGACCGCCGTAGGTGGAGTGGCCGATGGGTTCAAGGAAGCTGCCAAACAGGGTGCGCGGGATCACCTTCGGCTGAGCAGGCACCGTGACCTTGATGTGGGTGACGGTGTCGGCCCGCGTGGTGGAGTCTGTGAGCTGTGCCGAGGCGATGCGTGTGCCCAGCGCGAGCATGGCGAGAAGCGCCAGCATGGGCGACAATGTGCAAGGTTTACGGTGCAAACGGGAGAGAACGAGGGCGCGCATGGGGTTGGGGTCACCTGCCATGGACAACGGTACCTCAGCAGCTGGTGAAGATGTCAGGGGCGCCTTGGTTTTCGCGTGGAGATTGGGAGCGCGCGTCGCTCCATCCGTTCGGCCCCGCCACTATCGTGGTGCTCGCCCGGGGTGCCTGGACGTGGCGAAAGGCAGCCTTCAAGGGGCTTTCACTTGACCTGGGAGATGATCATATAGCGATCGCGCAGTCCCTGGTTCCAACCATTGGGATTGTATTTCTGCTCCAGCTTAGCGGCGATCTGTTTGGCTCCCTGCACCATACCTTTCTCGATGCGGGAGGCAGCATCGCTAGGCAGCTTGGATTTCAAGCTGAAACGGCTCTTCTTGGGGCTGAGGATCGCCTCCAGATCGTGAACAATGTCTTTGGCAAAGGCCTGGCGGCGCCACTTTTCGGAGAGGTACCTGCCCGGCCACTTTTCGCCGGCGGCGGCCTCCGCCTGCGCCAAGGGGATATTGGGATCTTTGAACCGGGACTGCGGATCGACAAAGTCCAGCGCTCCCAGGGCGCTACCGGTGCCTGTATTGATTTTGAACACATTGCCAACGTTGACCAGGCAGCGCAGATTGAGGGCCACCGTGCCGATCGTCCTGGTCCCATGGGACCCCGGGTAGAAGCGGTCTTTGTTGCCGTTGTACATATCAGCGGCAACAATGGCGCCGAGCGTCTCCAGGCCTCCAGGAGCGATCAGCGTCGCCGCAAAAGAGCGAAGATCGGTCTTGTCCCCGGTCATGCGCACCGTGAGAGCGCCTTCCAGGTCCCGAAGGTTTAACGCTTCCATCTTGACGAACGGCTCTGTAAACGTCAGTGACTGCTTCAAGGAAGCGATCGCTGCGGCCTGATCGGCACCGTACGTGACGCCAAGCGCCTGGTAATAGGTCACCAGGTTCTCGAAATCGTCGACAAACTGCTTGATCGCCTGGCGTTCGGCGGTGGTCAAGATCTTCAACTTGGCACGCGGATCCACCGCTTTGATGATGATGTTGGCCGCTTTGATCTGAGGCGCTTGGGGATGATCGATCTTGATGACGATCTGGTCGTTGGCGCTTCCTTCCAGCCGCCATACCTTCATATTTTTGAACATGGTTATATGTTCGATGTCGGCAGTAACGATGGTATTGTTCACGGAAAGCGGCATGGGGAGCTCCCTCGTCGAGTTCAGATGTTGCGATTGGAGACGCGCGTGGGTGTCTTGCGTATCGCCGTCACGGTAGCACGGTCGCTCGGCGGTCTCAAGTGGATTCTGGCTCCGCTCCGGCCAGCTTCGGGTGACGGCTTGCGGGCATTGCGTCCCGCCCACGCGGAGGTTGCTGCCACCGTCCGTCGGCACCGGCGCCTGCGCTCCGAGGTTGGTCTGCTCAAGGCACGCAAGCAAGCGAGCGTCGTTGCCGGGCTGTGTTGGCTGGTGCTGCTAGTCGGGTGCAAGAACGCCGAAGATGCGGCCGCCGCGGCGACCCAGATGACCGCTACCGCAAAGGCGCTCTCCGCGTACTACCAGGGCGTGGAGACGATGCTGGCGAAGACGGAGGAGATCCAGGCACTGAACGCGGCGCTGTACGGCAAGCCGCTCCTGCCGCAGACACGGGCGCGGGAGGAGAAGACCAGGGCGGATCTGGAACAGCGCGTCGCGCTGGCGGCAGGAGTTTCGGCGCTGGCGGAGGCGTTTGCGAAGCTCACGGCCTCGAAGGCCCCGGCGGCGGTCGGGGCATCGGCGGCCAATCTGGATGCGGCGGCTGAAGCGCTGGCCGGGGTGACGGCCTCCACCGGTGTGCAAAGCGCGGTCACGATCGCGGCGCAGACGTTGGCCACGGCCATCCAGGAGCGCAAGGAGCGCGAGGCCGCCCGGGCGATGGACGAGCTGGTGCGCAACCTGGCGCAGCTGTTTGCGAGTGAGACGCCGGCGTGGAACTCGGTGGATGCGGTCTACACGCAGCTGGGAGCCGACCTGGCACAGACGCTTGTGGATCAGAACGGCGTGAACACGTCGACACTGCTCACCAGTCCGCTGGAGCCCTTTGGCCTGAAGCCGGCTGTCCCCACGACCGACGAGAGCGAAAGGTTGAAACCCCTGGCGAAGCAGCAGATCGCGACGCGCCAGGCGTCGTTGGACGCGGCGTATGCCAAGGCGACGACGGACATGGGCAAATCGCTGGACGAGATGGCGCGCAAGGTGCATGTAGTCGCGGAAGATAAGCCGATTGTGGTTCGGGCGACGCCGCTGACGCTGGCCTCGGTCGAGCAGTGGGTCGCGCAGATTTCGCCGAAGTAAGGAGGAGGTGCCGTGGCCAATGCGCTCGCAGAGGTGCAGGAGACGTATCTGTCGCTGGACAAGAACTACAGCCTGCTCCTGGCCGCGTGCCAGACGGAGGCGCAACGCGAGCAGCTGGAGGCGCAGTATGCGCAGGCGCAGGACGCCTACGAAAAATGCCTGGGGCAGATGCTGGATGCGGACACGGCGGAGATCGCCGATCTGACCGCGCGGTTGAAGGTGGTCAACGCACAGATCGCCGGCGCGCTGAGCGTGATGGGCGATATGAGCAAGGTGCTAAATGTCATCACGCAGGCGTTGACCATCGGCGAAGAGTTGATCGCTGCCGCGGGGCTGTGAGAAGACGCTGGTTCCAGGAACCGTAGTCCGTTCAGGACGCCGTCGCTCCCTTTCGGCGGTTGGCTGCCCGGTTCAGCAGCCTGGCGCGGCGGGCGCGTTCGCGGTCGGAGTACATGGTGCCGCGGCAGTTCTCACTGCCGCAGAAGCAGGGGGCTTCGTCCTCAAGGTCGGAGTCGTAGAGGTGGTAGTCGTAGACGAGCTCTTCGCCCGGTGCGATGTCGCGGAGAGCACGGATAAAGATGCGCTCGTCGATCTCTTCGGTCTCGCAGTTGGCGGCGCAGGAGTGATTCATGAACATGGCCGTGGAAAAGCCGTCGATCACCATGTCGGCATCGCCAAAGCCGAAGAGATAGGTGACGGGGCGGCCGCCGTAGCGCTCATCGGCAACGGCTTTCGGGATGCGCGGGCCGTCGTACTCGGCGATGATCTGCTCGGCGCGGATGGGGTCCAGGGTGTAGCAGCCGGCGGCGTGGATGTCGGAGGAGCGGATCAGCAGACGCGGCGACGCGGTGCGGGCGGCTGTTTTCTTGAGAACGTTGGGACGACGCGGCATGGGCGGTAGTATAGCAGCGGGGAAGGGCGACGATCAGGGAGCAGGTATCGCCATTCAACGGTGGGGCAAAGGGCGGCACGGGAGGTGTTCTCCGCCGTCTAACGGATGTATGCGCGAAATGGGGTTAAGACGGACGGTGGGGATCTGTGCGGCGGCCTTGTTGCTTGCCGGGAGCGCCGTGACACGAGCGCAGCAGCAGGCGCCTGCGGCGACGTGCCACCTTGTGCAGGACGCCAATGGCAACTGGGTTGCCGACCCGAAGTGCCCAGTCGCCCCCGCCGCGAGCACCGCCCCGAGCACCCCATCCCCGCCAACCGCACCGGCGGCAAAGCGTTTCCCGTTCCCCGGCGAGGAGACCGCACCGGTCCCTGCTCCGAGCGCAGCAGGGACGGGCGCTCCGGCGAGTGTGCCCGCTGCGCCCGCACCCGCGCAGGGTCAGACAGCGACCCCGGGAGGACCGGCGGTGACGCGCT
>CAXTWN010000193.1:1948-5662 GCA_964248055.1 uncultured Acidobacteriaceae bacterium | reverse complement strand
CACCCCCCGCCGCCCCTCCGGTCCACCCGCCCCCGCCCATCCTGCACCCGACGGATCGCCCGAGCCGCGCCAGGCCTTGGCTGCCGTTAGCCCTTGCAGGCTGCGCGCTGCTGCTGGCGGCGGATGTAGGGCTTCGCCTGCACCACAGAACAAACACCCTCGCGGCGGCCGATCTCGCGCACCCTGATGTGCCATCGGCGCTCGGGCCGGCCATGCCTACCGAGAAGCCCGAGGCCCAGAGCTCGCCCGTTCCGCCGACGATCCCGCCCGCAACACCTTCGCCAGCCGCTGCGACGGAACAGTCGCCCGCGGCAACCGCGCCCCAGGTTGTCTCCGCACCGGGACAGCCGGACGCTCCCCCATCGCTCCTCGGACAGAACAAGGAACCGGCGACGCCGCCCGCGACCGCAAACCAGGAACAAGCCGCAATCGTCCTTTCCTCCGGGATGATGACCGGGCACGTCCTCTCCGATCCGGCCCCGGAGTACCCGCAGCTTGCGAGCCTCAGCCGTCGCGAAGGCCAGGTGGTGCTGCGTGCCACCGTCTCGCCGCAGGGTACGGTCCTGGCCACCCAGATCCTCAGTGGCGACCCGCTGCTGCGCGGCGCCGCCGAGCATGCAGTCCGGCAATGGCGCTACCAGCCATACCTGGTCGATGGACGACCCACGGACGTGGCGACTACCGTCACCGTAGACTTTCGTCTGCCCCACTGACCTCTGTCACAGGAAGGGCTCACGCGTGCACCTTCGAGTCCAAGGGAACGTGAGGGCAGGCACATAGCCTGTCGCCCACGCGCCATCACCCCTCCGGGGAAGGCGCGCTTCGGAGAGACGCGATACTCTGTGTACGGTTTCTTTCCAGGTCGAGGTTCTTGTGGCCAATCCGTCCATTAGCTCCGTGACGATCGACGGCGATCGGTTCAACGCGCTTGCGGTGCACTTCGGGGTGTCGTCTCACCACGGCATCGGCATGCCCATGATGGGATCACTTGTGTACTCCATCGAAGTCACGGTGGACATGCACGACACCGACAACGTGCCCTATGCGATGCTGCAGAAGCTGTACAAACTCGCCAGCACCATCACCAAGGATTCGGTGAAGGACATCAAAATTGAGTTCTGGGCGGAGGAAAGCCAGCAGGACGCCATCTGCACCTATAGCTTCGAAGGCTGGATCAGCCATTTTGGGAACACCAGCGCCAGCGGCGGCAACCACACCCTCACCCTGAGCCTGCAACCCAAGCTGGATGAGAAGCAGTTCGTCAACATGACGATGGGAAACTGAGCGCTCCCGAGAGGCCCTGGCGATGGCAGAGGACAACGGGATCAGCATCGCGCTCACGCCGGTTCAGCTCTTTGCGATGCTGAACGGCAAGAGCATCAGCCCCGGCGAACTGGCCTCGAACACCTGGCACGAGATGCCCTCGCCGCCACCCTTTGCAGAGATCGAGCGCTTCCTGGCCACCTTGCCGGAACCGCCCAGCGCGCGGCAGGACGCCTGGTCACACCAGTCGCACTATAGCCAGCCGACGCCCCCTGGATGCTGGGTTCCGCCTCCCATCCATCCTCCCAGCGAAACCTCCTTGAACCGCGGCAGTGCTGTGCTATCGATCATCGGCGGCGGCGCGGAGACGGTCGGGGGCGTGCTGCTGATCCTCACGCCCGAGCCGACGATGATCACCAAAGTGGGCGGATCGGCGCTCGCCCTGCACGGGCTGGATACCACGCAGGCGGCCATTCGGCAGCTGTTCAGCGGAAAGCCCGTCGCCGACCTTACGCAGACCGGAGCGACTTGGGCGGCAAAGGAGGTTGGTGCCTCCGACAAGACCGCGCAGCGGATCGGGGTTGTGCTCGATGTGGCCGTGCCCTTTGCCGTCGGCGCGGGGATCATCGGCGCCGAGAAGATCGCGGCGATCCGGGCAGGGCGCGTCATTCTGTCGGAGCAGGCAGTCGCAGGAAAGACGGGGAGGATCTCCCTCGATGTGGAGGAACAAAACAAGGCCATCGGCAAGGAAGGGGGTCACGCCCTTCAGGAACACGTCAATGTGAACCGAGACTACCTCGAAGACAGAGCAATGAAGTCACAAAATCCCACTGGTGTCTTTGGTCGTTACTACTCCAAAGAGATCGCCGAAGAGGCGGTGAACGACACGGTTCGGGCCAACAGAGCGGCCATCAAGACCTGGGCTATGAACACAACACGGGCCGGAGCCACCCAGGAGTTTGAACTCGAACTCCAGAGACCGCTGGGGGAAGCCTTCTTGAACGCGACCGGCAAGTACCAGGAACTGACAAAGGCGAGAGTCGTCTTCAAGATCGCCAAGAACTCCACAAAGCTGTTCTACATCGTTACCACGTACCCGATTCCGTGAGGCGAGGCCGATGAAGGAAGCACATCCCATGGCAGCCGACGATTTGGACGCAAAGCAGCGCTATCCCGCGTTTTTCAATCTGGTAAGAACCTACTTCGACCAGGATTACCACCTCATCAGCGAAGATGCGGATAAGGTCGTCGCTGCTTTTAAAGAGGACAACTCGCCCGAGTTCGTGGCGCAAGCGGTCCAGGACATCCAAAGCTTCTTGGCCAGCCATCCGCAGGAAGATCCTGAACTTGCCAACATCTTCCGCAAGGTCTTCAAGCCGGAGGTCAACTTCTACGAGTGGGAAGGGCGGACGACACGTGAAGCGCTATTGCGGGTCATCCAGGTGCTGGCCTGAACCACCGGACGTCAGTATTCGTTGATCTCTCAAGCCTAATCCGATCTGCGCCCGGTGGGAACCTGCGGGTCTCATCACTCCTCACTCCGTAGCCGCCGGCGAAGCACGCCCAGTGAGGCGAGCAGGCCAGTGCCGAGGAGCAGGATGGACGCCGGCTCCGGCGTGACCGCGGGCGATCTGACGTTGGTGACGATGAAATCATCGTCGTTGTAAGTCAGATCCGAGTGGCTCGCGTTTTCGTCTTCCATACCGACAAACAGGCCTGCAGGCACCGCGACGCCGTTGATCGTGCCGCCCGAGTACGTCGTGATGTAGGCGTGGTTGATGCCATCCGCACTGCCGGCCGGGACGGAGGTGGAGATGCCTTCCGGAGAAGCGAGATAGAAGACCAACTGGTCGCCGGCATTGATCTGCCCCGCACTGGAGCCGACGGTCACCTCTGTTCCGAGGGTGGTGGTCTTGTTGTCGAGGATGAGGCCGCTGTTATAGCCGGTCTGCAGGTCGTAAACGCCGATGTAATCGGTGTAACTAGTCGTACCCCCGTCGTAGAAGACGTTCACGCCGCCACTGCCCGCGGCATAGGTCGTCACCGTGGGAGCGACCGTCCCGATCTGCGCATAGGGGATGGAGTTGGCCAGGGCAGGTCGTGCCACGATGGACAGTAGAAGAGCGAAGAGGAAGTACTTCAAGCGGTGCATGGTCATCCTTAGAGGCAGTTTTCGCTTCATCCATCGATGATCCGAGAGAGCTCAGGTTCTTCGTCCCTGATCCCTCATGGACTCGTGGCGATAGGGAGAGCCTAACAGCGGATCTTCGCTTTTTGTTCTTATGATCTGTGCCCCGTTTGGGGTATACGTCCCGTTCTGGAACGCCAGCAAACCCGCGTCCTGAGACGGGAAAATGCCGCCGCGAAGGCGTCTTTCCTGCTCCGTTTGAAGACAACGACTATCGCTCCTGTTCCCCCAAAGCGCAGCAGGGGCGAGCCTTCGGGGGAGAA
>CAXTWN010000193.1:0-1938 GCA_964248055.1 uncultured Acidobacteriaceae bacterium | reverse complement strand
GCGGACTCTTGCGAGTCCGCCCCCTGTGTTTTGCTCGCAAAGCAAGCGTGTGGCCGTGCGCCTAGCACTACTCGGCGGCGAGTTCTTCCTGCTCCCCTTCCATGCGCATGGCTTCGAGCTCGCGCTCTTCGGCCTCGTGCGCCTCCATAACCTCGGCTTGGATCTGGGCTGCCGCTTCTTCGAGCTCTGGGGAGAGCGCGACCTGGCGGTAGTACTCCATGCCGGTGCCGGCGGGGATAAGACGGCCGACGATGACGTTTTCCTTGAGGCCGCGCAGGCCATCGATGGCGCCGTTGATGGACGCCTCGGTGAGCACGCGGGTGGTCTCCTGGAAGCTCGCCGCCGAGATGAAGCTGTCGGTGGAAAGCGACGCCTTGGTGATGCCCAGCAGCAGCGGACGGCCCACAGCCGGACGGCCACCCTCGGTCGTCACACGCTGATTTTCCGCGTTGAACCGGAAGCGATCGATCTGCTGCTCCAGCAGGAAGTTGGTGTCGCCGACGTCGTCGATCTTCACCCAGCGCAGCATCTGGCGGACGATCGTCTCAATATGCTTGTCCGAGATGGACACGCCCTGGAGACGATAGACCTCCTGAATCTGCTCCACAAGGTAGATCTGCAGCGCGCGCTCGCCGAGGACATCGAGGATGTCATGCGGGTTGCGTGGGCCGTCGATGAGGGCGTCGCCGGCGCGGAGCCGTTCGCCTTCCTGCACGTTGATGTAGAGACCGCGCGGCACCGAGTACTCTTCCTCGTTGCCGTTGTCGGCGGTGACGTAGACCTTGCGCTGTCCCTTGGAGACATCGCCGAAGCGAACGACACCGTCGATGCGGGAGATGATCGCCGGATCGCGGGGCTTGCGAGCCTCGAAGAGCTCGACGACCCGCGGTAGACCGCCGGTGATGTCCTTGGTACGGCTGGACTCACGCGGGATCTTGGCGAGCACGTCACCGGGCGAGACCTCGTCGCCATCCTGCACCATGAGATAGGCGCGGGAGGGCATGAGGTAACGCTTGGTTGTGCCGCCGGCCTTGATGAGGATGGTCGGCTGACGCTTCTCATCGGGCGACTCGGCGACGACGAGACGGCTGAGGCCGGTAACCTCGTCGATCTCCTCGTTCACCGTGAGGCCTTCCTGCAGGTCCTTGAACTGCACGGTGCCGGCGATCTCGGTGAGGATGGAGAAGGTGTAGGGATCCCACTCGCCGATGACATCGCCGAGCTTGACCTCCTGGCCGTCTTCCACGCGGAGCTTGGCGCCGTAGACGATGGCGTAGCGCTCCTTCTCACGGCCCTTGTCGTCGATAACGGCCACGGAGCCAGAGCGATTGAAGGCGACCAGATGCCCTTCCTTGGCGCGCACGGTTGTCAGGTTGATGAAGTGCACCTTGCCGGCATTCTTCGCTTCGACCTTGGAGGCATCGTTCACGCGGGAGGCGGTGCCGCCGACGTGGAAGGTGCGCATGGTGAGCTGGGTGCCGGGCTCGCCGATGGACTGGGCTGCGATGACGCCGCAGGCCTCGCCCATCTCGACCATCTTGCCGGAGCCGAGGTTACGGCCGTAGCACAGGATGCAGCAGCCGCGCTTGGATTCGCAGGTGAGGACCGAGCGAATCTTGACGCGCTCCACACCGGCGGCCTGAATGGCGGACGCCTTGTCCTCGTCGATCTCCTGGTTGACATCGACGATGACCTTGCCTTCGAAGTCCTTGAGCTTCTCGAGCGTGACGCGGCCGATGATGCGGTCGCGAAGAGGCTCGATGATCTCGCCGGCTTCGATGATGGGCATGACGTAAATGCCTTCGACGGTGCCGCAGTCGTGCTCCGAGATGATTACATCTTGAGCCACATCAACAAGTCGCCGGGTGAGATAGCCCGAGTCGGCGGTCTTGAGCGCCGTGTCGGCCAGACCCTTGCGGGCGCCGTGGGTCGAGATGA
>CAXTWN010000192.1:4881-5667 GCA_964248055.1 uncultured Acidobacteriaceae bacterium | reverse complement strand
CTCTATACCAGCCTAGGCCGTAAGGCCTAGGTACACCGCCCGCTAACCACGAAGGGCTGAAGGCCCGCCCTATACAAATCAAGTCGAGCGAGCTCTACGAACCGCAACCACCCACCGCACTTAAACCTCCCCCAAGAACTTCGCGCCCTTAGACAATTCACTTACTGGAAATCCATGCTCCACACCTTCGTAGCCCTCGTACAAGACAAGCCCGGCGTTCTCACCCGCGTCGCCTCGCTCTTCCGCCGCCTCAACATCAACATCGTCTCGCTCACCGTCGGCGAATCCGAACGTGCCGATACCTCGCGCATGACCATCGTCTGCGAGGCGCCCGAGACCTCGGCGCATCGCATCCGGGCCTCGCTCTACAAGCTCGAAACCACCGTAGACGTCGACGAGGTCAACCGCACCGAAGCCGTCGTCCGCGAGCTCTGCCTCATCAAGGTCGCCGCCGGGCCCAGTTCGCCGCACGGCGTTCACTCGCGCTCGCAGATCTTCGAGCTCAGCACCGTCTTCCGCGCCCGGGTCGTCGATCTCGCACCCGAATCCATCATGCTCGAGATGACCGGCTCCGCCTCCAAGATCGAAGGTCTGCTCCAGGTCCTGCGGGAAAGCGGCTACGAGGTTCTCGAAGTCTCCCGCACCGGCCGCATGGCCATGCGCCGCGGCCACCACACCAGCCGCGTGCTCAAGGCGCTGGGCACCGGCAGCGGTTCCATCAGCAACGCCCCCTCGCACAACACGGAGGACGACACCCTCGCCCCCGACGCCCTCCCCGAGACGAAA
>CAXTWN010000192.1:0-4871 GCA_964248055.1 uncultured Acidobacteriaceae bacterium | reverse complement strand
GCACGAGGCCTGACCCAAGCACAGTTCTGCCGCCACGACAGAGCAGGTACAGTAAAGTGCCGACTTCACCACGCCGGCTCTCCTCGGGAGGCGTCGGCTGCGACCGCGGTACCCGCGCCACATCGGTTTCAACGAACTTACGCTTCACCCGGAGGGAGCTACCCTTCGATACATTTCAGAAACGAGAAAGCGACACTCATGGCCAAGACCTACCACGATCAAGACGCAGACCTCTCCCTCATCCAGGCGAAAAAAGTCGCTATCATCGGCTACGGTTCGCAGGGCCACGCGCACGCGCTCAACCTCAAGGATTCCGGTGTGGACGTCAAAGTGGGCCTCCGCCCCGAATCGCCTTCCGCGAAGAAAGCCGAAAATGCCGGCCTCCCTGTCGTGAGCGCGCTTGAAGCCGCGCAGTGGGCCGATGTCGTCATGGTCCTCGTTCCCGACCAGACTGCCGCGAAGGTCTACAAGGAGATCGCCTCTGCCTTCGACAGCAAAGGCTCCGACGGCGAGCCCAAGACGCTCATGTTCGCGCACGGCTTCAACATCCGCTTCCGCACCATCAGCCCGCCCCCAACCATTGACGTTTCGCTGGTTGCGCCCAAGGGCCCCGGCCATCGGGTCCGCGAGGTCTTCACCGAAGGCGGCGGCGTTCCGGGCCTCGTTGCCGTTGAGCAGGATGCCAGCGGCAAGGCCCTACAGGTGGCGCTGAGCTACGCCAAGGGCATCGGCTGCACCCGCGGCGGTGTGCTCGAAACCACGTTTACCGAAGAAACCGAAACCGATCTCTTCGGAGAGCAGGCCGTGCTCTGCGGCGGCACCTCCGCGCTCGTCAAGGCAGGATTCGAGGTCCTCGTGGAAGCCGGCTATCAGCCCGAACTCGCCTACTTCGAGGTGCTCCACGAGCTCAAGCTGATTGTCGATCTGCTCTACCGCGGCGGCCTCGAATACATGCGCTACTCCATCTCCGATACCGCCGAGTGGGGCGACTACGTCGCCGGTCCACGCATCGTCACACCCGCGGTCAAGGACGCCATGCGCGGCCTGCTCTCCGACATCCGCGACGGGAGCTTCGCCAAACGGTTCATCGAAGAGAACGAAACCGGCCGCCACGAGTTCGCTCGCATCCGCGGCGAGGAACGCGCCCATCCCATCGAGAAGGTCGGTGCCGAACTGCGCGCCGGCATGCCGTTTCTCAACCCCGTGAAGGTCGAGAACGGCACGGTGGTGAAGGCGTAGGCGTAGGGCGAGGCACCCCTTCCCTGGTGCCTTGCGGGCGCACACGCATCCAAGCTCCCATGAGCACCGCAACCCTTCTCCGCCTCCGCGATGGCTTCGGCCTCGAGCATCTTCAAGTCGAGCAGCAGGATGTGCCCGCACCCGGCCCGGGCGAGGTCCACGTCCGCTTCCACGCGGCCTCGCTCAACTATCGCGACCTCTCCATCGCTCTCGGCACCTACAGCCTGAAGATGGAGCTTCCCCGCATCCTGGGCTCGGATGCCGCCGGTGAGGTGATCGCGGTCGGCGAGAAGGTCACGGCGCTCAAACCGGGCGATCGCGTGGCCAGCCTCTTCTTTCAGAGCTGGCAGGCCGGCGAGTTCCTGCAGAGCACCGGCAGGTCCGCCCTCGGCGGCCCAATCGACGGCGTCTTCGCTACGGAAGGCGTCCTCCCTGAGACGGGATTGATCCGCTTTCCGGATGCACTCTCGTTTGAGCAGGCAGCCACGCTGCCCTGCGCCGCGCTTACCGCCTGGAACGCGCTGGTCGAAAAGGGCAGACTACACGCCGGGCAAACGGTGCTCATCCTGGGCACAGGCGGAGTCTCGATCTTCGGCCTGCAGATCGCGAAGGCACACGGCGCCCGGGTGATCCTTACCAGCTCCTCAGACGAAAAGCTGGCGCGAGGCCGCGCGCTCGGTGCCGACCAGACCATCAACTACAAGACCACGCCGGACTGGGACGCCGAGGTGCTGAAGCTGACCAACGGCCGCGGCGTGGATCACGTGGTCGAGGTGGGCGGTTCCGGCACCATGGCGCGTTCGCTCAACGCAGCGAAGCTGGGCGGCCACGTTCATCTCATCGGCGTGCTGTCCGAGCCCGGCACGGGCGTGGATGTCCTGCCCGTGCTGCGCAAATCGATCTACCTGAACGGTGTGTACGTAGGGAGCCGCGAGATGTTTGCCCATCTCAACGCGGCCATCGAAAACACCGGGCTGAAGCCGGTGATCGACCGCACCTTCGCGCTCTCCGAGGCGCCTGCCGCCTTCGCGTACCTGAAGGGCGGAGGACACTTCGGCAAGATCGTCCTGTCGTTGGGCTCCTGAGAACCTGGACCGCACACCTGTATGGGGCTCAGGTCGTCCTTGATAGCTCGCGTTCCGAAGAGGCATCCCAGAAGCATGCGTCGTCTCCTGCCCCGAAGCTCCGCCGCACTGTTCGCCGTTCTGATGATGACAGCCGTTCCAAAACTCGCTCCCGCTCAGCAATCCGGCC
The DNA here is from genome assembly GCA_964248055.1 of uncultured Acidobacteriaceae bacterium. Lineage (GTDB taxonomy): Bacteria > Acidobacteriota > Terriglobia > Terriglobales > Acidobacteriaceae > Granulicella. Next base: position 2,378 of record CAXTWN010000192.1, on the reverse strand, counting down.
TGACCACCCTGGCGGCGTTGAAGGTTCACATGCGCCCGCTTCTGGTCTTCGCGCCGCGACCTAACGATCCGCAACTGGAGATCCAGATCCGCACATTGAACGAGCACGCGGCGGAGGCACAGGAGCGTGATCTCGTCGCGATTGGGCTTCCCTACCAGAACCCCTCCCCCACGCCGCTTCAGCTCTCCAGCGACGAGGCGGAGGCGGCCCGTCGCAAGTTCCACGTCGCTCCCACTGACTTTCTGGTGATCCTCATCGGCAAGGACGGCGGAGCCAAGCTGCGCTCCACCAAGCCGCTCTCGATGAACAAGCTGAGTGCCGCCATCGACGCCATGCCCATGCGCCAGGACGAGATAAAGGCGAAACAGCAGCGGTAGGAGACAGGTGAGGGCCCAAAGAAAATCGCTCCCACAAAGGGGAGCGATTCATGTGCTCTCGCTTCGGTCAGTTACGCGGTGATCTCGACTCCGCGCCAGAAGGCGACCTTGTGCCGGACGCTGCGGGCGGCCTGCTTGGGTGCGGGGTAGTACCACGCGGCATCTTGGTTCTCCTGACCGTCTACCAGCACCGTGTAATACCGCGCAAGGCCCTTCCAAGGGCAGGTCGAACTGGTCGAGCTCGGGCGCAGAAAAGCCCGGTTCACACTCTTCTCGGGAAAGTAGGTATTGCCTTCCACGGTCTCTACGTCGTCGCTCTCCGCCAGGACCTGCCCATTCCAGATCGCCTTTGCCATGTGTCCCTTCCAAGCGTGGTGTGTGCCCCTGCCTCCGTCGCGCAGGGGCGGCGGGGGGAGCGTCTACCTCTATGGTGCCACAATCTACGGGTTTTGGAAAGTAACCTGCGCCCACATCCCAAAGTCTGTAGCTTTAGTGTTCTGTGACGACCGCACCCGGGCAGTGCGAGTGGAGAGACTCGTCAGGCCACGGCCTCAATGACAGGCCGGGTGCGCTGCGGATCGGGTCTCTCTAGATCGCGCGGCGCCTCCTTCGGCTTGGGCGGTCCAATCTTCCGCTTAAAATGGCAATCCGGCCCTGCGGTCGCTTCTTCCCCGGCACCCTTCTTGGCACGGCGCTTGGGTAAGCGGTCGTGATTGTTGGGACAGACCAGGAAGGTGCCGTCAGCCTCTGCAATCTCGAGAACATACGGCGACTGGCACTCGGGGCACGTCTCCGCGAGGAGCTTCTGGTTGGTGGTGAAGTCGCACTTGGGGTACCGCGTGCAGCCGTAGAAGGTGTCGCCACGGCGGTTCTTGCGCACCGCAACCTCCGCGCCACACTTCGGGCACGGCACCTCCAGCAGGTCCTGCTTCACGTACTTGCACTTTGGATAGCCGGAGCAGGCGACGAACTCACCGTACTGGCCCTCTCGCTGCAGCAGCGGCTTACCGCACTTCGGGCACGGCTCGTCGAGCTGCACCGGCGGCTTGGACTGCTGTTTCTGATTCAACTTGCGAATGGTCTTGCAGGGCGGATCCTCGTTGTACCCAGGGCAGCTCATGAAAGGACCGAAGGGACCGTTGCGCAGCACCATGAGGCGCCCGCAGTTGTCGCAGAACTCCTCCTCCTGCTCGGCCTCCTGCGCCTCGGGTGAGCTCAGGTCGGGCTTGGCGGCGAAGTTCTCCTTGGTGAAGTCGCAGGTCTGCGGCTCTACCTGCAGCTTCTTGCTCCGCTTTGCGCCTTCCTGCAGCGCGGAGAGCAGCGCCCGCTTGTCTCCAACCTCACGCGAAAGGTCGATCGTGTCGTCCGTAAGCGCCTTCACCACCATCGGAAAGCTGAGGGCCTCGGTCACCTTCTTGACCGCCGCGCTGGGGTCCTTCTTCAGCGGACCCAGCCCCACGTTTACCGGCTTGGCCTTGGTGAAGTTCGTGCACGATTAGAAGGAGCCGAACTTGCCCCACTGCAGGAGCTGCGGCGCGCCGCACTTTTCGCAGATCTCGTCGGTGGCCTGCTCCATGGCCTTGACGTCTTCCATCTGCTTTTCGGCGACCTTGAGTTCCTTCTCAAAGTGCCCATAAAAGCCGTTGAGCAGATCCGTCCAGCGCTCCGCGCCGCCTTCCACCGCGTCCAGCTCGCTTTCCAGCTGCGCCGTGTAGCCGGGCTCGAAGATGTATGGGAAGTTCTTGACCAACAGCTCGGTGGTCACCATGCCGATCTCGGTCGGCACCAGCCTTTGCGCGATCTTCTTGACGTAGTCGCGCTCCTGGATGGTGTTGATGATGGAGGCATAGGTGGAAGGCCGGCCGATGCCCTTCTCTTCGAGCGCCTTCACCAGGCTGGCCTCGTTGAACCGCGGCGGCGGCTGGGTGAACTTCTGCGCGGGCTCGATCTTGTTGGCCGTGAGCGACTGGCCCTGCGCCAGCGCGGGCAGGCGACGGTCGG
>CAXTWN010000191.1:0-5693 GCA_964248055.1 uncultured Acidobacteriaceae bacterium | reverse complement strand
GGATGCGGCGGGCGGGCACGGGAACTTCCTTTCCGCCTCGTATCGGCGAATCGTGGCGAACCCGGCGTGGGCGCGCCGGCTGGAGAAGACGTATACGGCGAGCCGGCAGCTGCCGCGGGCGGGAGATCGGTGGCGCGGTGAGCTGGAGTGCGCGACGAGCTCGGATGCCTTGCTGATGAATGTGTTCTGCTATCCGGGGATGCTGCAGCGACGCGCGGTGTGTGCGCTGCTGGGCGTGGAGGTGGGGCTGCGGCCGGCCTTTGGGGTGCGGGCGGAGCTGCCGATGCGTCGCGGCGAGGTGGACCGGACGGAGCTGGATATGGTGCTGGGATCCGCGCTGATGGAAGCGAAGCTTACGGAGACGGGGTTCGGCCGAGCGTCGCGGGAGCGGCTGCTGCGCTATGAGGGCGTCGAGGAGGTCTTCGCGGTGGACGAACTGCCGCAGGCGAGCACGGGAGTGGCGGGCTATCAGCTGGTGCGGGGGGTGCTGGCGGCGTTGCAACAGGACGGCGAGTACATCGTGTTGATGGACCGGCGCCGCGCAGACCTGGTGGAGGTCTGCTTCCGGGTGCTGGCTGCGATACGACGGGCAGAGGTGCGGCAACGGCTGCGGGTGAGGACATGGCAGGAGATGGCCGGGGTGGTGTCGCCCGCGGTGCGGCGATTTCTGCAGGAGCGCTACGGCATTGAGGCGGGGTAGGTGGGGCCGTCTGCTGGGAAGTGGGGCGCTGTGATGTGTGCCGTCGCGCTGTGGTGCCCCGCATGAAAGCAGGCTCCTCCGCTGCGCTGCGGAATGCCAGTGCAGAAGCGCCGAACGACGATTCATCGGCAGTCCGTAGCCCTACTTAGGACTTGCCCGATTTTGTAGAGGGCTCTACGGCGTGGCACCTCGAACGTAAAGCACAGGGTCACCGGGATGCAATCGGTGGGATAGCCGTTCTGCCTCGTTTTGGCTCACTGCCAGAACGCTGATGGGGGATGCGAGATAGAAGTCCATCTGCGACTCCGCGGGGATCGCAACTACCGGCCTCGGCCCGGCGATCGTGGCCGCCGCAGCCGCACCAGCGCCCGCGGCGGCTCCGGCACCCATGTCTTCGGCTTCGGTCTTGCGCGTGAGCACGGCGTTTGTCTGGCCCGCCACCACGCCGCCGGCTAGAGCTCCGTAGAAGGCTCCATCCACGGTGTTACGTCCCACGGGCCTTTCCCGGCTGGCGCCCGTGACTTTGAATTGGTAGGCGTACAGCGGCAAGCTTTCACCGCGGCCGATGTCCAGGAGATCGAGTTTCAGCGTCAACGCGGGGCTACCGTGCACGAAGCCTGCCTTCTTGTCTTCAACGACCTCCCCATGGATGGTCGCGCCGCGCGGGATAGCGAGAACATGGTTCACAATCACGTCTTCACTGACCGTGAACGACACCGGCGTCCCGGCCTTCGACCGTTTCGTGTTCAACGACTGATCCGTCCTGACCCGCAGCAACGTGTTCTCAGGTACAAGGACAGGAGTTTCGGGCGCGCCATAGAACACGATCTCCGGCTGTGACGAGGAAGACGCGCCAACGTCAGCTTGAGCGGCACCCATTGTTGTAGATGGTGTTTGCGTCTGCGCCAGAACTGCCCCGTCGCCGGAGAGTGCCCAGAAGACCGACAGTACGACGATACAGAAGAACAAACGCTTCATGAACCGACCTCTCTCTGATCACCAGTGTGCCAGAGCCGGGCGCCGTCCTTCGGCACGGCGGAACGTCTGTGGGAAGAGTGTGAGTAGATTCAAAATGCCTCGCCGCCGGAGTTGGGTGGGTGACACATCGCCAATACGTGACGTGATCGACTTTCTTCGGAGTCGACGCTCCAAATGTTCCTTCAAACAACGACAACCGTTCGTGAGGACTTACACGGCTAAGGACATGTGCGATGTCGGCGATGCGGTTGCAAGGGATGGATGAGCAGCCTAGTCCTTGCTTTAGGGTTGACGTCGTCAACCCCGCCGGTGTACGCTGTCAACCATAGGAACCGTGAACATGGGAACGGCGCTCATCACTGGTGGAAATGCAGGTTTGGGGCTAGAGGCAGCGAAGCGTCTTGCAGCGAAGAAGCATGACCTCATCCTTGCCGGTAGAGATCAATCTGCGGTCGAAAGGGCTGCATCAGACCTTCGCGTGCGTTTTGGCGTACAGGTGACAACCGTGCAACTGGACTTGTCATCGCTTGCCTCGGTGCGTTCTGCCGCTAACGATATACATCAGCTGATGGCTGAAGGCCAGCTTCAGCACCTCGATGCTTTGCTCTGCAACGCCGGTGCGCAGTTTCGGGGACCAATCTCGTACAGCAAAGACGGCTTTGAAGAGACGTTCGCCATCAACCATCTTGGTCACTTTCTGCTGGTAAACCTGCTGCTGGATTGCTTTACAGAGAATGGCAGGGTTGTATTTACCGCGAGCGGCACCCATGATCCGGAGACAATGGACGGCAGGATGGTCGGAAAAGCGATCGAGCCGGATGCAATCCTCCTCGCGAACGAGGGCAAGCAGGGTAGCAAGCCGAGTCCAGGCGGAGTACGCTATGCGACTTCTAAGCTGTGCACTTTGCTGTTCTGTTACGAGCTGAACAGACGTTTTGCGGAGCGAGGTAGCCGCCTCGCGTCCATTGCCTTTGACCCGGGCCTTATTCCAGAAACCGGTCTTAGCCGGACGGCTCCCGCGTTTGCCGCCAGGCTCCTGCGAACGAAGTGCATCAAGTGGCTACTGCGGACTCTGGGCGTGACGATGGGCAGCCTGTCTTTCTCAGGCGACGCCTTGGCGCGGATCGCGGTGGACCCCGACTTTGCGGATGCGACCGGTCAGTATCTGCAGTCCAAGAATGGCTCTCTCATCACTTCACGATCCTCAAAGGCTTCCTACGATAGGCAGAAAGCCGCCAAGCTCTGGAATGATTCAGCGATGCTGGTAAAGCTACAGCCCGATGAAGGCATCGAGGTTCTTCGGTGAAGACCAGTGAACGAATCCTCGAAGCAGCAGCTGCGCTCCTCGATTCTGGAGGAGTAGCAGCCGTGACACTTCGCGGCGTGGGAGAGGCGAGCGGTGTGTCGCACAACGCGCCTTACAAGCACTTCGAGAACCGCGATAGCCTGCTGGGTGCTCTCGCTACTCAAGAGTTCCAGAAGCTGGCTGCGGCATTTACTGCATTCGGACAGGACAAGGTGCTACCGCTGACCAAGCTCAAGCGGGCGTTGCAGGCGTTCTCTGAGTATGGTCGCGATTACCCCAGCCGCTACCAACTGCTCTTCAGTGATCCAAAGATTGCTAAGCAGGAAGGTGATCTCCAACGGGCAGCAATGGCGTCCTTTTCTGCGTTTGCCTTGATTGTCGCTGAGTGTCAGGAGGCTGGGGTGCTGCCTGGGGTGCCAACTCCTGCTTTAGCGGGGCTGCTCTACGCTTCAGTTCACGGACTGGTCGATCTACAGGCCAGCGGTCGAATGAAAACCGAAAAAGGCTTCATGAGCGTGAGCGATGGGATCACGCTTCTTCTGAAAGTGCTTGCTAACCGATAAGAACGAGGTGCTGCGATGACGATGAACGAGCTTGCACGATTCGCCGCCGATGGGCAAATGATCCCGGAAGCTCCGGTACAAGCGACACGTTCGATCCAGATTACTGCTCCGCTGGGCACGGTGTGGTCCATCCTGACCGGAGTATCGGATTGGGAGCGTTGGCACCCATACCTGGAAAATGCCGTGCTGGAAGGGGCCTTCTCCGCTGACACTCAACTGACCTACGGCGGATTGATCAAGCATAAACTCCACATCGCGAAAGTGGTTCCCGGGGAGCTGGCCATGATTTATGGCACAATGGCGGGCTACAAAGGGATAACTCGGTGGGACGTAAAGCAAGCCAATGAAACCCAGACAGAAGTCACCTTTACGGAGTCTTCAGCCGGTTTCATGATCGGCACTTTGTACAGCGATCAGAAGTTGGGCGAACATCTTCAGAGTTGGCTGGATGCGCTGAAAGCGGAAGCGGAGCGCTCAGCATAACACCGCCAGGTCAAACGCGGGGAGCGCGAAAGCGGTATGGGTCCTCACAAGTCGCACAGTCACAAGCGATAGACGAAGGGAGTCCCCGCTTAAGGATTGGGGGATTGCGAGTCAGTTCTAGAGGAGCTGGAAATGTCGACTTACTTGGTTTTTGGAGCAACTGGCGGTACAGGAAAGCACTTCCTTCCTCTCGCGCTTGGACAGGGGCATGACGTCAGAGTGCTCGCCCGGAATCCCACAAAATTGGCCCTGCAGGACGCAAAGCTTCAGGTTCAGCAAGGGTCAATCACAGATGCGACCTTGGATTGCGACAAGCTGGTAGAGGGTGCAGACTTCGTGATCTCTATGCTTGGGGACCGCGAAGCGCAGCAGACCGCGAACATCAACACTGCGTTCGTCAAGAGGCTGATACCCGCGATGCGCCGCAATGGTGTGAAGCGCTTCTTGTATCAGGCGGGAGGTCTGAGCACACCCTATAAAGGCCATCTCTCGCCGATTCTCTGGACCATCCGGCATACGGTCGCGCGTGCCTTCGAGGGGCAGCATCGGGATAACGAAGCTGTCATGGCTTACCTCACAGAAGAAGCACAAGACATTGAGTGGATGGTTCACCGAGATGGCATCGGTGGGGACGGCCCTTCCAAAGGCAAGTTGAAACGCTCTCATACCAAGTTGAGCGTGGGCACACATCGGGATTGCGCAGTTTACAACTTCCGTACGCTGGAGGAAACAGCGGCCATTCATACGAGCGACTTCAGCTACTACGTGAAGGAATAAACGTTTGACGCGAAGGTTTACTGCAGCAGACGGCAACTCTCGCTCCAGCGATCGCCATAGATAAGTCCCGATACGTCGCATTCTCATCAGTTGTGGTCGCGGAAGAATATCGGGAGATCGTTTCCGAGTTGTGCGGCGGTCTGCGGGTTGGTGCTCTGCAAACGCTTTCGGAGTGGACCCGGTTCCGGGCGGGCTTGCGGGGTGCCCGGCGGGGCTAGGCTAGATAGCCGCGTAGCCAGGGGGCTTCGGAGGGGGTGAGTTCGCGGGTGCTGCCGTTAAAGACGACGCGGCCTTCGTTCAGGACGAGGAAGCGGGTGCTCGGGTCGATGCCGTGGTCGGGAATGGGCTGCATGTGGTTGGTGGCGGGGTCGAAGCGGTGGGTGGCGAGGGTGAAGGCGTCCTGGAGGCGCTGGGTGATGAGCAGGGAGGTGGCGCCGGAGACGTCGCGCTGTTTTACCACGAGCTCGATGATGGTGTTGGAGGTAATGGGGTCGAGGCCGCCCGTGGGGGAGTCGTAGAGGAGGAGCTCGGGGCGGCTGATGATGGCGCGGGCGATGGAGACGCGGCGGCGCATGCCACCGGAGAGCTCGGAGGGGAACCTGTCGATGGCGCGTTCGAGCTCGACGAAGCGCAGGGCTTCGAGGACGCGGGTGTGGACCTCGGATTCGGGGAGGCGCTCTTCGTGGAGGCGATAGGCGACGTTTTCTTCGACGTTCAGGGAATCGAAGAGGGCGCTTTCCTGGAAGACCATGCCGATGCGGGCGCGCAGGGCGAACATCTCCCGCTGGTCGAGGGTGGCGAGGTCCTGGCCGAAGACGAGGACCTGGCCGGCGTCCGGCTGCAGGAGGCCGTTGGCGAGCTTCATGAGAACACTTTTGCCACCGCC
>CAXTWN010000190.1:5202-5891 GCA_964248055.1 uncultured Acidobacteriaceae bacterium | reverse complement strand
ACGCACCGCCGTCCCCATCACGGAGTAGCCCATGCCCGCCATCGTCGTCTTCACGTCGGCAAAGTCGCGGTTGATGACGCCGGGGATGGTGATGATGGCCGAGATGCCCTGCACCCCCTGGCGAAGGACGTCGTCGGCGATGCGGAAGCTCTCGAAGAAACCCGCGTCCTTGGCGACGGCGAGCAGCTTTTCATTGGGGATCACGATGAGGGTGTCGACCGATTCGAGCAGCTCCTGCATGCCGCGCTCGGCCTGCATCATGCGGCGCTTGCCCTCAAAGGCAAACGGCCGCGTGACGACCGCGACGGTGAGGGCGCCCATCTCGCTGGCCAGCGAGGCGATCACCGGAGCCGCACCGGTGCCGGTGCCGCCGCCCAAACCGGCCGTGACGAACACCATGTCCGCGCCTTCGAGTGCCTCGATGATCTTGTCGGAGTCTTCGAGCGCCGCGCGCCTGCCCACATCCGGGTTCGCGCCCGCGCCCAGGCCGGCGGTCAGCTTCACGCCGAGCTGCAGCTTCACCGGAGCGTTGGAGGTTTCGAGCGCCTGCGCGTCCGTGTTGGCCGCGATGAACTCCACGCCCTCGACCTTGGCCGCGATCATGCGGTTCACGGCGTTGTTGCCGCCCCCGCCCACGCCGATGACCTTGATGCGCGCCGAGCGTTGCGTCTCGTCATGGTAGTGAATGC
>CAXTWN010000190.1:0-5192 GCA_964248055.1 uncultured Acidobacteriaceae bacterium | reverse complement strand
CTCCTCCGGGGCAAGCGAGGCCAATGGTTTGATTCTGCACGAAAGCGCTTGCCTTCGTGCAACAGCTTATGGGCAGGGAGGCTGTAACGGTACCAAGAACGGTTCGGCCTTGCGCGTACGCAACGCAAACGCGTTACCGACGCAATCGTCAGGCCAACTTCGTAGCCGCTCGAGCGAGCTAGGGTTTGTCCACAGACGAGAGGGGAGTCCTGTTGAAAGTTAGCCGTTTGCGAAGTCGGAACACCGGAGGACCGGAAGACCGGGAGGGCACGGCTTCAGCCGTGCCACCCATTTGCGGCGAAGCAAGCGGCTTCAGCCGCCGGGGTTCGCCTGGGGAAGTTCCAGCGACGTCTAGCGCGTGCTGGTATGGAACACAAGTCCGGCGCCGATCGACTCAATGGCGTGCGTGCCATTGCCGAACAGGGCGCCGCCCCCAAACTCAATCGCGCGGATGTCCAGATAGGGCAGCAACGGCACGTCGACACCGACGATCCCTTTGGCTTCCGTGTAGTTATTGAACACAGAGGTACCGGCGACAGCAGATGCGGCGTTGGTCTTGGCATAGCCGACCGCAAACTCCGCATACGGCCGGATGTACCGTATGGGCGTCGCCAGACTCGCACGCACACCGCCCAGCGCATCGTAGTGCCGGATCAGGCCGGAACTCGCCTGGTAGAACTCTGCGCTCTTGTCCCCTTTTAGGACGTCCCCGCGCACATCCAGCCCCAGGCGGACCGGACCGACGTTGCGGAAGTCGTAGTACCCGCCGAAGTTGGCCCCATACGGCCGAACCACCCCGTCTGTCGACGCACATACGCCCGTCGGATCGAGACACGTGATGCCGGACATCCGCTCGCCGGTGATGGTGCCGTAGACAGCAAATTGCGCATGGGCGGCAGAAGAAACCAGAACGGCAAAGAGAGGCAGGGACGTACGCAACGACATCCCTCGATTCTACCTGCCGGAAACCGCCTGTGATCGCGGTGTTCGCCGAAGGCAAGGAGGGGAAACTTGCTCTAAGCGCCCTCCCCCTTGTCAACCCGTGGCGTAGCGGAGGGATCTGCTTCCGTCCTTGCGGAGCATTTCGCGGGTCAGTCGGCATCCGCTAGAAACTGCCTTTGAACAGGCCCTGCACCTTCTGCCGCAGACCCTGCTCTTCGCTCGCCTTGCGAATCTGCGTCCGGTGCGTGTAGAGCAGCATGCCGATGAGCGTGGAAAACTCCGGCCGCGCCAGCTCCGGCGGCATCCCCGGCAGGGGTACGGGGTAGCCGATGCGAGCCGGCACGCGCAGCAGGCTTTCCGCGTGATCCAGCAGCCCCGGCAGCAGCGCGCCGCCGCCGGTAAACACCACCCCGGTACCCATGGCCTCCAGGACGCCGCCCGCGCGGAGGTTGTCGCGCAGCATGGTCAGCAGCTCGCGGGCTCGCGGCTCCAGGATCTCGGCTAGAAAGCGCTGCCGGATCAGCCGCGGTCCCTGCCCGCCCATGGTCAGATCGCCCCCCACCTCGATCTCGTTCAGCTGCGGCACGGCCGTCACTACACAGTGGCCGTACTGCCGCTTCAGCATCTCGGCCTCTTCCACGCCCACATGCAGCCCCACCGCCAGGTCGTTGGTGAAGTGGTCGCCGCCGATGGGCAGCACCGCCGTGTGGGCTACGGCGCTCTCGAAGTACACCACTAACTCCGTGGAGCTTGCGCCGATGTCCGCCAGGCACACGCCCAACTCGCGTTCATCGGGGTGCAGCACGGCCTCGGCCGACGCGATGCCCTCGAAGACCGTGTCCACGACCTCCAGCCCCGCCTTGTTCGCACACGTCACCACACTCTGCGCCGCGGATCCAGAGCACGTGGAGAGATGGAGGTTCACCTCCAGCCGGTTCCCCACCATGCCCACCGGATCGTGGATTCCCGCCTGGTCGTCCAGAATGAACTGCTGCGGCAGCAGGTGCAGCACCTCGCGGTCCGGCGCCAGTCCGACGGACCGGGCGCGATCGATCGCCGAGCGCACATCCTCGCGCGTGATCTCCTTCATGCGGCTGCCCATCGAGATCCCGCCCTGCGAGTTCATGCCCTTGATGTGCGGCCCGCCGATGCCCACCACCGCGGTTTCGATCGGCGCCTTGGTGGCCTTCTCCGCCGCCAGCGCGGCCTTATCAATCCCCTCGGCCGCGGGCGCCAGGTCGGCGATCATCCCCCGCCGCATTCCGCGCGAGATCTCGACGCCATGCCCGCGATAGCGCACCCCCTCGCCGACCTCGGCCACCAGCACCGCGCTCTTGGAGCTGCCCGCATCCAGCACCGTGATCAGATTGCTCGCCTTGGGATTCATACAGCTCCTACCCTGAAATGTACGGCATGTGCGTCGCTCTACCTTGTTCTTGCCGGGTGCACCCAGCGGCTCGTGGCGCTCTTGCCCACAATCCGTGGACGAACGGCTGTCGCGTGCCGCGCGGCGGCAGTTGGAGCCTTTGCCTCTGCGGGCGTCGTCACCGCCGGAGCCTCGGCCAGCGGCGCGGGGGTTCCGGGCTGCATCTCCAGCACCACCTGCCGCTCATAGCGCATATCCGCCGAGGCCAGCTTCGGGTACTGCGTGCGCCACTCCGGCAGGTGCTGTTCAAACGCCCGGTACCGCTCGAGAAAATCCTCGTCCCCGAAGTGCACCAGGATGTCCGCGCCGTCGTTGGTCACCAGCGCCTTGACGTCTTCGGGGTTGGTCACGTCCACCTCGCTCAGCGACTGCGTGACCTTTGCTCCCGCGGTCGCCAACTCCGCCATGAATCGGCGGTAGACCTCCATGCGCGCCGCCCGCAGCTCCGGGGCATCACCCGGGCCGAGCCCGGTCAGCACCGGAAACGAGTAGTGCGGATCGCCCGCCGACTCGGGCGGCATGTCCAGCAGCACGCCATCCCCGTCCACCAGTCCGATCTGGGTTCCCTGCCGCGTAAACGCCACCGGCGTCCGCTCCGTCAGCTGAATCCGCAGATGGTTCGGCAGCAGCCGCATCACGGTCGCATGCGCCACCCACGGCAGTCGCTCCAGATCGGCCTGGCGCTCGGCCAGAGGCACCTTGAAGATGTTGCGCTCCAGGTCCGACCCGAAGACGCCGACCACCTCCGCACGCGAGATGTGCTCGTTGCCGGAGATCGCGATGAGGGAGGAGCTGCTGATCAGAAATCTGGGATCGCGCAGCAAGAACTGCCGCACCCCGGCCACCGTGAGCGCCAGCCCGCCCAGCACGACGAAGACACCGGACCCGAGGAGCACACGCCCCGCCACGCTGCGCGGCAACCCGCCCCGCAGCCGCCGTCCGTAGGAGCCGCGCTGCGGCACATAGGCCTCGGCAGAGATCTCCTCCGCCGCGGCCTGCCCCTGGTAGCCGGACGGGTAGACCCGATGCAGCGCGCCGGCAGGCGCGGGCGAGGGCTCCTGGTACCCCGGTTCGGAGACACACGTCTCCTCCGGCACCGCAAGGGCCGTCGCCGCAGAGCTCCGTTTGTACACCAACTTCATTCCGCCGGCCCGAGCAAGGCCGCAGAGCAATCGCCAGTGCAATCACTATAGCGGCAGAACCCCCGATCGCCCCATGACATTTTTTGTGTATCCGCCCCGGGAACCGAGGCGCGGAGGGCGCACCGGACTGCCGGCCCTGGCCGCCCCTGTGCCTCTTCGGTCGGATTACCTTCGCGCTCCGCTCGCGCTACCGTTCCGTTGTGCCACATCCGAACAGCAGCGCCGCGCCCGGGCACGCCGCGCCCGGGCAAGCCGCTCTGGCACTCACGTTCGTCCTGCTTGTTTCGCTGCTCGCCTCGCTGAATGAGATCCGCCGACCCGGCTACCTTGCCCTGGACCGGCAGACCGACTTCCAGGTCTACTTCAGCGCCGCGGCCCTCCTCCGCGACCACCTCAGCCCACACCTGTACGACGAAGCCGACACCGGCGTCGATCCCCAGCTCCGTGACGCCACCCCCAACAGCGCCATCGCCCGCGCGGCGCGCAGAGCCGGTGTCTCCCGCGTCAAGCTGTACCTCTACCCTCCCCTGCTGGCGGATCTCCTCGGCCCGCTCACCCGCCTCTCCGCAACCTCTGCGGCCCGAGTTTGGAGGGCGCTCAATCTCGCTTTACTCGCCGTAAATGCAGCGCTGCTGGCCCGGCTGCTCGGGTGGGGTCTGCGCAGCCGCCACACGCTGCTGGTCTTAGCTGGTCTGCTCTGCTTCAGCCCCCTTTGGCAGGGCCTCCACTACGGGCAGATCACCATTGTGCTTCTTACGTTTTGGAGCTTGGGCGTGCTCGCCTATGCGAACGGCTGGAAGAGGACCTTCGCCTGCGCGCTGGGCCTCGCGACGCTGCTCAAACTCACCCCGGTCATCGTCCTGCTGCCGCTGGTGCTCTGGCGCGACTGGCGCTCGCTGCGCTGGTACGCCGGCGTGGTCACCACCGGCATCGCCGCTCTCGCGCTGGTGAACTCGCCCGCGGTCCTCTGGGACTTCTTTGTGCATGTTGTGCCGCCCATGTCCGGCGGCGTCATCAGCCGCGAAAACCAGACGGTGCTCTCGGCGGTGCAGATGCTTTGGAGCCACGGTAGCGGCTACCCCGGCATGCCGATTCCGCCGAGGGTGCCCCGCTTCGGCCGGCTACTCTCGCTGCTCCTGCTCGGCAGCGCCGCGTGGCTCACCTGGCGCCGCCGCCAACCTGCAGTGCCGGAAGGCCTCCCCGACCGCGACAGAGCCCTCACCCTCGCGGCATTCGCCTTACTCTCACTCTGTGTTTCTCCCGTGGCCTGGGTCGACTCCCTGGTGATTGGCTACCCCCTGCTCGTTCTGCTCTGGCAGCGCGCGCTTCGGGGAGAGAGCACCCGGTCGGCCCTGCTGTTCCTGCTCGCGGCGAGCCTCTGCATGGGAGGCAGCCTCGGCATCAAGTGGACCCCGGGCCTGCAGAGGGTCAATCTCTTTCAGTACCTGCCCCTCTTCGGCTCCCTGGCGCTCGTCTTCGCGGCGCTCGGGGCACGCGGTCCGCGGCCCAGGCCCGCTACCGTCACCTCACCCGCAGCGAAGCCTGCGATGGTCGCCGCGAGCGTGTAACTAAGCCATCCCAAGCCGCTCCAGCAACATCGGCCCGGCCTGCGACACACTTCCCGCGCCCAGCGTCAGCACCATGTCGCCCTCGCGCGCATCCGTCGCCAGCCGCTCTACTGC
>CAXTWN010000189.1:5684-5991 GCA_964248055.1 uncultured Acidobacteriaceae bacterium | reverse complement strand
GCTCGGGGCACCGCTTCAACATCAACTCGCCCAAGCAGCTCGGGGATGTGCTGTTCAACAAGATGGACCTGCCCAAGCCGCTGAAGTACGGCAAGGGCAAAGTGGTGTCGACGGCGCAGGACATTCTTGAGGACCTGGCGCAGCACCATGAGGTGCCGATGATGGTGCTGGAGCATCGCCAGCTGCAGAAGCTGAAGTCGACCTACCTGGATCAGTTGCCGGTGCTGGCGGACGCGCAGGGGCGGGTGCACACGACGTTCAACCAGGTGGGCACCGCGACGGGCCGGCTGAGTTCGACAAACCCGAA
>CAXTWN010000189.1:0-5674 GCA_964248055.1 uncultured Acidobacteriaceae bacterium | reverse complement strand
GCGGTGGGACGGGAGATCCGGGCGGCGTTTGTCGCTGCACCGGGGAATCTGCTGATGAGTGCGGATTACTCGCAAATCGAGCTGCGGCTGATGGCGCATTTCTCGGGCGATCCGCTGCTGGTGGATGCGTACCGGACAGGAAAAGACATTCACACGCTGACGGCGGCGGAGGTCTTCGAGGTGGACCCGGCGACGATGGATAAAGAGACCCGGGCACGGGCGAAGGCGGTGAACTTTGGAATTGTCTATGGGATTTCGCCGTTTGGGCTGGCAGCGAACCTGAACATCGACCAGAAAACGGCGCGAGCATACATTGAGCGGTACTTTGCGCGGTACAAGGGCGTGGCGGAGTTCATCGAGCGCACGCTGGTGGAGGTGCGGAAGACGCAGTCGGTGAAGACGGCGTTTGGGCGCGTGCGGCCGATTCCGGACATTCAGTCACGCAACCCGAATCAGCGTGGATTTGCGGAGCGGACAGCGGTGAATACGCCCTTGCAGGGGACGGCGGCGGATCTGATCAAGGTGGCGATGATTCGCATCGATGCGGAGATGCGGCGGCGGGAGCTGCGGTCCGTGATGACGCTGCAGGTGCACGACGAGCTGCTGTTCGATGTGGTGCCGGAGGAAAGCGAGGAGATGCAGGTGCTGGTGAAGGAGCAGATGGAGACTGCAGCTTCGTTCCGGGTGCCGATTGTCGCCGAGGTGGGCGTGGGGCAGAACTGGCGGGATATTTAGCAGTTTTGCCCGTTGGGTGGGGGCTGAGTTACAGAAAGCGGGTCCTTCGCTTTCACCCCAGCGAGCAAGCTCGCCGGGGACCCCGATGCGCTCAGGATGACAAGCTCGCAGGTCCCTTGCGGCGCTCAGGATGGCAAGTTTTTAGGGGACAGGTGGGTGGCACCTCAGCCGCTGTTGTCGTGGAGCGAGCCTTGGATCAGGAGGCGCGGGCGAACACGTCGCTCTTGGAGCGGGGGCTGCGTTTCACTGGCTTCCTGAGGAGAACAGGCTCGGATGTTGGGTGAGGCATGCTGGCGCCCCAGCGGGCGACCGCGGCGGAGAGCGCGTCGAAACAGGTCTTGTCGAGCTTGTGGGGAACGTCCTCGGCGAGGATCTGCAGGATGTGATCGGCCTGCAGGCCCGGGCGGTAGGGGCGGTTTTCCGCCATGGCGGCGTAGCAGTCCGCGATGGCGATCAACCGCGATTCCAGCGAGATCTCTTCCGCGTAGAGGCCGTTGGGGTACCCGGAGCCGTCAAGGCGCTCGTGGTGCTCTGCCGCGAGCACCGCGAGCTCGCGGAAGGCGCTGACGCGGCGCAGGATGGAGCCGGACAGGGCAGGGTGCCGGGTGACGACGGCCCACTCCTGGGCGGTAAGGCGACCGCGTTTGTCGAGGACGCGGTTGGGGACGGCCAGTTTGCCGATGTCGTGGAGGAAGGCGGCGCGGCGCACCAGGGAGACACGCTCCGGAGGGAGGTCGAGCTCGTGGGCGAGTTCGACGGCGACCTCGGTAACGCCCACGGAATGGTGGAAGGTGAACGGGGATTTGGCATCCACGACGTTGCCGAAGGCCTCGCAGATCAGGTCGACGCGCTCGGAGTTAAGCGGGTTGGAAAGGCCCGGATCCTGGCGCAGCACCTCGGCGCGGGTCTCTTCCACGTCCGAGGTCTGGCATTGCTTCCAGAGCTTCCCCGAGGTGTGCAGATGCTGGGCGGCGCGGACGATCTCGGGGTCGAACCAGGTGCTGCGGCGGCTGCGGACCATTTTGAGCGCGGTTTCGGAGCCGTGCTCGGCCGCGAAGGCGTCCAGGGTTTGGGCGACGGAGCAGATGCGCGCCAGGAGCGGAATCGCTTCGCCGCGCAGGCCGGAGGGCAGGCCGGAGCCGTTCCAGCGCTCCTCGATGCGGCAGACCGCGGTAATCGTGAGCTCGCTCATGCCCAACAGCCGCAGAGTCGCGGTCATGCGAGAGCTTTGCCGCTCCAGGGCGAGGCGCGGATCGTCGGCCTCGGCGCTTGCAACCAGAAGGCGGCCGATGCGACCCGGCAAGGGAACGTTGGGGAGCACCTCGCGCCAGATCCGTTCGAGCAGCACGGGGTTGCTGCCAAGGTCGCCGGCCCAACCGGTAAGCGACCAGGGTCCGCCGCCGTCGTCGCTCATGATCTGGGAGAGGCGAGTGGCGCTGTCGGAGCAGCCGATATCTTTGAGCAGCAAAGCGTAATACAGGCTGTTGAGATCGGCGGAGGCGACCCCGAGGACTTCGGCGAGCCGCATACCCAGAAGGCAGGTGCGCAGGGAGTGCCCGGGGACGGCGCCGTCCGTGAGGTCGAGCGCAAAGGTCAGCGCGGAAAGGACCTCAGACAGGGAGACAGCGCCCTCACTATAGGAGATCGTCTGGCCGAAGCTGGCGGAGGTTTCTAGCATGGGTTCAGGAGTCCCGGTGGGCGGGCGCGCCAGAGGACTTCCCCAGCATCGGGCGAGCGGAGCGCGGCACCAATGCCCCTTCGGTGAGGAGCCGCGCCCGAAGGTGTGATTACTCTTGGTTTTTTGGGCCGTCTTCAGGGCAGAGGCGAACGCCGGGTACGCAGGCACGCCGTGACTCCGGCGTGTAGGAGGATAAAGCTCAAAGCGAGGTCACATGCCGAGTTCCGCACGGATGGCGCCGGCGATCGTGTCCGCATGGTGGCGCATGCGGGATTCGTCCTCGGCTTCGATCATGACGCGAGCGAGAGGCTCGGTGCCGCTGTAACGGATCACCACCCGGCCGGTGCTCTCCAGTTCCTCTTCGGCTGCCTGAATGGCGGCCCGGACAGAGGGGAGAGTGTCGAGAGGCTTCTTCTCCCGAACCCTTACGTTCACAATCACTTGCGGATAGTTTGTCAGGTCCGAGATGAGCTCACTCAAGGGTTTGCCGGAGCGGTGGACGACATCGAGGACAAGGAGCGCGGTAAGGAGGCCGTCCCCCGTGGTCGCCTTGGCGGGAAAGAGGATATGGCCCGACTGTTCGCCGCCGAGCGAGGCCCCGGAGCGCTGCATCTCTTCAAGAACGTATTTATCGCCGACCTGGGCGCGGAGCATACGGATGCCGGAGCGGCGGAGTGCGGCTTCAAAGCCCATGTTGCTCATCGTGGTAGCCACGACGGTGTTGCCAGTCAGTTCGCCGCGGGACTGAAGGTCGCGGGCGCAGGCGAGCATGACGGCGTCCCCGTTGACGACGCGGCCGTGCTCGTCGGCGAAGAGGGCGCGATCAGCGTCCCCGTCGAACGTGAAGCCCATGGAGGCGCCGCGGGTTTTCACTTCGGCGGCGACGACTTCGGGATGCAGGGCGCCGCAATGTTCATTAATGTTGCGACCGTTCGGCGAGGCGTGGGTGACTTCGACGGTGCCGCCGAGGTTCTGGAACAGCTGTGGCGCGATGGCAGAGGCGGCGCCGTTGGCGCAGTCGATGACGACGATGCGGTCGTCGAGCGAGATCTCCGGCACGGCATCGCGCAGGAACTGGATGTATTCGAGGCGGAGGGCCTCGTTGACCGGGGGGAGGGTGGCAGGATCGGCGGCCAGGGCATGTTCGCCCTGAGCGCTGGCCGCGAGCTCCTGGTCGATGAGAGATTCAATAGCCAGCTCGACGGCGTCGGGGAGCTTATAGCCGTCGCCCCCGAAGACCTTGATCCCATTGTCGCGCCAGGGGTTATGCGAGGCGGAGATGACCACGCCGGCGGCGAAGCCGTGCTTGCGAGCCAGAAAAGCGATGGCGGGCGTGGTGAGGACGCCGGCGAACTCGACGGTCGCGCCGGCGCTGCGCAGGCCGTTCATAAGGGTTGCGGCGATCCAGGGACCGGACTCGCGGGTGTCCATGCCTAAGACGAGGCGGACAGGGACGTCAGGCTGTGCGACGGCGAGCTTTCTCGCAAGGGCGGCGCCGACGGAAAAGATGGTGCGGGGGTCGAGCGGGGCCTCTCCGGCGACGGCTCGGATACCGTCGGTGCCGAACAACTTACGCATGCGTTTGCCTCTCCGTGCCCTAGTGTACGGGGGTTGAAAGCGGGAGGGCTGTACAACTTACTCGGGGGAGTGGGTTGGCCGTAGGCGTTTCGTGCGTTCGGTTCCTTCGACGGAGGGATCCCGTGCAGCATACGGAGCTTGCCTTCAGTTCTGCCTGAGTTCAGGGACGGCACGGTCGTAGGTGCATGACGGGCCAGGAGCCGGATGCGGAGAGCAGCTTTAGTGCTGGTGCAGGTGGCCAAGCCACGCGCTGCGGGCTTCTTTCAGGAGAAGCGGGATCATGAGCAGGGCGGCGGCGTTGTCAAACCAGGCGATGCCGAAGACGGCGTGGAGCGCGAGCCCGAGCAGGGTCAGGAGCGCTAGGTAGGCGCAGGTGGCGGATTGAATCGCGTCGGCCGCGAGGGCTGGGTTGGCGAGCCGGCGGGCCTGTTGACGCTTGGCATACGCGAACAGCGGCATCAGCACGAGGGACGCCGCGGTGATCGCAATGCCGGAGGGGCTGTTGTCGGGCCGCAGGTGCAGCACAAAGGACGCGAGGGCGTCGCCGGCGACCACCAAGGCGAGAAGCAGAAGGAGAGCCCCGGCGAGTTGGGCAGCGCGGCGTTCGGAGAGCCGGCCGGCGGGCAGGAACTGGGAGAGGACGACGAGAGCGGAGATGAGCTCGACCAGGGTGTCCGAGGCGAAGGCGAGCAGGGCCGGACTGTGGGCACAGAGGGCGGCGTAGCCTGCTACGGAGAGCTCGATCAGCTTCCAAAGCAGGGAGCCTCCGAGAAGCCAGAAGACAGGGCGCATGCTGGCCCTGGAGCCTGGCGGGGCTAGATCATGCGCTTCGGGGAGGCGCTCGGGATGAAGAGCTTCTGTCATGGAGACGGGTACGGGCCCGTCAGATGAGACTCAGGATCGTTGCGTCGGATGCAGGTGGTGTGGGCGTGGTGTGTGCGCTGCAGAGGCGCACGGCCGGTAAGGGCGCCTTTGGTGGCCAAGCGTGGAGTGCTATCTGCGCTGAGCGAAAAGCAGGTCCTTCCCCTTCCGCCTCACCTCGCCCGGCATCAGGGTCAGGATGATAATTTCTCGGTGTTGAGCTGGTTTTACTCGGCGGGATCACCGGCGATCCGGAGTAGTGATGCGGGCGTGAAGTTCGCCCTGGGCGAGGCGGGCGCGGATGAGTTGGCCCTGGGCTACCTGGTCGGCGTTGCGGAGGAGGTGGTCGTCCGGACCGTAGACCAGGGCGTAGCCGCGGTCCAGGACGCGCAAGGGGCTCAAGGCATGGAGGCGGGTGAGGCAGCGGTCCAGCCGGAGGTGCTCGGTGCGGGTGCGGCCCTGCGCGGTGGCGAGCAGGCGGGCACGAAGGCTGTCGAGGCGCTGGCGGGTGCGGGCGAGTTGCAGGGTGAGATTTTGACGGGCGAGGCGGTCTGACGCGATGCGGAGTCGCATCTCCTGGCGGTGGACGCGGGTGCGAAGAGCGGCTTCGGCGCGGAGGTGGAGCTCGTCGAGGCGTTGGGAACGGCGATCCAGGGCGTCCTGGACGGTGCGGAGGACGCGCCCAGCGCTGAGGCGGCTGAAGCGGCCCTGGGCGCGGAGGAGCTCGTGGGAGCCGGCGCGGCGAAGGCGGCCCTGGAGGCGGGCGACGCGGTCTTCGACCTGGTGCTGAGCGGCGGTGAGCAGCGCGGCGGCGGCGGACGG
>CAXTWN010000188.1:0-6035 GCA_964248055.1 uncultured Acidobacteriaceae bacterium | reverse complement strand
AGTCGATGGTGCGGCCATCGAGGCGGGGTGGGGTGCCGGTTTTGAGGCGAGTTTCGCGGAGGCCCAGTTTCTTGAGGGATTCGCCGAGGAGGACGCTGGCGGGTTCGCCGGAGCGGCCGGCGGTGTACTGCTGTTCCCCGCAGTGGATGAGGCCGTTGAGGAAGGTACCGGTGGTGATGACGGTGGCGCGACCGTAGACCGTGCGGCCGTCGCGGAGAAGGAGGCCGGTGATGCGGGGGAGCGGCGGGGCAGACGGAGTTGTATCACTCGGCTCGGCAAAATGCAGGGGTCTCTCCGCTCCGGAGCTCCGCTTCTCCGGTCGAGATGACGCTTTCTGGGGGAGACCGGGGAGACCGGGGAGACCGAGGAGATCGGGGAGACCGGAGAGATCGGCTGAATGGGGGAGAGCGACGAGAGCGGGTGCAGGCCAAGCAGCGGGGTCGAGGACGACGTCGACGACTTCGGCCTGCTTGATGAAGAGGTTGGGGAGGGATTCGAGTTTTTCGCGCATGCGGGTGCGATACAGGGCTTTGTCGCATTGGGCGCGGGGGCTCCAGACGGCGGGGCCGCGGGAGGTGTTGAGCAGACGGAACTGGATGCCGCAGCTGTCGGCGACCTCGCCCATGATGCCGCCGAGGGCGTCGACCTCGCGGACAAGATGGCCTTTGGCGACGCCGCCGATGGCGGGGTTGCAGCTCATCTGCGCGATGAGGTCGAGGTTGAGGGTGAAGAGCGCGGTGCGGAGACCCATGCGGGCAGCAGCGGCGGCGGCCTCGCAGCCGGCGTGCCCGGCGCCGACGACCAGCACGTCGAAGTGTTCGGAGAACGGCATCACGTCTGATTTTACGGGCCAGCGCCGTTGCCGTTCCAGAAGATGGCGCGAACCTGTGCTGTGTGTCGGCGGGTTCGATCCGAGCAAGCTGCTCACGCTGTTGCAGACACTGGTGCCGGGGGCGCGCGGGTGCAGGAGTCCGATAGAGCGGAGGCAGCGACCGAGGAAGGAGGCACCGCTTTTCGATAGCATGGGCCTATGTTGGTCTTGACTGCTGTTGAGGCGCGTGTGGCGGGAGCTCTGATTGAGAAGGAGATCACCACGCCGGAGTATTACCCGCTAAGCCTGAACGCGCTGGTAAACGCGTGCAACCAGAAGAGCAGCCGGGATCCGGTGATGGAGCTGAGCGAGGCCGAGGTGCGGGGCGCCCTGTTTGCGCTCGAAGAGATGGGGCTGGTGCGCGTGATCGCGGATCAGCGGGTGCCGAAGTTCGAACACCGCTTACGCGACAAGCTGAATCTGCGGCGGGATGAGGTCGCGCTGGTCTGCCTGCTGCTGCTACGTGGGGCGCAAACGGCGGCGGAGCTGCGGGCGCGGGCGGACCGGCTGTATGCCTTTGACGACAGCGCGGCGGTGCTGGGCACGTTGGAGCGCTTGGCCGCTCGGGAGGAGCCGCTGACGCGGGCGTTGGGGCGGCAGCCAGGGGCGCGCGAGGTGCGGTGGCAGCACCTGTTGAGCGGGGCGGAGGAGCTGCCGGTTGCGGTTGCGGCAGACACGCGTCCGGAGGCTTCGCTGGCCCAGCGGGTGGCGGTGCTGGAGGAGCAGGTGCGGGCGTTGGAGGAGCGGCTGAACGCGATGTTGGGGGCATAGCGGCAGGGGCTGCGAGGCGGCATACGCGGTCTGCGCCGTGACGGCCCGGCAGGTTTGGCTACCCAGCGCTGGGGGCGGGAGGGTATGCTGGCGGATACATCCAGTTCAGCAGTGTTTTTCCGGGAGAAGCGCATGTTTGTCGTTCGTGGCGTCCTGCAGGCGGCCCTTGTGGCCGGCCTGTCGAGTGGTTTGGTGATGGGCGAGGCCGCCGCACAGGCGAAGACCAGGCTGCCGGAGTTGAAGTACGAGACCTATACGCTGCCCAATGGGCTAAAGGTGATTACGCATGAGGATCACCGGCTGCCGCTGGTGGCGGTGGACCTCTGGTACCACGTAGGGCCGCTGAACGAGCGGCCAGGGCGCACCGGGTTCGCGCACCTGTTCGAGCACATGATGTTTGAGGGCTCGGAACATGTGGGCGAAAAGGCGCACATCAAGAACGTAGAAGCGGCGGGCGCCACCGATGTGAACGGAACCACGGACTTCGACCGGACGAACTACTTCGAGACGATGCCGTCCAACCAGCTGGAGCTGGCGTTGTGGCTGGAAAGCGATCGCATGGGCTTTCTGATGGAGGGTCTGAACCGCGAGCTGCTGACCAACCAGCGCGACGTGGTGCGCAACGAGCGGCGGCAGGGCGAGGGCCAGCCCTATGACCTGGCCGAGGAGGAGCAGTACCATCTGCTCTTCCCCAAGGATCACCCCTACTATGGGGACGTGATCGGCAGCCATGCGGACATCGAGTCCGCGCGCATTGCGGATGTGCGGGACTTTCACCAGCAGTTCTATACGCCGAACAATGCCTCGATCGCGATTGCGGGGGACTTCGATCCCAAGGCACTGCGGGCGTTGCTGACGAGGTACTTCGGGCCGATCCCGAAGGGTCCCGCGGCGCCTCCGGTGAACGTCGCGACGCCACCGGTGACCAGCCAGCGCCGCGCCACGGTCACCGATACGGTGCAGCTTTCGCAGGTGCGAGTGGCGTGGCTGACGCCCCCGGCGTACACGCCCGACGCCTACAGTGTGGACAGCGCGATGAATGCTTTGGGCGGCGGCAAGGCCGGCCGGCTGAACCAGGTGCTGGTGTACAAGACCCAGGTGGCGCAGAGCGTCAGCTGCAACAACGAGTCGCGCAAGCTGACGGGCGTGGGCGAGTGCGTGGTCACGGCCAAGCCGGGCGTGAAGCTGGAGGACGTGGAGGCCACGATCTGGAGCGAGATCGCGCGGCTACAGAGTGAAGGCCCGACCGCGCAGGAGGTGGAGGCGGCAAAGGCCGGTCAGCTGACCCGGAAGATCAGCGGATTGCAGCGACTGGGCGGCTTTGGCGGCGTGGCGGACACCCTGGATGAGTACAACCAGTACACCGGCGATCCGGGGTTTCTGCCCAGGGATATGGCCATGACGGAGGCTGTAAGCGCGGCGAGCGCGCGAGCAGCGGCGACGAAGTACCTGACCAAGAACGCGGCCGTGGTGGTGTACACCGTTCCGGGCAAAAAGGTGGTGGACGATGTGCCGCGGAGCCCGGCGGATACCGACGCCAATGTAAAGATCACGAACCCGTATACGCCGGAGTTCGAGGCCTCGCAGAACTGGCGCAAGACGCAGCCCAAGCCCGGACCCACGCCGCAGGTGCATCTGCCGGTGCCGGAGACCTTTGCACTCGGGAATGGCATGAAGGTGTATGTGGTCGAGAACCACGCGCTGCCGGTGCTTTCGGCGGTGGTGGTGACGCGCGCGGGCAGCGAGGCCAACCCCCAGGGCAAGGGCGGACTGGCCACTCTGACTGCCGAGTTGATGAGCGATGGCACGGTGTCCCGCAACCTCAGAAAGCTGGCCGAAGATCAGGACCTGATCGGCACCCGGATCGGGCCGGCGGCCTCCATGGACGGCAGCACGACCAGCATGACGGTGCTGACCAACTACACGGGGCAGGGTATGGATCTGCTGAGCGACGTGGTGGAGCACCCGGCGTTTCGGACGGAGGATCTGGAGCGGCGCCGGCAGCAGCGCCTGCTGCGCATCAAGCAGGAGACGGACAACGTGAGCCAGATGGCGATGCGCGTCGGTCCTCGGCTGGTGTTTGGCGACCAGCCCTATGGAACGGCCGCGTCCGGAACGACGGAGAGCGTCGCCGCGCTTGACCGGGCAGCGGTGCAGGGCTTCTATGCGGCGCACTATGGCCCGGCGGATGCCGCGCTGGTGCTGGCAGGCGACGTGACGCTGCCCGAGGCGCACAGGCTGGCGGAGCAGTACTTCAACGGGTGGAGCGGGACGGCTTCGGCCGCGGTGGATCTGCCCCCAAGCCCGACGGCCCCGTCCACGCAGGTGGTGGTGGTGGACAAGCCCGGGGCGCCGCAGACGGCGTTGTATGCGTTCGGCCTGGGCGTGCCGGCGAACTCGCCGGACGTGCCCACGCTGCAGGTGATGAACTACACGCTGGGCGGAGCCTTCGCGAGCCGGATCAATATGAACCTGCGCGAGGTGCATGGCTACACCTATGGAGCGTTCTCCTTCTTCCAGAACTACCGGGCCGGCGGAGGCTTCATCACCGGCGCCCTGGTACGGACGGACGTGACGGCGCCCGCGGCCAAGGAGCTGATGACCGAGATCCGGAATTTCCCCTCGCACCCGCCGACGGAGGAGGAGCTGAATGCGGCGAAGACCGCGTCCGTCCAGAGCCTGCCGGGCGAGTTCGAAACAGTGGGCGCGACGGCCGGTGCGGTCAGCAGCCTCTTCCTGTACAACCGGCCGCTGGATTACTACGCGGCGCTGCCGGCGAAGTACCAGGCGGTGACCTCGGCGGATGTGGCCAGAGTCGCGACGCAGTATGTGCATCCGGACCAGCTGGTGATTGTGGCGGCAGGAGATCGGGCGAAGATCGAGCCGGGGTTGAAGGATGCAGGGCTGGGGCCGGTGGCGGTGCGCGACATCAATGGAACGCCGGTGACGACGGCGGCGGGTGCCGGCGGAGGCAAGTAGGGTTGGCTTCAGCTTGTTGTAGGGGTGGGACCTGCTTTCCGGTGGCGCTGTGCGGCTACGCGGAAAAGCGGGTCCTTCCCTTCCGCTTCGCTCCGGGTCAGGATGACAACCGTTACGTCGTTTCGAGAGTGAAGGGAACTAAGTCCAGGCGCTAGCCAAGGCCGGCGAGGGCCTTTTCGAGGCTCGCGGGATCCTCGATGTTGGCGGTCTTGAGGTCGCGGTTGATCTGGCGATTGAGCCCGGTGAGGACCTTGCCGGGGCCGACCTCCAGGAAGTGGGTGGCGCCGCAGGAGACCAGCTGCTCGATGCACTCGACCCAGCGGACGGCGCCGGTGACCTGCCGGATGAGGGTGTCGCGGGCGTCGGCGCCGCGCTTTACAGCGCGGGCGTCCACGTTGCAGATAACCGGGAAGCAGGGGTCGGAGAAGGCGACCGACTCAAGCTGGTTGGCGAGGCCTTCCTGCGCGGGCTGCATGAGCGCGCAGTGGAAGGGCGCGCTGACCGGCAGGGGCACGGTGCGCTTGGCGCCGGCCTCCTTGCAGAGCTCGGCCGCGCGGGCGACGGCGGCAGCGTCGCCGGAGATGACGATCTGCTCGGGCGAGTTGATGTTGGCCGGAGCGACGACGGCGGAGACGCGCGAGGCGGCCTCCGACGGCGTGCTGGCGGGGTTGAAGGGGGTGGCGAGCGCGTCGCGGGGGGCGGCGGTCTGCTCGCCGGGATCCGCGGGATCGTCGGGGGGCGGGGCGGTGAGTTCGTCGGAGACGCGGGCGCACACGTCATTGACGACGTCGTACCCAAGGCCAAGGACGGCGGCCATGGCGCCCTGGCCCACGGGCACGGCGGATTGCATCAGCTGCCCGCGGATGCGGACGGTGCGAACGGCGTCAGCGAAGGAGAAGGTGCCAGCGGCGACGTGCGCGGTGTACTCGCCTAGGGAGTGGCCCGCGGCGAAGCAGGCGGACAGATTGCGGGACTTCAGTTCAGGTTCCAGCACACGCCAAAGGGCGAGGGAGACGGTGAGGATGGCGGGCTGGGTGTTTTCGGTGAGCCGGAGATCGTCTTCGGGGCCGTCGAAGATGAGCTTGGAGAGCGGAAAGGCGAGGGCGTCGTCGGCCTCTTCGAAGACCGCGCGAGCGGCTGGGTTGGCGTCGAAGAAGGCGCGGCCCATGCCGACGTTTTGTGAGCCCTGGCCGGGGAAGAGCAGGGCGATCTGGATCTCGGCGCTGGGCGGCTTGGGGGAATCCAGGGTCTGCGGGGTGGCCTGCTCTTTTTCGTTCATCGGCAGATGAGATGCGAGGGAAAGGTGCGGGGCAGGCTGGAGCGGTTTGGCTTGGGGCGGTGTTGGGGATGCGGGTAAAATGCGGGGGTCTCTCCGCTCCGCGCACGAGAAGGCCGTTCGCTCCGGTCGAGATGC
>CAXTWN010000187.1:0-6089 GCA_964248055.1 uncultured Acidobacteriaceae bacterium | reverse complement strand
GGCCAGTGGCGGATCACTGCCGGTCCCGGTGTAGATAACGTTGATCCACGAAAAATTAAAAAAAAAGGAGATGGTGGTGGAAGAGCAGGAGATCGGCGCGGAGGCTGAGAAGATCGCGATGGACAGCGCGGCGGAGTTGGCTGAGGTGGGTGAGTGATGGCGGACGAAGAAGCACCCGCGCGCAAACGGCCCGGGCGGCCGCGCAAGGCAGCAGATACCACCGCAGCGGCCGAACTCGCGGGGAACTCAGGGGCGTTGCGGGCTGAGAAGACAAAGAGCGCTTCCAAGAAGGCGGGCGCGCAAGGCCAGGGCAAGAAGAAGGCCAAGAAGAAGGTGAAGGGGAAGGCCCCGACGAAGAAAGAGGTCGCGGAAGCCGAGTTGCAGCGCATGATGACGGCGCCGACCTCGCAATGCGAGGCGCTGGAAGGGCAACCGCAGCTCACGTTTCCGCGCGAGGCGATGCGGCTTGGCTTTCCCGTGAAGGTGATGGGCGAGGGTGGGATGAAGACCAGCGACACGCGACGCTGGCAGCAGAATCCTCACCTGCGGGTGTCGCTGGGCTACCTTTGCGAGGTGATTGGCTACCTGCGCCGGCATGGCATCCACATGTACCGCATGTCGTCGGACATTGCGCCGTATGCGACGCATCCGGACATGCCGCAGTTCCACAACATGGTGAAGGAGAGCGCCAGCGACCTGGCCCGTTTCGGGCGGCTGGCGCGTGAGGCGGATGTACGGCTGAGCTTTCATCCCTCGCAGTTCATTGTGCTGAACAGCGAGAGCGAAAAACTCACACAGAAGAGCATCTGGGATCTCGACTCGCAGGCCGAGATGCTGGACCTGATGGAGTGCGGGCCCGAGGCGGTGATGGTGGTGCATGTGGGCGGCGCCTATGGGGATCGCGAGAGCGGATGCCGGCGCTGGGCGGAGACGTGGAAGCGCCTGGGTGAGCCGGTGCGGCGGCGGTTGGTGCTGGAGAACGACGATATTCGCTTCTCGGCAGGTGATGTGCTGAAGGTGCATGAGGCCACAGGCGTAAAGTGCGTCTTCGACTACCAGCATCACTGGTGCTTCAACCCCGAAGGGTTGCCGTTGGTGAAGACGCTGGAGCGCTTTTGTGCGACCTGGCCCAGCGGGGTGCGGCCGAAGATGCACTTCAGCTGCGCGCGTACCGAGATGCGCGAACTGAAGCGAAAAAACCGCAAAACAGGAAAGATCGAGACGGTGCTGCAGCCGCCCATCTGGACGGGGCATGCGGACTACAACAACCCGTTTGAGACCATCACGTTCCTGCGCTCCATCCAGCATGTGGATACGGACGTGATGCTGGAGTCGAAGTCAAAGGACCTGAGCCTGATCCGGCTGCGCAACGACATGGCGCGCTTTGCGCCGGAGCTCGCCGCACGCTACGGCGTGGACGCGCAGCAGGCGGCCGAGGATGTGGATGAGGTGATCGAGGCGGAGGCGGAGGAAGAGGTGGTTGCGGCGGATTAGGGCGGAGGTGGTTGCGGGCAGGTTCCGTTCGCGGGAGTCGGGAGCCACTCTGGTTCGAACAAGAAGCAGGTCCTTCCCCTTCGACTTCGCTCAGGGTCAGGATGACACCTGTCCTAAGGCGCAGGTTCTTCCCCTTCGACTGAGCTCAGGGTGACAACGAGGCCTGGGGTGTACCCAGCGTCATTGCTTGGCGTGCATGTCTTTTAGTGTGCATGCCTTGCAGCCGACGCGGGAGCCGGGGGCTTCGCGGGCGTCGCCGTGGAGAGCGCCTTGCGCACGCAACCGGTGTAGCTGTTCATGAACTGCTCTCGCATGCCGCTGTACTGCTCCAGCGTATTGAAGCTGCGTTGACCGTCGGGCGCGTTCAGGAAGTAGGCGGTGCTGGCCACGTGGCGGGCGTTGTCGAAGAAGAGATAAATGCCGAGCACGTTGCCGGTGAGTGCGACGCGATCAAAGCCGTAGATCTCGAAGCCGTTCAGGGTGGGCTTGAGCGCGTAGTTGCGCTGCGTGTCGTTTCCCGTCGCGTTGATCTTGTCGAACTCGCTGATGAGGTCGGCCTTTTCGGTGCTGTAGGTCGCGGCCGGCAGCTGCTCGACCTTGACGTTGGCGAAGGGCGAGGTGTTGGGATACGAGAAGGCGACAAAGACGCCATCGACGAGCCGGATCGCTTTGGGACCGGTGAAGGTCTGGGCGGCGCGCGTCATCGGCGCCTGCGGCAGCGCAGTGCGCTCCACGACCTCAGGACCGCCGGGCAGGCTGCAGTTGACGTAGGGCCGCAGTGCCGCCGCGATGGGGCGGCCGGGGCCGGCGGTGTGAGCGGTGGCCTGGGCGGCGAGCGACAGCGGAGAGAGTGCCAGCAGAACCGGCAGGGAACGAAGCAACCACATACGCAAAGGGTACCGCACAGCGCACGCTGTCTTTGACCGGGATTTCAACCGCTGGCCTCTCGCAGCGAGCAGCTACTGCGGTTTGCTTGGGGTGGGCGTGGGCTTGCCTGTCTCCGAGGGCAGATCCTGGCCGGCGTATTGGATGGTGATGCTGGTATGGTAACGCTTGTAGTCGGTGTAACGGACGGTGGCGCGCATGTGAACGTCCTGCGACAGCGCCCCGTGTTGCGCCGCGAAGTGCAGCACACCTTCGGCCCGCGTGTAGGTAGGGAACCAGTACTTGCCGTCGATCTGCTGGTAGTACGTGGTGAAGGGCGGCGAGAGATCCTCGTGACCGACCCGCATGTCCTGCGGGACGTTGAGCCCGTTGACCATGACAATCTCGAGATCCTGCTGATCGACCCAGACCTTGCCCTGAAAGTAGCGGTGGCCCTTGACAAGCTGCTTGGGTGCGACGTCGAAGACGTAGGTGTCGAGCGCATCGACGTGCTGTTTGCCGAGGTAGTTCAGATTGTACTCGGGTAGCTGCGCGGTGGTGAGGATAAAGGGCAGCCGTTCCTTGATATCGTTGATGTCGTTCTCGGTGATGATCACCTTTTCGATCGTGTTTGCGGGCGCGAAGACCACGTGCTCGACGCGATGGCCGGCGTTGTCAAAGGTGATGTCGGTGACCTCCTGCCACTCGCCGTCGGGCCGGTTCGTGTCGTCATTGATGGTGTCCATCTTCAACGCCTGGCGAAAGGTGTACTGGTCACGGGCGTGCTCGAACTCGCTTTCGCGCTGGCCCGTGCGCTCGATGATCTGCGGGATAGTGATGTTGGCAGGCTGCGCGGGATCCAGCGGGCCGAAGCCGGCGATGTCGGACGGAGCGGCCGGCACCTGCTGTGCGGCCAGCGGGGAGACGAGCAGGAGGACGAGGGTGCAGAGGCGAGCGCGCATGGGTCTACAGGAGTAGACGCCGAGGCAGCGGGAAAGGCTTCGGGGGTGGCCGAAGCGCCCTTGTGTTGCGAGCGCTGGAACTGGCGAGGCGCGATACTGGAAAGATGAGCTTTGGGCGAGCAAAGTCGGCGAAGCCTCCTTTGGGCGAAGCGGAGTTGCTGGAGTATGCGGTGCGGTCGCTCGCGAGCCGCATGAAGAGCGAGCGCGATCTCCGCCGGTTGATGAGCCGCCGCGCCGAGTCCGGGGAGGAGGGGGTGCGTGCCATGGACGGGGTCGTGGCCAAGTTGAAGGAGCTTGGGTACCTGGACGACGAGCGGTTTGCGACGGACTTCACGCGACTCCGGCAGGAGAATGAGCGCTTTGGACGTCGTCGCGTGCAGCAAGGGCTAATGCAGAAGGGCGTGGCTGCGACGACGGTGCAGCAGGCCGTGAGCCAGGCTTACGACGAGGTGGACGAGGTGGCGCTCGCGCGCAGCTACGCCGAACGCAAGCGCATGCGCAAGCCCGAAGGCGAAAAGGAGACCGCGCGGGCGATGCGGCGGCTGCTGGCGGCGGGATTTTCCACGCGCGCGGTGTGGGCCGTCCTGCGCAGCTGGGGTGCGCCGGTGGACGAGGTCGATGTGGTGGAGGATAGCGGGGACGCCTCTTAGTGGCGCGCGTGAGGGAGCGGCTGCAGATCTCCTCGGGTGAAGACGAAGGTAAAGCCGCACCGATCGGAGCGGTGCAGCGCTTTGTGGGCATCGACTGGTCCGGGCGCGTCGACGCGGCGGGGCAGCGGCGGCACATCTGGTCGGCCATCTGGACGCGGACGGGCCCGGGCAAGGTGAAGGTCGCGCTGGAGGCCGGGCGTACCCGGGCGGAGATGGCCGAGTGGCTGCTCGCACTGGGGCGCGAGACGCCGCGCATGGTGGTCGGCATTGACTGCTGCTTCAGCTACCCGACGTGGTTTCTCGAAGAGCTCGGCTGCCGGGACATGTTCAGCTTCTGGCGGCTGGTGGCGAGTGGGCGCGGCGAGGAGTGGCTGCACGGCTCCTGCACCGACCGCCGCTTCTGGGGCAAGCCGCACAAACGGCCGCCGGAGTTTTGTGGCGCGGGGCTGCGCACCATGTACCGGCACACCGACTACGACAACAAGATCGCACAGGCGCTGGAGGGCGGCGATCCGGAGCGGGCGGCGAAGATGAAGGGCATCACGCCGAAGTCGCCGTTTCAGATCGGCTGCTCGGGGAGCGTGGGCACTGGATCGCTGCGGGCAATCCCTATGCTGCTGCGGCTGCATGAGGCTGGGTTCCGCGTGTGGCCGCTGCAGGATGCGGCGTTCGGCGAGGAGCCTCGGCCGTTGCTGGTGGAGATGTATACGCGGCTGATGACCGGCGCGGTGGCTAAGAGCAACGCGCTGGCGCGCAAGCGGTACCTCGCCGCACGGAAGAGGGAAGATCCGGTGTTCGCGCCCGTTGGGCGCGCAGTGATGAAGAAGGCAGAGGGTTCAGAGGACGCGTTTGACGCCCTGGTGAGTGCGCTGGAGATGGCGCGGCATGCGGAGGCGTTTCCGCGTCTGCAGGCCACCACCGATCCGCAACTGTTGCGGGAAGGAAACACGTGGCGGCCCGGGGCGGAGTAGCGGAAGGACCTCTCCTGTATGCTGCGAGCGTAACAAGTGCACCTCACGGGGAACAAGCGGGCATGCGCGTCAATCTCGTCTCCTGGCTGGCCGGATCGTTGGGCTTTGCGCTGGTGGTGTACCAGACCCGTGGAGAGCCATGGCCGGCGACACGAGTAGCAGGCCTGGTGATCTGTTTTGTGGCGTGGACCCTGGTTTCGATGGCGCGCTACCAGTTGGGAAGCTCCTTTTCCGTGAGCGCACGCGCGCAGCACCTCGTAACCACGGGTCTGTATTCGCGGCTGCGCAACCCGATCTATGTCTTTGCCGAGCTGTTCCTCGCAGGCGCTGCGCTGTTCTTCAGAAGTTGGTGGCCCGTGGTGATCCTGATGGCGGCAATCCCATTGCAGGTGATTCGTGCGCGCCGGGAAGCTGCGGTGCTCGAAGCCGCCTTCGGCGAGGAGTATGTGGCCTACCGCAGAAGGACCTGGTTCTAGAAGCCGCATGCATGGCCTGCGTCGGATGCTTGCGCTGGTAAACTGACGCTCTATGCGAGCATTGTCGGGCAATCAGATTCGTGAGGATTTTCTACGGTTTTTTGAGGGCAAGGGGCACCGCCGGGTGCACTCGTCCTCGCTGGTGCCGGCCAATGATCCGACCCTGCTGTTTACTAACGCGGGGATGAATCAGTTCAAGGATGTCTTCCTCGGCGCGGAGCGGCGCGACTATACGCGCGCGGCCAGTTCGCAGAAATGCGTACGGGCGGGCGGCAAGCATAACGACCTCGAAAACGTGGGCTTCACACGGCGGCACCATACGTTCTTCGAGATGCTCGGGAACTTCAGCTTTGGCGATTACTTCAAGCGCGAGGCCATCGCCTATGCATGGGAGTTGCTGACCTCCGACCATTGGTTTGGGATCGACACGTCCAGGCTCTACGTCACCATCTTTGAAGGCAATGAGAGCGTGCCGCGGGACGACGAAGCGGAGCGGTTCTGGATAGAGATCGGCGTGCCGAGGGAGCGCATCTTCGGCATGCCTGCGAAGGATAACTTCTGGCAGATGGGAGATACGGGGCCGTGTGGGCCTTGTTCTGAGATCTTCTATGACTTAGGCGTGGGTGCGGCCGAGATACCGGGCGAAGATAAGCCATTTCCGCACGACGACCA
>CAXTWN010000186.1:2738-6130 GCA_964248055.1 uncultured Acidobacteriaceae bacterium | reverse complement strand
GGACAAGACAGAGAAGCAGGGTCTGGATCATCAGCGGCTCGACGATCTGGCGGAGCTGCTGGGTATTGCGGGACGACTGCATCACCGGCCGCCGGAACTGTCGGGCGGTGAGCAGCAACGAGTGGCGATTGCGCGGGCGCTGATTACGCGGCCGGCCATTGTGCTGGCAGATGAGCCGACGGGGAACCTGGATACAGAGAACTCCGAGGCAGTCCTGGGGATGCTGCGGGAGTCCGGCCGGGAGCTGGGCCAGACCGTGCTGATGATCACCCACAATCCGGAGGCGGCGGCGATCGCAGATCGCATACTGCAGATGCGGGATGGGCGCACCGTCGGGGTGACCGCGGGCCAGGGTGCGCTGGTGGGTGCGACGCCGCGTTAATCGCCGGCACCCAATGTTGGCGAGAAAGCTCCCGCTCAGGGTTGCTGGTTTGTGTTCCGCTGCCCGTCCGGGTTGAAGTTGACGGTGATGGTTGTGCTCACCTCCGTGGGCTGGCCGTAGAGCAGGTAGGGCCGATAGGTCCACTGGCGCACAGCCGAAAGGGCAGCCGAACGAAAGACATCCGGGCCGGAGATCGCCTGCAGATTCTTTACCGTGCCGTCCTTGCCGATGGTGGCGGCCAGCACGACGGTGCCCTGCAGCCCCTGGGCCCGGGCGGCGGCCGGGTAGACCGGCGGCACGCGATTCAGTACCTGCCCGGCCATCACGCCGCCGGAGATCCGGACGGGCCCACGACCCTGGGACGACGCGTCGCCGGCGCTCCCGCTCAGAGGGGCGTAGCTGGGCGGGGCGGCACTGGAGGTCGCGTCCGGCTCCTGAACCGGTTGTACCGGCTGCCCCGGCTGGCTGGGCTGCCCGGGCTGGTGCGGCTGGTTGGCGGGGTTGGGCTGATTGGGCAAGGTGCCCTGCCCCCCTGCGGCCACTGCGGAGGCAGCGAAGAGAACAACGAACAGAAGAGATCGAAGCACAGGCGCGCTCCTGAGGGAAAGTGCGGCGAGTCTACACCCGCGCGACGAGGCGCGCCAAGGGTGGGCGGACGCTCGCTTGTCAGGTGTTCTGGCTCAGGTCCTGCGAAGAAAGAGGCAGTTCACGCAAACGCACGTGCAGCTGGAGCGGAGTTTCCTCCAAAGCAGTAATCCCCATTGGGAGTGCACCGCTGGGAAAGATCTGCGTTGCGAGAGGAAACTGAGCACCAATAGCATGGTGATATCATATGAGTATCACTTGAGGTGATGCGATGAACGATCAACTTCCCTCCCCCGTGCACGAACGTGTCGTCACCGTCCCGAGCGGCGCGCCCGTGCTCCTGCTCCTGCTCGCTGTCCTGATCGCCGATGCGGTATGTCTCGCGGCGATACAGCCTGCAGGACCCATGCTGTTTGTGTGCCTTGCAGGGTTTGCCCTGAGCGCCTTCTCGTTCACCGGCCTGTTTACGCTGCAGCCGAACGAGGCGCGCGTGCTGCTGCTGTTTGGCCGGTACAAAGGCACGGTGCGCTCCAGCGGCTTTCACTGGGCGAACCCGCTGTACAGCAACGGGCGTACGGGGACCCCCGGCCTGCAGGTGCGCGGCCGGTTCGCCGGCGCCGGCGGGGTGACGGCCGGCAGTGCGCGCGGAGGTCAGGCACGCAACAAGATCTCGCTGCGGGCACGCACCCTGAACGGCGATCGGCTGAAGGTGAACGACAAGCGCGGCAACCCGATCGAGATTGCGGCGGTGGTGGTGTGGCGGGTGGAGGATACGGCGCAGGCCATGTTCGCGGTGGACGACTATGAGACCTTTGTGCCGATTCAGAGCGAGTCGGCGCTGCGGCACATCGCAAATCTATACAGCTATGACGATGGCGACGGGGTGGAGACGAGCCTGCGCAGCAACCCGGACGAGGTGTCGCAGGCGCTGCGGGCGGAGCTGGGCGAGCGCTGTGCGAAGGCCGGGGTGGTGATCGACGAGGCGCGGCTGACGCACCTCGCGTACGCGCCCGAGATTGCGCAGGTGATGCTGCGGCGGCAGCAGGCGGAGGCGGTGATCGCGGCGCGCACCCGCATTGTGGAGGGTGCGGTCAGCATGGTGGACATGGCGTTGCGCGAGCTGGCCGACAAGGCCGTGGTGCAGCTGGATGACGAGCGGCGCGCCAGCATGGTGAGCAACCTGATGGTGGTGTTGTGCTCGGAGTCTGAGGTACACCCCGTGGTGAACACCGGCACACTGTACAGCTGAGAAAGGGCGGGCTCGATGAAGGAGCGCAAACCCTTTTTGCTGCGCATGGATCCGGGGCTCTGGCAGGAACTGGAGTGCTGGGCGCAGGAGGAGCTTCGCAGCGTGAATGGGCAGATTGAGATGATTCTGCGCCAGGCCGTGGCGCGGCGGAAGGGCTCCGCGGCCAAGGCGGTGAGAGCCGAGCCGGAGGCGGGCGAGGATGATCCGGGCGCGACCGAATGAGGAGTTGCGAATGGCAGTAAGGATCTTCCGAGGCTTTGGGCCGGTGCTGGGGGTGGTGCTGGCGCTTTGGGGAGCGGGGCGGGGGGTTCCTTCGTGGGCGCAGCAGGGCGCAGGGGCTGGTGCGGTCCAGGCCGCGGCTGCGGGACCGCTGGACATCAACCTGGCGAGCCCCGCAGAGCTCCGGGCGCTGCCGGGGATGGGCGACGTGTACGTGAAGCGGGTGATCGCGGGGCGGCCGTATACGGCGAAGAATCAGCTCGTGACCAGGGGCATTCTGCCGCGAGCTGCGTATGAGCGGATCAAGGACGGGATCGTGGCGCACCGTCCCACCAAAGTTGTAGGCGAAGGGCACTGACTTCGCTTGCGTAAGTAACATGACTTCGGTTACCGTTGGTCAGCAGCAAACAAGAGCTAGCCCCGTTGGTGCGGATCCGATTCGCGGCGACGGGGCTGATTTTTTGCTGCCGCAAGCACTGCCATGGCGGAGAACGCGGCGTAGGCTGTGAACACGCGGCGGGATCGTGGAACTCGGCAGACCTGTGCGCGGGTAACACGATTGTGGTAGACGGAATCGGCTCCCTAACGGCGTTCTGCGCCGTAGGTCGCGTAGGCTATGCAGTGTCCTGCAGCCCCCGGGGGCGGCAGACGTGAAATGACGAGATTTGTGCCCTGGAGTTCTGCAGCTGCGCGTCTTCGTTGCCGGATCACTCGCGTGGCGAGTGCGGCGGGGTTGTGCATGGTGGGCATGGCGCTTTCGGGCTGCGGGAGCATCACGGCGGATAGTGTGGCGGGGGCGCAGATCCGCTTTGTGGATC
Organism: uncultured Acidobacteriaceae bacterium; assembly: GCA_964248055.1. Taxonomy (GTDB): domain Bacteria; phylum Acidobacteriota; class Terriglobia; order Terriglobales; family Acidobacteriaceae; genus Granulicella. Next base: position 2,877 of record CAXTWN010000186.1, on the reverse strand, counting down.
TTTCGGTGGACGCGCCGGCGCTCGATCTGTACCTGAACGGGGGTGGGGCAGCCTACAACCTCAGTTTTGGGACGGTGACCTCGTACGTGGCGGTGAGCCCGGGAGAGTACCGGGTGAGTGCGCACCGGGCGAGCACGAC
>CAXTWN010000186.1:0-2728 GCA_964248055.1 uncultured Acidobacteriaceae bacterium | reverse complement strand
TGGGGGTGGTGCAGGTGGTGGGGGCGTGTGCCCCGGGTCTTGTCCGGGTTGGGCGCCACCGGGGCCAACACGACCCAGGCGCTGGTGAGCGCGCGGACGGCGCTGGGCGGGACGCGGCAGTACACCGCGGTGGTGAGCAACACCCTGGGCGCGCTGCAGGAGGCGGTGTACCCGGACGCAAGCGCGGCGGCGCCGGCGGGGATGATGGCGCTGCGTGTGCTGCATGGGGCCTCGGGCGCCGGGGCGGTGGATGTGTACCTGACCCCGAGTGGGGCGAACGCGGGGCCGTTGACGGCAGTGGCGCGGGATCTTGGCTACCTCGGGGACGGTGGCTATGTGAACCTGCCGGCCGGTACGAGCTACACGGTGCTGGTGGTGCCCGCGGGCGCGGCGAACCCGGCGGCGAGCAGCGGCGTGCTGAGCGGGATCACCGTGAACGGCGGTTCGGGCGCGGTGCGAACGCTGGTGCTGAGCGACCCGGCGCTGGCCAAGGGCAAGGGGCTGAACGGGTTTGTGCTGAATGATGTGGACACGCCGTAGCGGGCTGTGGCTCTGGTCGGTGGTCCCGCGGTTGGGAAAGCAGGTCCTTCCCTGCGCTTCGCTCCGGTCAGGATGACAATACTTTCGAGGACAGAGCGTAGGTGGGGAACGACACCCCTTGGAGATCTTCCGGTGTCCACTCTTCAGTGGCCTAGCTCCGGGCGGGATTGACGGGTACAGCGATCGGGACTCGTGACCCGGGCGGGGGATTGCCGGTGCGCTCTGGCACAGAAATATAGTTTTGCTACCGCGCGCAACACGGGGCAGGCGCTTGTGTTCTTTCTGAACGTAGGCGCTCCTGGAAGGCACACAGGGCGCGACCTCAGCAGTGAAAGGACTTCAAGATGAAACGCATCTGGATTGCTTCTGCAGTACTTCTGCTTGCGCTCCCCGTCACGGGATTTGCCCAAACCACGCCGGCGGAGCGGCACCACATCGCTCAGCGCAAGGGGCATCAGCAGGCCCGCATCGCGCAGGGCGACCGGAGCGGTCAGCTGACCCCGCATGAGACCGCGCACCTGGAAAGGCAGGAAGGTGGCATCAACCGTGAGGAGCGCGGGATGCGCGCGCAGGACAACGGCCACCTGACGGCGCAGGATCGCCATACGCTGGCGCGGCAGCAGAACCAGGAGTCGCGGCGGATCTACCGCGACAAGCACAACAACCGGACCGATCCAGGGGTTCCGCCGGCTCAGTAAGCGTCTCCGGTTGGAACGGCAAACGCGGAGTGCGCAGAGTACGCGGCGGGAACGCGGCGGGTCCGTGGGCTCCGCGTTTTGCTGTCGGCGGGGGTATCGATGAGCGCTTCTTCAGGCTTGTGGGCCAGGGACGGGTCGGGTTCTCCATTGGTACAGCCAGGCGCCGGCGATGCAAAGGAGTGGGGCCAGCAGGTTGATCGCGAGCACAAACGGGGTGCGGCGGTTGCCGATGCCCTTGTTTAGGTTGAACAGGCAGAGCGGGAGCAGAACGACGGCAAGAGCGACGCCGTGCGCCACAGGGGAGCGACCGGCGACGCGGCCGGTGACAAAGCCCGCCAGGAGCGCGGACAGCAACGCCCAGACGAGATTGCAGGTGAGATAGGCGGGCGTCGGGGTGTCGAAGGAGAGGTGGAGTCCGAGGAAGGCGATGGCGTAGAAGATGCCTTCCAGCGCGAAGAACAGGAGCAGACCGTCGACTACGGCGAAGAGGCTGCGTGCGGGAGACTTCACCTCGCCACTATAACAATGGGAGTTCCTGAGGGGTTTGTGAAAAGAGGGTTGTGCGCTAAGGGGACGGCTGCTATGGCTGAGAGATCGGGCGCGGGTGATCTCGAAAGAGAGTACCGGCCGAGACGTAAACGCAGGTCTCTCCGCTACGCGACTGCGTCGCTCCGGTCGAGATGACTCTTCAAGGGGAGGCGTAGAAAGGCGCACAGGATCCGCAAGGGAAAAGGCCGCGAGCAAGCACTCGCGGCCTTTCCCTGTTGGAACAGCTGCTTAGTAGCGATAGTGGTCGGCCTTGTAGGGGCCCTCGACCGGGACGCCGATGTAGTCGGCCTGTTTGGGCGAGAGCGTGGTGAGTTTGACGCCGATCTTCTCCAGATGCAGGCGGGCGACCTCTTCGTCGAGCTTCTTGGGCAGAACGTAGACGCCGACCTTGTAGGTGTCCTTGTTGGCCCAGAGGTCCATTTGCGCGAGGGTCTGGTTGGAGAAGCTGTTGGACATCACGAAGCTGGGGTGGCCGGTCGCGCAGCCGAGGTTCACCAGCCGGCCTTCGGCGAGCACAAAGATCGAGTTGCCGTTGGGGAAGGTGTAGTAATCCACCTGCGGCTTGATGTTGAGGTGCTTGACATCGGGGGCGGACTGCAGCTCGGCCATCTGAATTTCGTTGTCGAAGTGACCGATGTTGCAGACGATGGCCTGGTCCTTCATCTGCGCCATGTGCTCGAAGGTGATGATGTCGAGGTTGCCGGTGGCGGTGACGTAGATGTCGGCGCGGCCCAGGGTTTCTTCAATGGTGGTGACCTCGAAGCCCTCCATCGCGGCCTGGAGGGCGTTGATGGGGTCGATCTCGGTGACGATGACGCGGGCTCCCATGCCGCGCAGGGAATGCGCGGAGCCCTTGCCGACATCGCCGTAGCCGCAGATCACGGCAACCTTGCCGCCCATCATGACGTCGGTGGCGCGCTTGATGCCGTCGGCGAGCGACT
>CAXTWN010000185.1:0-6332 GCA_964248055.1 uncultured Acidobacteriaceae bacterium | reverse complement strand
ACCTCGAAGGGGGCAGACGCAGAAGCGCGGGGGGCGGCTTGGGGCGGGGTCGGAGCCTGGAAAGCAGGTCCTTCCCTCCGCTTCGCTTCGGTCAGGATGACAAGTTGTTGTGGTGCAGCCTCTTGCGCGTTGCCAGGGACAGCTTCGGGGCGCGTGGGGGCTGCGAGGCGCTGGCGGTCGATCCAGCCGCCCAGGGCGGTAAAGGCGAGCATCAGCGCCATGGAGCCGAGGCGGAGCGCGGTGGGCAGCGGAAAGATGTCCACGTCGTAGATGTCGGCTTCGGGGTGAAAGCGACCCATCACCCAGGCGGCGAAGGACTGGTTGTTCTCCGAGACCAGCAGCACGCGCGAGATGCGCTGCAGGCTCGCGAAGTATGTTGCCGTGAGATGCGGGCCGACGGCGAGGACGGTCCCAAGCATGAGCAGCGCGGACCAGGCGACAAGGCTGGCAGCGGCCTTCCAGCGCCGGGTGAGCAGCCAGTAGACCAGAAAGATGCCGGGGGTAACCTTGACCGCGGCGGCGCCGGCGAGCAGCAGACCGGCGGGGATGGGGTGGTCCTGTTCGGCCAGGATGAGCGCGGCGATGGTGAGGAAGAAGTAGAGCGCGTGCGTCTGCATCAGGAACATCGCGTAGCCGAAGGGCTGCGAAAACCAGAGACAAAGCAGAAGGAGCGCGATGGGCAGGGGGCGAAGCAGCCAGGGGGTCCAGAAGCGGCCGATGAGCCAGATCGAGCCCGCAAAGGAGAGCAAAACCACCCCGCAGAAGAGGCGGCTGAACGCAGGAAAACGGGTGTGGCGGCAGAGCGGAAGCAGGGAGTAGCCCCAAAGCGGCGTCTGCACATAGGGGTGGATGAAACCGGTGAAGCCGTTGGCGGCGCCGGTCTTCTGCCAGATGTCGCCGGGGCCGATGCCGGCGAAGTTGTCCGGGTCGTAGTTGAAGAGCGCTTCCGGGTGATGATCGGCAAGCAACCGGCAACCGACGTAGGAGGACGCAAGGTCTTCGGCATCGGCGTTCCAGTAGCGAACGACGCCGACGACCACGAACAGCGCGAGCAGCAGCACGACGAGGCGTTGGGACGAGGCAAGGTGCCGGGAGACGGATTCGGTCATGCGCCTCTTGTGATGGCGAAGGGGAGGGTGGACGGTGCCCGCGCGCTCTCTTGCGTGAGAGGAGAGATGGAGGCGTCGCGCAAGCTGTGGGGGGGTGGTTCTACGGGGTCCGGGTCTCAGAGACTGGGTTCTTGGAGCCCTTGGCTTGGAGGTTTAAGCGGTTTGTGTCCGTTTGTGGACAGGTTTGTCCGGAAGCGGGCAAGGTTGCAGCAGATAAAGGTCCGGAGCTGCAGGCATAGCGAGACGCACTGCTGAGTTGAGGCAAGTGTAGCGCCGACGCTGCGGGACGCTTGCCCAGTAACTCTTCCTAGGCATGCCTCCAAGCGTACCCACACCCGTCCCGGCAAGCTGCACGAAGATTGCCCTCTGTCCACGCGGTTTGGCCCGCCGCTTGCATGTAGTCCGGCTGATGGATATCTCTCGACCCGATTTAAAGCGAAAGCGCGCGCGCCGCAACGTGCTTTGGGCGGTAGTGGCCGTGGCGGTGCTGGCGGCGGTGGGGTTTTTCGTGATGCGGTTGAAGCCGGCACTGCCCACGGTAGACGCGGCAGTGTGGACAGACACGGTGAAGCGCGGGCCGCTGGTGCGCCAGGTGCGCGGGCCGGGCACGCTGGTGCCCCGGGAGGACCGGGTGCGATTGATCCCGTCGCAGACCGATGCCACGGTGGCCCGGATCCGGGTGCTGCCGGGCACGCATGTGGAGCCGGACACGGTGATCATGGACCTGGTGGACCCTTCGCTGGAGCAGCAGGTGCTGGACGCGCAGCTGCAGCTGAAGTCGGCCCAGGCCGACCTGGCCAACACCCGCGCGCGGGTGCAGAGCGAGATGATGACGCAGCGCTCGGGCGCGGTGACGGTGACCGACGACGAGCGCCAGGCGCAGCTGCAGGCCCAGACCGACAAGAGCCTGTATGACCTGGGCGTGATCAGCGGATTAACCTACAGCGCCAGCAAGGGCAAGGCAGACGAGCTGCGGGAGCGCAACGAGCTGGAGCAGCAGCGGCTGACGGTGAACGGCAAGACCGTGACCACCCAGGTGGCGGTCGCGCAGGCCAAGGTGGACGAGGCGCAGGCGGTGCTGGGACTGCGGCAGAAGCAGGCGGCGGCGCTGAGTGTGCGGGCCGGGATCGCGGGCGCGCTGACCGATGTGCCGCACCAGGTAGGCGAGCATGTCGCCGCAGGCACAACCCTGGCCAAGGTGGTCCAGCTGGATCAGCTCAAGGCGTCGCTGAAGATCGCCGAAACGCAGGCACGGGATATCCAGGACGGACAGCCGGCGGAGATCGACACGCACAACGGTGTGATCCCGGGGCATGTGACGCGCATCGATCCCGCGGTGGTGAACGGGACGGTGACGGTGGACGTGGCGCTGGATGGGCCGCTGCCGCTGGGAGCGCGCCCGGACCTGTCGGTCGACGGCACGGTGGACCTGGACCGCATGGGCGACGTGATGTACGTGGGCCGGCCGGCGTTTGGGAACGAGAACTCGACCATCAGCCTGTTCCGCGTGTCGGCGGATGGCAAGACGGCGACGCGCGTGCCGGTGAAGGTGGGACGCGCGTCGGTGAACAACATTCAGGTGCTGGCGGGGCTGGAGCCGGGCGACACAGTCATTCTTTCCGACATGTCGCGCTGGGACAGCGTGGATCGAGTGCGGTTGCAGTAGGGCAGGGAACAGGGGCTAGGCAACGGGAATTTAGCAGCGGGATGGGAGAGGACGCGAGATGACGATGGCAAGCACCAACGGCGCCGGCACGGGACAGGACCTGATCACGATCGAGGGTCTGAAGAAGATCTTTTTCACCGATGAGATTGAGACGCATGCGCTGTCAGGGGTGCACCTGAGCATCGCGCGGGGCGAGTATGTGGCGATGTCGGGCCCCTCGGGCTGCGGGAAGTCGACGCTGCTGTCCATTCTGGGGCTGCTCGACACACCCACCGACGGCCGCTACACGCTGAACGGCCGCGAGGTGGCGAACCTGAACTTTGCGGACCGCTCCCGGATCCGCAACCAGGAGATCGGGTTCATCTTTCAGAGCTTCAACCTGATCGGCGATCTGACGGTGTTCGAGAACGTGGAACTGCCGCTGACCTACCGGGCGGGGATGCCCTCCGCCGAGCGCAAGCAGCGCGTGGAGAATGCGCTGGAGCGGGTGCACATGGCGCACCGACTGCGGCACTACCCGGCGCAGCTCTCCGGCGGTCAGCAGCAGCGCGTAGCCGTGGCCCGGGCGTTGGCGGGGTCGCCGTCGATCCTGCTGGCCGACGAGCCGACCGGCAACCTGGACTCGCGCAACGGCGAGGCGGTGATGCGGCTGCTGGCGGATCTGCATGCCGAGGGCGCGACGATCTGCATGGTGACCCACGATCCGCGGTTTGCCGCGCATGCGCAGCGGCAGATTCACCTGTTCGACGGCAAGGTGGTGGCTGAAGGCGAGCTGACCATGCTGCTGGCCCAGGCAGAGGCGGCGTACCGGACCGGCGGCGAGGCGACCGCATGAGCAACCTCCTGCAGGATCTGCGGTATGGGCTTCGCGGGCTGCGGCGCAATCCCTCGTTTGCGGTCGTCGCGATCCTGTCGCTGGCGCTCGGCATCGGCGCCACGACGGCGATGTTTTCGGTGATCTATGCGGTCGTTCTGGATGCCTATCCCTATGCCGACCACCAGCGCACCGTGAACCCCATCGTGCGCGACCCCGAGCACCCCACGGAGTGGATCTGGTTTGCCCTGACCCCGGCGCAGGCGGCGATCTACAGGCAGAGTCCCGCCTTTGAAGACATTCTGGGACAGGGCGGCGACACGCTCGAGATGCGCGGCCAGGATCTACCCCAGGACGTGCAGGTGGCCTATCTCACCACCAACGACGCGACGTTTAACCGTGTGCCCGCGCTGCTTGGCCGCGGCATCCAGGCCTCCGACGACGGCAAGCACAACGTTGCGGTGCTTGGGTACAAGTTCTGGATTCGGCGCTTCCATGGCGACCGCGGGATCGTCGGGCGCACGATCCAGTTGGAGGACCGGACCTTCCAGGTGGTGGGCGTGATGCCTAAGCGCTACACCCTGGGCGGGGTTCCGGATGTGTATCTTCCCTCCACGCTGGACACCCGGCCCAATGCGCCCATGGTGTACTTTGCCAAGCTGAAGCCGGGCATCACCGACCAACAGGCGTCGGCGGCGGTGGACCCGATGGTGCACGAGTTCGCCAGGCAGACCCCGGCCTTTTACCCGAAGAAGTTCACCACGCGGCTGCAGTATCTGATCGACCCGGTGACCAAGGGCACCGGCGGAAGTCCGGGGTTGGCGCATACCTTTCCGCTCATCTTTTTGGCCGTTGCCATGCTGCTGCTGATCGGCTGCGTCAACTGCTCGATCCTGTTGATGGCACGCGGCACCGCGCGTACGCATGAGTTTGCGATCCGCTCGGCGGTGGGCGCGTCGCGGGCGCGCATCGTGCGGCAGCTGCTGGTGGAGTGCCTCACCATCTCCTTCACCGGGGCGGCGATCGGCATCGCGCTCTCCTATTTTCTTGCCAACCTGCCGCTGAAGCTGCTGCCCAACGTCTTCCCAACCGAGGCCTTGATCCGCATCAGCCCCGCCGTGCTTGGCTTTTCCGTGGCCGTCGCGGTGCTGGCGGGTGTGCTCTTCGGGATGCTGCCGGCCATCCGTTTTTCGCGGCCGGAGATCTCGCAGGCCATGCAGGCCGGCACGCGCACCAGCACCGGCAGCCGCGGCGCGCGCGCCACGCTGCGCACCCTGATCAGCGGGCAGATTGCGCTGACGCTCCTGCTGCTGGCGGTGGCGGGCGCGGCGATCGGCGGGTACTACAGGCTCGCCCATGTGCCGCTGGGCTATGACCCCACCAACACCCTCCAGATCAGCGGTCCGTTCACCCGCCACACCCTGCCCACCTGGCAGCAGCGCGCGGCGTACTTCAACCAGCTCAAAGACGCCATTGCGACGACGCCCGGCGTGCTCGCGGTGTCGGGCGGCTATGCCTCACCGGATAACGGCCCGGGCATGGACATCGAGCTCATCGGGCACCCCTCCGCCGAGGCACGCAAGAGCCAGTTGAACAGCGCCGACCCGGCGTTTTTTCCGACCCTGCACATCCCGCTGCTGCGGGGCAGGATGTGGACCGAAGCGGAGGGCCGAGCCGGCCTGCCGCTCGCGGTGGCGAACCAGACCTTTGCCAAACGGTTTTTCCCCAACGGTGACGCCATCGGGGCGCGTGTCGGCCTTCCCTTTCTGAAAACCATCCTGCAGAATGTGCCGCCCGGATTTGACCCGCCGGTGATGTCCCCGGCGATGACCGACGCCGCGGTGCAGATCATCGGCGTCGTGGGCGACACCAAGAACGGCGGCCTGGACAAGCCGACGCAGCCCGCTCTGTACATCACGGACGACTGCCTGCTCGGCAACGGCTTCGGCCTGCTGGTGCACACCCGGGGTGATCCGCTCGCTCTGCTGCGCGCGATTCAGGACTCGGTGCGCCGCTTCAACCCCAACCAGAAGCTCTGGTCCGATCCGTGGACACTGCAGCGGATGATCGAGGAGACCCCGCTCTATGGACAACAGCGGCTGATCTCCATCCTGTTCGGCATCTTCGCCGCCGCGGCGCTTGCCCTGGCCATCGTCGGGCTGTATAGCGTGGTGGCCTTCGCCGTGGCGCAGCGCAAGAGCGAGTTCGGCATCCGCATGGCGCTGGGCGCGCGACGCGGGTCCATCCTCGGGCTGGTGGTGCGCTCCACGTTGCCCACGGTTCTGGGCGGAACCGCGGTCGGCCTGCTACTGGCCCTCCTGCTTCGTCACGCGTCGCTGCGCTGGTCCGAAGGCTCTTCGCAGAGCCCGCTGGTGCTGGCCGGTGCGGCGCTCCTGCTGCTGTTTGCCGGCGTTGCCGCCAGTCTGCCGCCGGCCCGCCGCGCCTCCTCCATCGACCCCATTGAAGCCCTGCGCACCGAGTAAACCCCAGGCGAAAGCAAGGAGACCAAGCATGCAGCTATCCCCCGGAGACCGTTGCTTTGCGCTGCGCCGTGTGCGACCCGCGGCGAGCCCGCAGGAAGCTCATGCTGAGCGGCCCATGCTGCCGACGCAGGCCCACGTGGCCCACCGGGCAGAGGTCGAGGTGATCGCATGAACGGAATCAGGCAGAGTCTCCGAACGCTGGCGCGCGCGCCGGGCTTCTCGGTGATGCTGTTCGAGCAGGCCGGCATCGCCGCGGCGCT
>CAXTWN010000184.1:0-6362 GCA_964248055.1 uncultured Acidobacteriaceae bacterium | reverse complement strand
ACCCAATGATTAACCGGACGAAACTCACCGCGTATGTGACACTCGCCCTTCTAGCCGCTCCGGCGATGCCAGCCATGGCCTTCCCCCTGGGCAAGAAGAAGGTGGAACCCATCGCGGACTACCGCAAACCAAACGCGGCGCAGAACGCCCTCATCGACAAGTCGATCGCCCGCGAAGCCGTGATCGTCAAGACCCTGAAAGCCCGCACGCCGATCGTCGAAACCTACATCCAGAACATGCGCACGGACGCCGTCATGGGCCAGACGCCCGAATCGGATGTTCACTTCCTCGGCCGCGTGAACTTCGGCAAGGTCATCGGCGATAACACCTACGCGCAAGGTGAAAAGGCCGGCGACGGCCAGAAGAAGGGCATCCTCAAGTCGCTGAACCCGATGGGGTACTTCGCCGGTCTCACGGGCGCGCTGCACCTCACGTTCAACCAGGCCGGTTTCGTCCAGATGCTGCTGGTCGATAGCAACAGCTACAACCGCCAGACCTACCAGTTCGAGTTCGTCCGCAACGACTTCCTTGGAACCATCCCGACGGTCGTGTTCGACGTAAACCCGATCAAGAACAATGCCACCGGCCGATTCGCCGGTCGTATCTGGATCGAGCGCAACAGCGGCAACATCGTCCGCTTCAACGGCGACTTCGCCGGCTCCGAAAAGGACATCGCCGAGTATTACCACTTCGACTCCTGGCGCACCAACGTGCAGGAGGGCCTCTGGATGCCTACCTCTGTCTACATCGAGGAGACCGACCCCAAGAGCCCGCAGCACACCCTGAAGTTCAAGGCCGTCAACTACATCTGGGGCTACTCGCTGAAGGTTCCGCCCAAGGAAGCCGATCAGGCCTCGCTTGAGGTCGAAGGTGCGACCGACGCCTCCCAGAACGCCCCCGACGTCAGCCCTCTGCAGGCCCAGCGTGAGTGGGTGCAGCAGGCCGAGGACAACGTCATCGAGCGGCTCTACCAGGCCGGCCTGATCGACGCTCCCAGCGAGTTCGATCAGACGCTCGAACTGCTCGCCAACAACATCCTCGCCTACAACAAGATCCCGCTGGATCGGCCGCTCAAGGTGCGCACCCTGCTTACCGAGCCGCTGGAGACCCTCGCGGTCGGCGACACCATCCTGGTCTCGAAGAGCCTGCTCGACACCACCGCGGTTCCCTCCGCGGACGGCAAGCAAGCCGAGCAGCAGGGGGACCTCAACGCGATTCTCGCCTTCCAGATCGCGCACATCCTTCTGGGCCACCACATCGACACCAAGTACGCCTTCAACGACCACCTGATGTTTCCGCAGGAGCAGGCCTTCGAACACATCCCGATGCACCACACGGATGAGGAGAACGTCGCGGCGGCCAAGAAAGCGGTCGAGCTCCTTTCTGTGTCCGATCTCGCCGACGGCCAGCAGTACTTCGGCCTGTATCTGCAACAGCTGCAGGCACGGGTAAAGGGTCTGCATGCTCTCACCGAGCCGCAGATCGGCGACGGCCTGATGAAGGGTGACGGCACGTTCTGGTACCAGGCGCTGCTCTCCAAGAGCCCCAAGCTCAACAACACGGATCTCGCGCAGCTGGCCGCCATGCCGCTCTCGCAGATGCTGCGCTTCGATCCCTGGACGGACAAGCTCGTGCAGCTGCACTCCGCCTACGCGCCCATCCTCAGCTCGCGTGACAAACTGCCGTTCGAGATCACGCCGGTCTACCTGAAGCTGGCCTACTGGCAGCCGCCTGCGCCTCCGGCACCACCGGCGCCCGCGCCTGCGGCCACCCCCGGCGCCGCCGCGGGAGCAGCACCCGCGACCGGCACGGCAGCCCCTGCTACAGCCGCCGCGGACACCTCTGCGGCAGCCGCAGCCCCGGCCACCGCTCCTGCAGCAGCGCCTACCACGGCGCCCGCCGCTCCCGCTAACCCCCAAAAGTAGTACTCCACACAAGGTACAGGGCCCACATTACGCAGGACCCGAGCGGGCGTCCCCGATAGACTCACATGGGGCGCCCGCTTCTTTAGGAGACCTTATGACGAAGTTCCGCCTTTCCACCCTGGTCGTTCTGCTCTCCGCCGCTGTAGGCGCGCCGCGCCTTTCAGCCCAGGCGGTGGCGACCGCGACTGGAAATGCCTTATCGGTTGGCCTCGCCTATCAGAACGCCGACCCAGACTACGGTCCTGTTCGGTCTTCCGGTATCGGCGTCTTCGCGAACTATGACTTCTCGCGATTCCTGGGCGTCACGGCCGAGCTCAACCTCCCGACTGCCTTTTCGTCGGTAGTCTTTCTTGAGCACAGCTACGTGGTAGGCGCTCGCGGCAGTTACCACTACCATCGCTATCAGGCCTACGCGAAGGGGCTAATCGGCGGCGCCTCCGCCTCCGACAACGCACCGCACGGCGCCCCCATCTATAACGCCCCGGCAACCTATCCCATCTACGCCATCGGCGGCGGGCTGGACATCCGCTTCGAGCACCACATCGAGCTGCGCGCGATCGACTACGAGCAGCAACATTGGCTCCAGTACCACCCCCACGGCCTCACGCCAAGCATCTTGTCCTTCGGTGCCGCGTATCGCTTCCAGTAGACCCAGCCTCCGCACCACAGAGCCCTCCCCATAGCGGCAACACAAAGGCCTTCTCCCGGAGAGAAGGCCTTTGTATGTGTATCGGAACTCGACGTCGTTCTTCACGCTCTCGTGAGGACGGTCTCAGAAGTGATATGCGATGCCGATCGACGGCGTGGACAGCAGGTAGTACTTGTTTACGGTAATGGCGGAGATGCCAAACGTGGGCGCCTTCAATACCACGGCGCGATACTCGGCACGGATGTCGAAGCTGGGACTGATCTCGTACGCCAGCCCGCCCCCGAACAGTCCGCCCGGCTGCGTGCTCTGCTTTACCTGCCCCAGGCCCACCGTCGTGCCTGCATCCAGGATCGGCGTAAACACCATGCCCGCGATGCCACCCTCGAGAAAGGGATTGAAGTTCTTGTAGTTTCTGGAGTACACGTAGGCCCCGGAGAACTCCTGCTGCCGCGTATGCACCCGGGCCGCACCCAGCGCAATCGAGGACGCGTTGTACTTGATCGAGTTCTCCGCGAAGCCGTAGTTCAGCTCCAACCCACTCCGCGGGGTCAGCAGGTAGCGGTAGCTGCCCAGCACACCCACCGTCGATGTGGTCGACATGGGAAACGCTACGCCCCCGTACACGTTCGGAGCAAACACACCAAAACCGCTGATGCTGAAGTCCTGCCGGCTTTCCTGCGCGTGGCCTCCAGCGACGGTGCCCAACAACACAGCACCGAGCAACAAAATCTTCTTCATGCCTTCCAGAGATCCCTTCGCGATGCGGTCCGTGGCAGCCTGCAACGTTGGCCAGAAAAAGTTCATGGCCACAAACCATCAGCCTAATTGTACCCGCACCGCTTGGACGCAGCCGCCACCCCGACGGGAGCCGCTGGCTGCCCGCAACCGCTTGGGAGCCAATCGGAGCCTGCAACGCAGGCCGAACCGAACCTCACCGCCCCCGCTCCACCTCATAGCAGAAGGGCGCCCCGTGCTGCGCCGCATGGGCCTCTACCACCTCCAGAAATGCCTGCGCCGCATGCGAGAGCGCCGCACGCTTCCGCGACACCAACCGCAGCTTGCGCTCCACATGCAACTCGGGCACCTCCACGGCCACCAGCACCCCGCCCGAAAGCTCGCGCTCCACCGTGAGCCGCGGCACCAGGGCGATGCCGTTCCCGCACTCCACGAAGCGCTTGATCGCCTCCAGGCTGGGCAGCTCCACCTCCATGCGCAGCGGCGTCCGGTGACGCTCAAAGGCCGCAATCACCTTCTGCCGCAGCGGCGAGGGCACGTTGTGCGCCACAAACGTCTCTCGCCCCAGCCGCCCGATGGAAGCCTTTCCCACGGTGGCCAGCGCATGGCGCGGGCTGACGATGCACACCAGCTGGTCCCGATACACCACCGTCGAGCACAGCTGCGGATCCTCGGGCCGAAAGCTCAGCACCCCAAGCTCTACCGAGTGCTGCAGCACCTCGTCCGCGATCCGGCTGGCCAGCGCTCGTTCCACCGCCACCCTGATTCGGCTGTGCTTGCGCCGAAACGCATCCAGCACCGGCAACAGGTAGTAGCAGGTGTACTCGTTGGCCGCCAGGTTCAGCCGTCCCTTCTGTAGGGATCGCAATTCGGTCAACGCCGAGCCCGCCTCGGCGCGCAGGTTCAGCATCTTGCGCGCGTACTCCTGCAGCACCTCGCCGGCATCGGTCAGCGTCCCATCGCGCGAGGAGCGCTCCAGCAACGTCTCGCCCAGCTCCGCCTCCAGCTTCGCCACGATCTGGCTCACCGCCGGTTGGGTGCGGTGCAGCCGTGCCGCCGCGCGGGAAAAGCTGCGCTCCTCTGAAACGGCCAGAAACGTCTCCAGTTGCAGGAGCTCCATCGCCTATCGCCTCACGTGCCCGCCCAGACACGCCCACGCAGTTGACGCGGGCGATCTGATGGCTAGATAAATAATCCGCATACAGGACCTGCCTAGAATAAGGCCGTCTTATACTTTCGTTGTCGAACAAAAGCAAATCCCATACGCGCCTATGACCCACCCGAACGTACTCTTCTTCGATACGACCCTGCGCGACGGCGAACAGTCGCCGGGCTGCACCATGCACCACCATGAGAAGCTCCGTATGGCTCACCAGCTCGGCGCGCTGGGCGTGGACATCATCGAGGCCGGCTTTCCCATCGCCTCTGACGGCGACTTCACCTCCGTCAAGGCCATCGCCAGGGAGGTGCGCGGGACCCGCATCGCCGGCCTTGCGCGCGCCAAGCCCATCGACATCGAAGCCGCGGCACGGGCCGTCGAACCCGCGCCGAGCAACCGCATCCACACCTTTCTTTCCTCTTCAGACATTCATCTGGAGCACCAGATGAAGATGTCGCGGCAGGAGGCGTTGGACCTTGCCGGCGAGTCGGTTAAGCTAGCCCGATCCTGGGTAGACGATGTCGAGTTCTCGCCCATGGACGCCACCCGCAGCGACCCCGCGTTTCTCCGCACCATGGTCGAGGTGGCGATCCAAGCCGGCGCCCGCACCATCAACATCCCCGACACCGTCGGCTACACCACGCCGGGGGAGTACGCCGCCATCTTTGCCGCGCTGCGCTCGCTGCCTGGCGCGGACGAGGTGACCTTCTCCACCCATTGTCATGACGATCTTGGGCTCGCCGTGGCCAACACGCTGGCCGGCATCCAGGCCGGAGCGCGGCAGGTGGAGGTCACCGTCAACGGTATTGGGGAACGCGCCGGCAACGCCGCCCTCGAAGAGGTCGCCGCCGCCCTTCTGGTGCGTCCGGACGCCTTTCCCTTCCACTCGCGGCTCAACAACAAGGAACTCTACCCAACCAGCGTTCTCCTCTCGCAGATCGTCGGCCAAAGCGTCGCTCCCAACAAGGCCGTGGTCGGCAAAAACGCCTTTGCGCATGAGTCGGGCATTCACCAGCATGGCGTCCTGGCCAACCCCCTCACCTACGAGATCATGACCCCCGCCTCGGTCGGCGTCGTGGCGAACAGCATCGTGCTGGGCAAGCACTCCGGCCGCAAGGCGCTCCAACACCGCTTTGCCCAACTCGGGCATGAGCTCTCGGGCGAAGAACTTGACCTCATCTACCACCGCTTCACCGAGCTCTCCGACCGCAAAAAGTCCATCTACGACCAGGACCTCCTGGCGCTGCTGCGGGAGCCGGCGGCCATGGCGTAACCGTCTCAGGGAGGGTCATGGCGCCCTGAGCAGTCGAGGAGAAGAACCCACGGCTCACAATAAGAAATGTTGTCATCCTGACCCGAAGGAAGTGAGGGGAAGGACCTGCTTTCTGCACCAAGGTAAAGGACGCTTATGCACCTCCACATCGCAGTGCTGGCCGGCGACGGCATCGGCCCCGAGGTCACCCACGAGGCCGTGCAGACGCTCCAGGCCGTCGCCGAAGCCTGCGGCCACGAGTTCACCTTCAGCGAAGCCCTGATCGGCGGCGTCGCCATCACCGCCGAAGGCACGCCGCTCCCGCAGGCCACCGTTGACCTCTCGCTCGCGAGCGACGCTGTGCTGCTCGGCGCCGTGGGGGACAACCGCTTCAACCACCTCACTCCCGACAAGCGCCCCGAAGCCGGTCTGCTGCAGATCCGCCAGGTGCTGGGCGGCTTCGCTAACCTCCGCCCGGCGATGGCCTACCCTGCGCTGGCCGGCAACTCGCCCCTGCGCGCCGAGATCACCGATGGCGCCGACATCCTCTTCGTGCGCGAGCTGCTCGGCGGCCTCTACTTCGGCCAGCCCCGCTCCTGGGACAAGGCCACCGACGCAGCCCTCAACACCATGCGCTACACC
>CAXTWN010000183.1:0-6383 GCA_964248055.1 uncultured Acidobacteriaceae bacterium | reverse complement strand
GCCGTGGTCATTCCCACCGTCGCACGTGCTCCCGCACTCCGGCCCGTCCTGCTCCCCGGAGCCGTGCTGTTCGGCACCGTGTGCGCCTTGAACTGCCTCTTCCTGTACGTCTGGGAGCACCCGGTTGACCGCAGCCGCGCTCATGTGACCACGCGTTGGGCTTCGCGACACATGGTTGCGCTCGCGCTGCTGGTAACCGCCTTGTCAGCCTCATGGGCATGGCTCAGCGGCTCTTACCCGGACTCGGCGCGCCCGCTCGTTCACCCCGCCGGCGTGCCCCTGGCATGTGCTTTCAGTGGGGCCTGCCTCCTGCTGCTCCACGCACTTCGGCGCCGCCTTCCGCCCTTGCGCCTGCGTGCGCTGGCCGATCTCGCGCTGCTCACCCCATTGCTATGGTGGTGGCCGCTTGCGGCGACACTCCTGCGCAGATGGAGGTAACGCGAGCCGAACGGCGGGAACAGGCACCTGCCGCTGCGCCGAACTTCGATCGCGTCGCCTTGGTTTACCGCTGGGCGGAGTACCTTGCCCTTGGGCCCCTTCTCAAGCGCACCCGCGAGCAGTTCCTGGCAGAGGTAACCACGGCCCGCAAGGCGCTCGTGCTGGGTGATGGCGATGGCCGCTTCACCGCAGCGCTGCTCCGGGCGGCGCCCGGGATCCGCGTTCGCGCCGTGGACAGCAGCGCGGCGATGCTGCGGCTGCTGCGGGCGCGGTGCCTCCGCGATGGAACCGCAGCCCGGCTCACCACAGAACATGCCCTCGTGCAGGCCGTGAGCGCGGAACCTGGCTGCGATCTGCTGGTCACACACTTCCTGCTCGATTGCCTCAGCCAGAGCGAAGTAAGCGACCTCGCAGCGCGGCTGGCCACCCAGGTGAGTCCGCACGGCCGCTGGGTGGTCTCGGAGTTCGGCCTGCCCCGCAACCGTCTCCTCCGGCCAGCGGCGGCCGCGTACATTCGCCTGCTTTACCTCGCGTTCCACGTACTCACCGGCCTCCAGCCCACCGTGCTTCCCGATCCGCAGCACGCGCTCAGCGCCGCCGGTTTCGTGCGTCTGCGCCGGGTTGAGCGCCTGGCGGGGCTTTTGTACGCGGAGCTATGGCAGTTGGCGCCTCGACCCGGAGAGCCCGGTCAGCCCGGCGCAACTTCGGGCGACCCTCCAACATCCACCCAAGGGTGAGCAAGCTACCCACAAGCGCAGACGAGACCCCGTCCAGTTTCTCGCCGCTGCAATCGCCCCCGGTTTCCGACTTCCCCGTTCCCCGGGCCGATCCGCAACCCGACCCCCAACCCGGTCCGGAGCCTGCGCCGCCGTCCCTGCTGACCCCGGACGCAGCCGTCTTCCAGCCCGCAAGACGCACCCAGTTCGACGTCTTCCCTCGCCCGAACCGCACGCGGTTGAACCTGTATATCCTGCGTCACGCCAGCGCGGGCACCCGGCGCCCCAACCCCAAGGTGGACATCAAGCGGCCGCTGGACAAGGAAGGCAAGCGCCATTGCCTGCTCCTGGCGCATGTGTTGAACGGCATCAAGCTGAGCTTTGACCTGATCGTCTCCAGCCCGCTCAAGCGCTGCCTCCAGACCGCACAGCTCATCGGCACCGAGACCGGCTACGAGGCCAAGATCCTGCATGCCGAGGCGCTGCAACCGGACGCCACCTACGCCCAATTCCAACGACTGGTGAAGGAGTGCCAGACCTTTGAAAACGTGCTCATGGTAGGGCACAATCCCACCTTGACGAACTTCCTCGGCCAACTCATTAACGACGCGCCGGCCGACGGCGACCTGACCACGATGGCGAGACTGCGTCTGCGCAAAGGCTCGTTGGCGCGCGTGAGTCTGGAGCGCGGCCCCGCCGTGCTGCACTGGATGCTCGATCCGCGGATCGTTCGCGGACTCTACGACACGTCCACGAAGAGCTCACGGCGCAGAACCTCGCGGAAGTAAGCCGCCTCTTTGCGCAGCGACCAGGCCTCCAGCTCCGCCCCGCCGCGGGTGGGCTGTAGCTGCAGCACCACGCGTTTGGGATAGATCAGCGCCTTCACCCGCAGACCCGCGCCGGAGCGCTCGCCCTGCAGCGCCTGGGCTAGGCGCAGCAGCACCACGGCTCGCCGCACATGTGTGTGCTCCTCCACCGGGATGGCCCGCATGGGCCGATCCATGGGCGATGGGCGGCTCTTGCCCAGGTATCGGCTGATCGCCGCGACAATGGCACGCTGCCGGGGCGAAAACCCGAAGATCTCCGAGTTCGCAATGATGTACTGCGTGTGCCGGTGATGGCCCTGGTGGTTCATGAACTTGCCGACGTCGCGCATCATGGCCGCCGCCGCCAGCCAGGAGCGGTACTCCGGCGGCAGATCATGGAGCCGCTGCAGGCTGTCAAACAGCGCCTCGGCCTGTTTGCGCACGGGCTCCTGCCGGTCCGGGTCGATCTGATACCGCCGGCACACCTGCAGCACACCCTCCCAGCGCTCCGCCTCCATGGTCTGGTACACGCTGGCGCGGCGGTCGGCATCCGCCAGCATCTGCGCTAACACCCCGTCGCGCAGCCCCAGCGGCGAGTAGCGAAACCCGCCCAGGCCGGTGCGCTCCAGCAACGACGCATACACCTGCGCTCCGCCGATGATGATCTCCGACCGCTTCGGGCCGATGCCCTTCACCGCCGCGCGTTGCGCGTTGCTCATCTTCAAAAGACGGTCTGCCAGCCGCCGTACCGAGGCCGTGTCTGCCTGCAGCGAGACCGGGAGAGCATCGGTCCCCTTCTTCGCCCGGCCCGTCTTGGCGACGTGTTTCTCGACCGCACCCTCGGCGGGCAACGCGTTGCTCGCCTCAGCCAGCGCGGCGGCCGTGCCGGAGGTCGCCAGCACCAGATCGACCTCGGGCTTGCCCAGCTTACGTTCCGCGCGCGTCAGTTCGCGCTCGATGAACTGCCGCAGCCGCCCGACATCTTCCTTGGCCGGCGGGTCCGAACGTAGAAACTCCTGCTGCAGCCGCACCGCGCCCAGCGGCAGGCTCACCATCTCCTGGATTCGTCCGCCATCGGAGAGCGTGATCTCGCAGGAGCCGCCGCCCAGATCGATCAGAAGGCAGCGCCCCATGGCGTCCGGCTCATTGGCCATCACGCCCAGATGAATCAGCCGTCCTTCTTCCAGCCCGCTGATAATCTCCAGGTCCCATCCTGTAGCCGACTTCACCCTGGTACGAAACGCCTCACCGTTCAACGCATCACGGGTCGCGCTGGTCGCCACCACCCGCACGTGGTCTACGACCTGGGCCTGTACGGCCTTGTGAAAGCGCTTCAACGCCTTGACGGTGCTGACCATCGCCTCGGGCGAGATCATGCCGGACTCGAAGACGCTCTCGCCCAACCGCGTGACCTCACGGTCCTCATACAGGGTGCGCAGCTCGTGCTGCTGCACCGAGGCAATCGCCAGGCGGCAGGAGTTCGAACCGATGTCGATGGCCGCAAAGGTGGGCATAGGCTGGGCGTCCTCCTGGTCTGTTGATGTCCACGATCAAGATACATCCGGCAGGCGGCACCCTGACGACAGCCTCGTGAACTTGCTACCCTGAACGTCGGCAACCGAGGAGGGCAGGCCCGTTCGCTTCACCCGCAGCTCGAACCCTGCTGAGATCCTCTGCCATCCCGTCTTTCAGGGACTTGTCCTGCTCCTCGTCTGGGCCATCATCTATCTCGCCTCGCTCACCAGGCCTCCGCTTCTGGACGATGCGGACGCCACCCACGCCGAGGCCGCTCAAGCGATGCTCCGCTCCGGTGACTGGGTCACCCTGCACGTCGACGGGGTGCGTTACCTCGAAAAAGCTCCCCTGCCGTACTGGCTCGCCGCACTCAGCTTGCGCGCCTTCGGCGACAACGCCTTCGCCGTGCATCTGCCCTTGGCGCTCACCGTCCTCGGGTTGGCAGCGCTCGCCTGGCACTGGGGCCGTCGCGCCTTCGACCTTGCTCCGGAGGCGTTGCCGTTGCGAACCTCGCCGGTTCACGCTCTCAGTCCCGCCCCGAACCCTCGTGCCGCACACACCGGCTTCTACGCGGCTCTGTTTTGCCTCACTTCTACGGGCGTCTTTCTCTTCACGCGCATCTTCATTCCGGACGCCTTGCTCTCTCTCCTGCTGGCCTTCGTCCTTTACGCTGCCTTACGCGCGATCGAGACACCCGACAACCGTTTTTGGGCCCATGCCGCCTGGCTCGCCCTCGCCGCCGCCGTTCTGACCAAAGGTCTGGTCGCGCTCATCTTCGCCCCGGGAGCGGTGCTGATCTACCTTCCCCTCTCCGGCGATCTTTCCCGCTGGCGACGACTTCACCCCGTCTCCGGCGCGCTGTTATTCCTCGCCGTCGCCGCGCCCTGGCACATCCTCGCCGGGATACGGAACCGCGGCGGAGCGGACGGCCACGGCTTCTTCTGGTTCTACTTCGTGAACGAGCATGTGCTCCGCTTCCTGGGCCGCCGCTCGCCGCCGGACTATAACAAGCTCCCCGGCCTGCTCTTCTGGACACTGCACCTGGTGTGGCTCTTTCCGTGGAGCTTCTTCGCGCCAGCGGTCGCCATAGGGGCATGGCAAGCCCGGGACCGCTTGCCCTGGCGCGACCGCCTCGCCGCCACAAACTTCGGCGCCCGCTCCGTGCTTCTGCTCAGCGTATTTTGCGCGTTGGTACTGGCGTTCTTCAGCCTCTCCACCAACCAGGAGTACTACACCTTCCCCGTCTATCTGCCTCTACTCCTGATGACCGCCACTGTCCTGCGCCGTCTCGAAGACCAGAGCGAGAACAACCGCAGGAAAACCGCGGCCAGGCACCCCGCGTCTTCGCTGCTCCTCCTCTGCAACGCAGCCCTGGCGGCGGTGTGCCTCCTTGCCGCGGTGGCGCTCGGAGCGGCACTCTGGCAGAGCCGCAAGCTTCCCGCACCGGCCAACATCGGCGACCTCCTGGCCCATCGGGGCGTCGGCAACTACACCCTGTCCATGTCCCACCTCTTCGATCTCACCGGGCCCTCCTTCGCCGCTCTGCGATGGCCTGCCACGCTCGCCTGCCTCGCCCTTGCCCTCGGTTCAATCGCAAGCCTGATCCTGCGCCTGCGCCACCGCCATCTCGCATCCACACTCTCTGTTGCGGCCATGAACCTCGTCTTCCTGGTCGCGGCCCATCTTGCCTTCGTCCGCTTCGCGCCCATGCTCTCTTCGTATGACTTCGCGCAAGCGATACAGCAGTTGCAACGTCAGGGCAGCATCGCCCCGGACACCCCCGTGCTCCTGTACGGCGATCAGGCCCTCGGCTCCTCGATCCCCTTCTACCTTGGCCGCACGGTCGAGCTCGTGAACGGGCGCAGCACCTCCATGCTCTTCGGCAGCACCTTCCCGGACGTGCCGCCTCTCTTTGTCGAGCCTCGGCAGCTGCAGGAGAGCTGGGGTACGGGCGTGCGCAAGCTGCTCTTCGTTCCCCTGGAGCATCGCACCGAGGTCGACCAACTTCTCGGGCCTCGAAAGCTGCTTCTCTATCAAAGCGCGGGCAAAGCCCTGTTCACCGATCGGCCACTCGCCACCGCGCAAGCGCCCGTGGCGATGGACAGCAACTCGCCCCGTCCCGAACAATAGCCCGGAGCCTGGTGAACGTGCACGAACCCGACCTTTCGCCCATCCAGCCCCGGCGCCGCTGGCGCCCGTCCGCGCGTGTCCTGCTAGCGATCCCCTGGGTGATTCGTCAGTTGGGTGGGATTTTCTCACCCGGCCTGCTCGATGACGTCGACTCCGTCTATCTTGAGATCGCCCGCGAGATGCTCGTGCGGCACAACGTCGTCACGCCTACCGTCGACGGCGTTCGCTTCTTCGACAAGCCCCCGCTGATGTACTGGCTCGCCGCCGGCTCCATGCGTGTCTTCGGCGTGCACGACTGGGCCGCGCGCCTCCCCCTCGCGCTTGGCGTGCTCCTGCTCTCGCTTGCGGTGTATGCGCTGGGCATCCGGCTCTTCGCCGCGTTCCCTCCCGCTGATCGTCCCGACCGCGGCGGCCTCTACGCTGCGCTCGCGACGGGCGTCTCCATCGGCCCTTACCTGTACACGCGGTTCTACATCCCGGACATCCTGGTCGCGCTCTGGATGACGCTTGCCGTGCATCTCCTGCTCCTCGCTCTTGATCGCGTCGCGGAGCAGCGCAGCGCCCTTTGGCCCAGCCTCGGCTTCGCCGCAGTCACGGCGCTCAACGTCCTCACCAAAGGGCTGATCGGCCTCGTCTTCCCGCTTGGCTTCGCCCTGCTGTACCTGCTCTGGACGCGCCAACTCGATAAGCTGCGGCGGCTGCATCTCCGTCTCGCGACGCTCACCTTCGTCGCAATCGCCGCTCCCTGGCACATCCTCGCTGCGCTGCAGAACCCGCC
>CAXTWN010000182.1:6025-6420 GCA_964248055.1 uncultured Acidobacteriaceae bacterium | reverse complement strand
CCACTGGCCTGGTTATGACCCAGCCCATACGTCGTATCCGCCTCCACCGGGCGATGCCGCGCCAGGAAATCAATGAGGTTCACGCCCGCCGGCGCTCGGCCGGAGAAGCTGACCCATCCCGGTCGATAGCCCGTGTTCACGCCAAAGACCACGCTCCTGGGAAAGCGCCCACGCCACTGCTGCGCGACCAGGGGATGTACCTGGCAGCCGGTGTGCATGCGGATCGCCACCAGATCGGCTCCCAACTCCTCGCGCACGACCTTTGAGAAGCGCGGCGGCTGCTTGCGCGCGACCGCCAGCGCCTCGGCCACCTCGTCCTTCGCCGCCGGCAGCCCCCCGGTCTCCGGATAGGCGCCCCTGACCCCGTCCGTAGGCCCGTTTGGCGTGAGCAACAC
>CAXTWN010000182.1:4853-6015 GCA_964248055.1 uncultured Acidobacteriaceae bacterium | reverse complement strand
CGGCCCTCCGCGGTGCGCCGGGGCGCGTTTAGCAGGCTGGTTGCGTCGCGCATCGCCCCGCCGCCGAACCGAGCCTTGGCGGCCGTCAGCTCCGCAAAGGCCGCCTTATCGCCCAGGTCGCTCAGGATCGAGATCCCCGCCAGCCACAACCATCGGCTCGCCGTCTCCTCACTCACCAGCGCCCGCGCGCACCACCAGCACAACAGCCCACTGGTGGCGATATCCTTGCCATCGCCCGCAGGGTCCCCGGTGCCGTAGGAAGAGAGCAGCGCCGAGCCCTCCGGCTGCCCGATCGGCCGGTGGTGGTCGATCAGCAGCAGCGGCACCGGCGCTCCGTCCGCACGGCGCAGGATCACCCCATCGCGGCTGCCCAGATCCGTGACGATCAGAGCATCGATCCCGTGCCTCTCGGCTCGTTCGCGCAGACGCGCCCCGATCTCCTCACCCCAGGCCGACTCGCCCTTGCGCCGGCACTCGCCGTCCACGTCAGCGTAGCCCGCCTCGCGCAGCGCGCGCAGCAGCAGCGCACCTGCAGGCAGGCCGTCGCCGTCCGCGTCGCACACCACATACATCCGCGAGGCCGTACCCCGAGGCAAGGCGCCGAGCCATGCCAGGAAGCGCTGGCCGATCTCATGGGCGAACTCCATCACTCAGCATGGATGCCGTTCCTCCGAGCACCGCACCTCCGAACCGAGCTCCCACACCCGTTCGCGAGAACCTTTCCGTCCTGCCGAGCACCGAGGGCCGGAGTTTGCTTCCATGAACAGCCCAGGAGCGGGAGGGAGCTCTGCGGCAAGACTTGCCCGTACGTCGTCGGCCTGAAGCCACCCGGCGGCGGCGGCCCGCCGAAGCCACCCGGCCCACCCTGCACCGGCGCAGGGGTCTTGCTTGGATCGACGGCAACCACCAGCTCCGCGAGAAACCCCGCCTCCGGCCGCCTTTGGTCCACCGGACGCAGCCTGGCCACCGACGCCGCCCCGTGCTGGCCCTGGAAGACGCCATCCTCGGCCTGCGTGGTGCGATGGATCTGGTGCCGGGAGTAGGGCTCATGGCGCATCAACTCCGCCGCGACCTCCTCCGGAAAGAACATCTGTCCCACATGCGCGGTATGCCCCTCCATGTAGGTCTTCCCGCCCTGTCCTGCGGCTCGCGAGACCACCCC
>CAXTWN010000182.1:0-4843 GCA_964248055.1 uncultured Acidobacteriaceae bacterium | reverse complement strand
GCCCCATGTAGAAGCCCGGAACCACGGTCGCGAAGCTAACCTCGCCCGGGTCGCCCGGGAACTGGATGCCGCGCAAAAACGTCATCTCGTCGGTGGGCTTCATGGGTGGCGGCCCTCCCATGCCCTCCGGTGGTCCGGGACGGTTACCCGGATGCTGCGGATCCGGATGCTGCGGATCCGGTTGTTGGAGATTCGGAGCGTCTGCACCGAAGCCCGGCGGCGGTCCACCCATCCCCATCGGGTTCACCCTCGTAAATCCCGCGTACAGGCCAAGCGCATCGCAGTGCCACACATCCACCGCGGCCTGCTTCAACGGCTTGCAGGTCCGGGCGTCCAGCACCACCAGGCGCAACGTCAGCGGCAGCCCCGGCTTGCCTTCGCGGATGTCCGCTCGCAGCAGCTCGTCCGCGACGTAGTACGGCCCGACCTCCTGCTCGGCCACTGCGCGGCAGACCGGCGAGGTCGCCGGCAGGCCTCTCGCCCACGCCGCGCGTTGCAGCTCCCACGTGGTTGCAACCGCTAGGGAATTGGCGAGAAATCTGCGGCGACTGATGCCTTGCGAAGCGTCCATGCTTTCCTTTCGTCCTACCCGATCTGCCCGGATAGGACGGAAAAGCCACGGCTGCGTTTACACCAGGCCCTACACCAAGCCCGGAGATGCGCTCCGGATCACGCGGCCGGTTCGTTGCCGAAGTACAGATACTTCCGCCAGTTCGCGTCGGCCGAGCCGATCATGCGCATGATGTGCCGCGACGTATGCAGCGTAAAGGGACGCGGCTCGCGCAGGAGCTTCATCTCGGAGAGTTCATGGAGCAGGTGGTTGCCCTTGCGCCGGTTGCAGCTCTTGCAGCAGGCCACCAGGTTCTCCCAGGTGGACTGCCCACCGCGCGAGCGCGGCACCACATGATCCAGCGTCAACTCTGCCGCCGGCAGCACCAACTGGCAGTACTGGCAGGTGTTGCGATCGCGCAGCAGGATGTTCTTGCGGCTGAGCGCCCGGGTCTGGTGCGGGATGCGGCGGTACTCCAGCAGCCGGATCACGCTGGGCATCTGCATGCTCGCGCGGTGCGAGCGCAGTGTGGTTCCTTGCTCCTCTTCGGTGCGGGCGATGCCCTTCAGAACCAGCACCAGCGCCCGCCGCGCGCCGCAGATGTTGATGGGCTCATAGCTTGCATTCAGCACCAGCACCGGCGTCTGCATCGCCGGCTGCCGGAACACCCCGGCCCGGATCTCGATCGCCTCCATCCGCGCCGTTCCCGGTACCGCGTGCGTGGTGTGGTGGACCTTGCCCCCGCCGCCGGGAACCCGGCCTTGCCCCCGCGCTTGCCCTCTCGCCTGCCCAGCCTGCATTCCGCCTCCGACTGTGTTGTGCCCGCCCAGGTCGCGCCCTCTCGTGCCCTTGCTCTCCCGCTACTCCGGTACCAGAGCCGCTCCGGCCGGCTCTGCCCTTCCGCCATCCCAGCGCGCCACGCTCCGTACCACCGCGCGTGGATTCTCCGACTGTGCCCGCGCCACGGTCGCCACCCAGACTCTGGTGGCCCCCGCCCTCCGCAGCACCCGGACGCAGGCGTTTGCCGTGGCGCCCGTGGTCAGCAGGTCGTCGATCAGCAGCACCTCGCGTCCTGCAACCGCCTCCGCCTTTCCGATCGCAAACGCCCCGGCCAGGTTGCGACGTCGCTGGTCGGGTCGCAGCGCATACAGCGCCCGCGTGTCCTTTACTCGCACGAGCGCCTCGGGGCGAAGTTCCAGTCGCCACCCTGGGCGCAGCGTGCGGAGCCGCTTGACCGCGGTCTGCGCCAACAGCCCTGCCTGGTTGAACCCACGTTGGCGCTCGCGGTCGCGGAACAAAGGCACCGGCACCACCACCAGCTCGCGCGCCGCCTCAAACTCCAGTTTCAGGACCGCCTCAGCGATCCAGTCGCCTAAAACGTGCTCCGCAATGCGGCGCATCCCGTGAAACTTCAGCGCATGAAGCATCTCGCGCAACTCATCGTCATACAGCGCGTAGGCCACGGCCCTGGCGAACTCCGGCGGCTCTGCCCGGCACGCGGTGCACTCCCGCGCGCCCATTGCCGCCGCAAAGCGGGCCGATTCCATCCCCAGCGCGTCGCCACAGAGGGCACAGAGGGCGTCTGGCGTCTCAGCAAGCGGGGACACGCGCGCAAAGCATGTCTCGCAGATCCGCACGGGGCTCAAACCCAGCATCGGCGCCCCACACACCCGACAGTCGGAAGGCAGCGCTGTATGGAAGAGGTCCGCGGCGGCTGTGCGCACGCCGTCCTGGCAGCAGCGAAACAGGTGATGCAAGCTGAAACGGCGACCTGCCGGGGCTGCGCGATACCCCGCAGCCGACGCACCCGACCCGAGCCCACCGGGCTCCTCGTTTCCGAGCCGGATTAGCCTTCTGCCATCGCTGAAGACGCACCTCACTCGCGGCGGTCCAGCCGAGCCTGCCCCTCAGACCTCGTCTATGCGCCGATTGCCCGCAGTATAGCCCTGCACCTCCGTCGAGGCAATACGGCCCCCATCCCTTCACCGTCCACCCCGGCGGTCTTGACCACATCGTGGTGACCTCACCACCCGACGCATCAACGGTCCTCCCGCGCGCTATCCTAAGCCAAGTGCCCGTCGCCGCCACATCGCCGGCCGTTGCTCCACACCAGCGCACCGGGCTGCACCTGCACCCCCGCACCCTGCTCGCCGACTACGTCACGCTCAGCAAGCCGCGGGTCTCCGCGATGGTGCTGCTTACGGCGGCGGGCGGTTTTTACCTGGGCTCGCTCGCCTCCGGTATCAGCCCCTTCCATCTCGGCATACTCGAAGCGCTGCTGGGGATCGCGCTGGTCACTGCCGGCTCTTCTGTGCTGAATCAGGCCCTGGAGCGCAAGACCGATCGCCGCATGCCCCGGACCGCGTCCCGGCCTATGGCTCAGCAGCGCATCGGGCTGGTGCACGGGCTGCTGCTGGGCTTCGCCCTGGTGGCGGGCGGGTCGCTCTACCTCGCCGTGACCACCAACCTCATCACCGGCACGCTGACCCTGCTCACCGCGGTCGGCTACGTCGCTATCTACACCCCGCTCAAGCGCCTGACCCCGCTCAACACCTTCATCGGCGCCTTCCCCGGCGCGCTGCCGCCGCTGATCGGCTGGACCGCCGCCCGCGGCCTGATCGAGTGGCCGGCGGTCGCCCTCTTTGCCGTGCTTTTCGTCTGGCAGTTTCCCCACTTCATGGCCATCGGCTGGCTCTACCGCGCCGACTACGCCCACGCCGGCATCCGCCTGACTGCCACCGGCAGGGACACCGCCGACGCCGCGCGCTCCTCCGCCGTGCAGGCCCTCTTCTATGCCGTCCTCATGGTCCCCGTGAGCCTTTGGCCCACCTGGCTCCACCTCACCGGCTGGCCTTACGCCGCGGTTGCTCTGGTGCTGGACGGCTACTACCTTTGGGCTACCCTCCGCTTCGCCCGCATCACCCGTCTTCCCGACGCTGCGGAGGACCGCGCCCTGGCTCGGGGACTGCTGAAGGTGTCGGTCGTGTACCTCCCGCTGCTGCTCGCCGCGATGGTGCTCAACGCGCAGGGTCGCCTGCTCTTCCGCTGAGCGCTCAGCCGGCGTTCTGGCCCGCTGCCTACTTCTCGTCAGTGCCAAAACGCCGGTCACAAGTCCTCCGAGTGCGAGCAGCGCGGCGGCCATCCAGGAAGGTGCGCCAGAGAGTTTGCTTGCCTCCAGGACCGCCAGCGACACAGGTTGTGGCATCACGGGGCGGCTCGGAGTGTCTTGCCCCGCCACGCGTCCAACGGCGAGAACAGGCGCCGCCTGGCGTAGTTGTCCCGGTCTGGAGGCCTTGCTGCCGGCGAAGGGCATTTGATGCAACGGTAGTGCGGCTACAACGAATGCGGCAATCGCGCGCAAGCTCGCTACACTAAAAGACGGAAATGCCAGCCCTGACAGTCTCAAACAACGAGTATCGTACCCCCGCCTCCGTCATCTGGGGCATCCTCGGCATCTCCGCGGTCGCCTCGCTGTTCCTGGCCTGGCTGGTGTACTTCCACCCGCCAACCGATGTCGCCGGCACCCACCTGGCCTTTCTGCCCGCGCTGAACGCCGTGCTGAACGCGCTCTGCACCGTCTTCCTGCTCATAGGCTTCCGCCACATCCGCCGCCGCGAGATCACCCAGCACCGCAACAGCATGTTCGCCGCCTTTATCGTCTCATCGGTCTTCCTGGTGGCCTACATCGTCAACCACATCCTGCACGGCGACATGCTCTTCCCCGCAACCCACCCCATCGCCCGCGCGATCTACCTGTGGGTGTTGCTCGCGCCGCACATTCTCGCCGCGACGATCTGCCTGCCGCTGATCCTGATCACCTTCTTTCTCAGCCTCAGCGGCCGTTTCCCTGCGCACCGCCGTCTGGCCCGCTGGACCTTCCCGATCTGGCTTTATGTTTCGATCTCCGGTGTTGTGGTGTATGCCATGCTGGCTGCCTATCGGTGAGCATGCGGGAAGACACACGCAAACTCCTTACGGCGGGCTCGGCGATCTTCGGCTCCGGCCTGCTCTGCGTAGCCCTCCTGTTTCTCGCCTTCGGCGGGGCCTCGCGCCAGGGACCGCACACCAACGGCGGCTGGCTGATGCTGATCTTCGCGCTCGGCTGCCTGCCCACCGGCCTGCTCACGCTCGCGCTCGGCCTTGCGAAACTCATCGGCGACCGCAGCCGGTAGCTCCAAACCTGTCATCCTGACCCTGCGCGGAGCGAAGCGGAGGGTCTGCTTGCTGCTTTGCCAACGAGACCCTCCAGCGGACCGTAACACCAGCCCCTCGCTATACTCGCCAAAGCCGAGG
>CAXTWN010000181.1:6229-6552 GCA_964248055.1 uncultured Acidobacteriaceae bacterium | reverse complement strand
GGGTGGGCAGGCGGAGGAAGCTGCCGGTCGCGCGGAACGGCGGGCTGCTGGCGATGGTAAGCGAGATGAAGGCCGCCCCCGCGTTGCCGGTCTGGGCGAACTGGGCGGTCTGCATGATGTTTTCCCCGCGTACGAGCTTGGGGGCGAGGGCGGCGTCGAGATGCAGGGCGCGGATCTCGGCGGTGGCAGCCTGGCCGTAGGGGGCATGGAGATCGTTGGCTACGGCGACGTGGGTGACCTTCGCGGAGGTGAGGGCGGCAAGGGAGAGCGGTTGCGCGGAGGAGTCGCTGCGGGCCCAAAGCACAAGAACGCCGCGGGCGTAG
>CAXTWN010000181.1:2626-6219 GCA_964248055.1 uncultured Acidobacteriaceae bacterium | reverse complement strand
CGGCAGAGAGAAAGAGGTCCATGGGGGCGCCGCTCTGGATCTGCTGCGCGAGGGTGGCAGACGAACCGAAGGAGGTGGTGACGTGCATGCCGGTCCCGTGCTCGTACTGCGCGGCGAGGGTAGGGAGAACGGGTTGGAGATCGGCCGCGGCGGCGATGTGGAGCTCGGGTGTCCCGGTTTGCGACAACGCAGGGGTTGGATAGCCCAGAAGTGGACTTGCGAGAGCGAAGAAAAGGCGGCAGAGTTGAGCTGGGTTCGGGCAGGAGAGGAGGAGGGTACGGTAGGCTGGAGCAACGGATGGCGTCTGTCGCGACAATATCGATTTCACACGTTTTGAGATGCATCGGTTGCGATTCCCGGATCCTGGGAAGGGAGGCCGCCAGCGACTTCCGCTGTGTCCGTTGCGGAGAGTTGTTCGAAGTCGAGTACCCGTGGAGCGCCGGGGCGCCGGACGGGCCGGAGAACGGGTGGCGGCCCAATCCGGGGGCGTTGCGCCATCTCTGGAACGAACGCCGGACCTCCACGATGGCCGTGGACCAGAGCGGGGTGTGGCGTTTTCGCGACCTGCTGCCGATTGTGGCCGAAGAGCGGGTGGTCACGCTGCGGGAGGGCAACACGCCCCTGTACGAGATGCCGCGCACCGCGGAGCGAGTGGGTTTGAACTGGTTGCTGGCCAAGCATCAGGCGATGAATCCGACCGGGTCGTTCAAGGACACGGGGATGACGGCGGCGCTGAGTGTCGCGGTTGCGGGCGGGTATGAGTGGGTGGCGTGTGCATCTACGGGGAACACCTCGGCGGCGATGGCGGCGTACGCGGCGCGTGCGGGGCTGAAGAGCCTGGTGCTGATTCCGGAAGGCAAGATCGCCTGGGGAAAGCTGTCGCAGTCGATGGACTACGGGGCGGTCACGGTGCAGCTGCGCACCGACTTCGATGGCTGCGTGCGGGTGATCAATGAGCTGATCCGACGGGCGCCGATCTACCTCTTAAATTCGGTAAACCCTTACCGGCTCGAGGGACAGAAGACGCCGGCGTTTGAGCTTCTGGAGCAGACGGACTGGCAGGTGCCGCACCACATCATCGTGCCGGGGGGAAACCTGGCGAACTCGTCGGCGCTGGGCAAGGGCTTTGCGGAGATGAAGCAGCTTGGGTTCATCAGCCGGGTGCCGAAGATCAGTGTGGTGCAGGCAGAGGGGGCAAATCCGCTCTACCGGAGCCTGCGGGACCATGGCGGGACACGGCTGGACCCGGTTGTGGCGGAGACGCGCGCGTCAGCAATCCGGATTGGGAGTCCGGCTTCGTGGCGCAAGGCGGTGCGGGTGCTTGGGTCCACGGGCGGCTGGTGCGAACAGGTGAGGGAGCGCTAGATCTGCATGGCGAAGGCGTAGATCGGCGCGGAAGGCTTTGGTTGTGAGCCGGCCTCGGCGGTCACGTTGGCGGGGTTGAAGAAGTTGATCGCGGATGGGCGGGTGGAGCGCGAGGAGACCGCGGTGCTGCTGCTGACCGGGCACACGCTGAAAGATCCGGAGTACACCCTCCAGTTCCACCGGGGCGAGCTGTTCAGCGCCGCGGAAGAGGCGGGCGCGACGCCCACGGCGCGGGCGGACTCTGCCCGGCTGCGACGGGAGCCGCTGGTGCTGGATCCGGAGACGGATAAGGTGCTTTCGGCGTTGGATCGCATCGCGGGCTTCGCGGGTCAGCCTGCATGAGCCATCACGGCGAGAAGGCGATCGCAGGAGTTCGGTTATCGTTGCCGGCGACCTCCGCAAATCTTGGGCCGGGCTTTGACGCGGTCGGGCTGGCGCTTTCGCTGCAGCTAAGCATCGAGGCGCACGCGGCGGCGCAGGACGCCATCCGGGCTGTAGGGCGCGGCGCGGCGATCTGCGGGGCGGTGCGGAGGAACCTGATCCTGGAGACCTACCGCGAGGTGTTGGCGGGTCGGAACATCGAAGCGTCTCCGTTGCGACTTGAGATCGAGAACGACATCCCGCTGGGCATGGGCTGCGGGTCGAGCGCGGCGGCGCGGGTGGCGGGTGTGGCATTGGCAAACCACTTTGGGCGGTTGGAAATGGGCGCGGGCGAGGTCGTGACCGAGGCGACCCGCTTCGAAGGCCATCCGGATAACGTGGCCGCCTGTGTCTTCGGCGGCTTTACGGTCGCGGTGCCGACGAAAGACAGCATTGCGGTCGCGACGACGGAGTGCGATGGCACGTGGCAGTTGCTCCTCGCACTGCCCCAAGAGGGTCTCTCGACCGAAAAGGCGCGGGCGATGCTGCCCGAACAGCTTTCGCGCGAGGACGCGGTCTTCAACATTCAACGGGCGGCGCTCTTAACGGCGGCGTTCGCGCAGCAGCAGCTTCCATTGTTGCGGGTGGCGATGGAGGACCGGCTGCACCAGCCGCATCGCCGGCAAGCCTGCGGGCTGCTGGAGCATCTGCACGCGCTGCATGGAGCGCCGGAGTTTGCCGGGGTAGCGCTGAGCGGCGCGGGACCGGCGCTGCTGGGCATTTTGGCGGAGCGGGCGACGCTGCAGGGTGCGGAGCGGCGGATGCGCTCGGTGCTGGGGGACGAGGTGGAGTTGCTGCCGGTGCGGATCGGCGGCCGGGCGACTGTGGAGGCGCTCTGATTGCACCGTTCCCGCACCGGTTGCATCTAGACAAGAGCGGTATTGCGGTGAAGCTCCCGGAGGGAAGATGGCGAATCAGTTTGTGTCTGAGGTAAATGACTCGGAGTTTGAGGCAAAGGTATTGCAATCGGAGACGCCGGTTTTGGTGGACTTCTGGGCGGCGTGGTGCGGCCCCTGCCGCGCGCTGGCACCCATTGTGGATCAGCTCGCGAGCGAGTACGACGGCAAGGTGAAGGTGATGAAGATGGACGTAGACCGGAACAACATCACCCCGGGCAAGTACGGTATCCGCGGCATCCCAGCGCTGCTGGTGTTCAAGGGCGGCAAGGTGGCCGAGCAGATCGTGGGCTATGTGCCGAAGGACACGATTGATGAGACTTTGAAGCGGGTGTTGGTGTAACCCAAGCTACGCTCTGTTGAACAAAAGGTCCGGCCAGCCATGGCTGGACCTTTTGTCTGCGATCGAGGTGGTTGCGCAGACCCGCCCCGGATCTTTCCGGCACACGGTTTGCTGTCGTGGGAGTGACGCTGCGCAGCGTGCAGTCGGCGCGGCGTTGAAGTTGGGGAAGCCAGGCAGGCGTCCCGCGATGGAGCGACCGGTCGAGGACGATGCGGCCGGGATCTGCAAGGGCCTCGGGGGACTGCGGCAGGGGCCACTCGCGCGTGCCATCTGGATGGCGAACAGGTCATCATTCTGACCCTTTGGCAGAGGCGCGAAAGGGCGACGAAGCTCATCGGCCGGAGCGGTCTGGAGGGCGGTTCTTGTCGGTGGAAGCGGAGAAGCGATTCAGGAGCTTGCTGAAGGAGCTACGCCCGCTCTTCAAGGAGAAGGGGTTCCGCGCGTCGGGCCAGAACTTCATCTGGAGTCAGCTGAATGCTGGGTGATCGTCAATTTTCAGAAGAGCCGGTGGGCGGATTTCGACGAGACCACCTTCTACGTCAATGTGGCGGCTTGCGCGAAGCGCTGGG
>CAXTWN010000181.1:0-2616 GCA_964248055.1 uncultured Acidobacteriaceae bacterium | reverse complement strand
GCGCTGGCTGGGAATGGAAGATCGACCGGCAGACAAGGTGCCCCGGTTCTACGCCTGTGATTGGCGATGGCGCGTTGAACACTTCGGCCGCGACAAGCACATCAAGCAGTGGACTTTTCGCGACGAAGATAGCTTCCGGAGTACGCCGGCATATCTGCAGCATCTGTTTCAGCAGTCTGTCTTACCAGCGATCGGTACGATGATCACGGAAGCCGAGCTTCTGAAGCACTCTGGCGGGTTTGAATACCCTCAACTCAAAACCCGGGCCGTCATCCTGGCAGCGACGGATCAGGTGGAGGCGCTGAAGCAAACGGTCGCCGTACTGATGGAAAAGTTTGGTTCGGGACGGGCAGCCCTGGGAACGCGCAACCATCTGCAGCTGTTGCGGTCGAAGTACCCCGAAGCCATGCGTAGCGTTGAGCATCCCCTGGCTCAATGCATGTGATCCATCCATCTCAGCCTTGATCGCCTCGATGAAGTTTCCTTCAACGTAGTTGTAACCCCTTAGCACATCGAGGGAGGCCTGCATGTGCGGATGTAGGGTGATCTCCCCGATCGTTCTCCGAAGTGATCCAGTAGCGATACTGTCCGGAGGCGTCATTTTTCAGATCGCGCCGACAGGTAGCCCAAGCCATTTCGGAGATCTCCTGTCTCGCGCTGATCTCGTCACTGAATCGGCTCGCAGTGTGAGCTTGGTGCGCCAGCCGTTCCTGAGTGCGGCAAGGATCTTCGACATCAGGTCTGGCCTGACAGGGTTGCCCTGATCCGGGCGAAGGTACGGAACCGGAGACCTTCATCCCGACCACAAGGAACGTGAAAGCGAACAGGGTCATGATGCGGCAAGTATCCTCCCTCGGCGGTGAGTTGCGGCTCCATTTGTCAAGCTTTCCGAAGTATCCTTGGGCGCCGGTTCGTTGTTCCCAAGCGCTGCCGCATGCTGGATTGGCCGTCGCTCGCAATGGCAAGTTTGCTGACAACACTTTGGCCTCGGGCCCACGCAAGTTCACGGATATAGTGGCTCTGTGCATCGCCGCCGGTTGACATCTTGCCCCATCGCCCCTGCGGCGATCTGGTTGTTGGCCATTGCGATCCTGCTTGGCTCGGGGGCGACCGCCTTCGCGCAGTCATCGGGTGACCTGGTGCGCATCGATCCGGAGGCATGGCAGCTCCATTTCGGCGACGATCCTGCTTGCGTCCAACCCGGCAGCCCTAGGTGCGCGTGGCGCAGTCTTCGCGAGATGGGGCCAGAGTTGACGACGCCCACGGTCCACGTCTGGCGTCGCGCCGTGGTGGAGATTCCACCGGATCTGCGAGCGAGCTCTGTGCTGGCGGTCGCGGTTCTCAATGAGAGCGTCAATGGCCCGTACGAGATCTTTGTGAACGGTCGTCAGATTGGAGGCCAAGGGGATCTGCAACGTGGCACAGGACTCTGGGATCCGAACGCGGTCTTGAAGTTTCCGTCGGCCCTCCTCACGCCCGGGCCGGCGGAGATCGTTATTCATAGCAGAGATGTTCGGGGCATGCTTTACCGCCAAGCGTTGGAGAACGCGAACGTAACGTTGGGAACGCCAGCATCCTGCGCAGCCGCGGAAGAAAGCAGCATATTGCAGTCCCTCATCGAAGATTCGATGTACTACCTGTGCTTCCTCTTTGTTTTCTGTGTCGGGATTTTCTTTCTCCTTCTGTACACGCTGGATCAACGCGGAAAGGAGCATCTCTGGCTGGGTTTGCTTTTGGTGGGGATCGCGGGAAGACGTGCGTGCGAGTTTTTCTCCTCGGTACAGACCGGGGCAGGGCTCCGGTCCACGTCGCTGCTGTACGTCGGGCTGGATGCCCTTGCTTACCTCGGCACAGTCCGGTTTCCCTTCGCTCTGATCGACAAGCCGTTGCCGAGGAGCCTGCGTGTGATCCAGTTTCTGGGCTTCACCGAAGTGCTCGACGTGATCGGGGTGATGCCCCTCTCGGCGTCTGCGTTTGCGCACGTGTTGCCGGTTGCTCTCTGGTTGGACAAGTCAGAGTACTGGTCTCTTCTTGCCACGCACCTGCTGTTGCTGGTGCCGGTGCCCTCGTGTCTTCGCAGTCCGCTGCCGGAGATGCGATGGATTGGAGGA
This sequence comes from uncultured Acidobacteriaceae bacterium, assembly GCA_964248055.1. GTDB lineage: Bacteria > Acidobacteriota > Terriglobia > Terriglobales > Acidobacteriaceae > Granulicella. Next base: position 505 of record CAXTWN010000181.1, on the reverse strand, counting down.
GCACTGATCTTCGTCGCGCTGGAGGACACGAGCCGCTTCTTGCGATCCCTGAACCGGCTTGGCTTGTCGCGGGCGCTGTACTTTACGCAAAACGTCGAGGTGCACGGCATAAACATCGATTTCCGTGCTTTCGCTTACCTCCTGTTCGGCGTGGTGATGGCGGTGAGCATGCTGGTGCGGTTCCGACGGGTGCAGCGAAAGAACCTGGTGATGGAAGGGGAGCTGGCGGCGGCGCGGAGCTTGCAGCATGTACTGATTCCGGAGCAGCTGCCGCTGATTCCGGGTCTGCTGGTGGAGAGCGTACCTTCCCATGCAGGAGGTGGGCGGCGATTTCTTCCAGGTGATTCTGCCGGAGGACGGGCGCCGCGGCTATGCGCTCGTGGTGGTGGGCGACGTGAGCGGCAAGGGGCTGCCGGCGGCTATGACGGTGTCGGTCATTGTGGGGGCGATTCGGACGTTGGCAGAGTTCTGCGCGAGCCCGGCCGAGATCCTGGCGGGGTTGAAC
>CAXTWN010000180.1:416-6566 GCA_964248055.1 uncultured Acidobacteriaceae bacterium | reverse complement strand
GAAGCGAAGCTGACGGGTTTGGGCGGCCTTGGGGCGCGGTGCTCACTCTCTGACTGGGCGGCGGCGGTGCATTCTTCGGGACGATCTTCGGAGCGGGTAGCTGCGACACCACGACCGGAGCGGCATGCGCGGCGCTGGGCACAGCCCTCGACTGGCCGGTCGGGGTCATCAGGGTGGGCCGCGCGGGCGGCTGGGGCACGTTGGCTTTGGCGACCAGCGATGGATGCGGTGTGGCGGGTACGGGCGCGGTGGGACGCACGGAGATAGGCGCCTGCGCAAGTTGCTGCTGCTGCTGCGGCGACAGACGAACCTGTTGACGCGCCACGGGAGCGCCTGACGACATGGCCGCGGCCGGAACAGCCGTTACTGCCGTGCGGTTGGAGTAGCTGATGTTGTTTACGGTCACGTTGTTGACCGTGGTGTTGTTCACCCGCACATTCGTGATGTAGGTGTTGTAGTTGTTCACGATGGTTGTGTTGTGGATCACGGCAACGTTGACGTTGGTGACGTTGACCTGCCGTGCGTAGGTGGGTGTGCAGCGGTACCAGGGCACATACGGTTCACCGACACCAATGGGGAACCAGGCGGCCACGCCTCCGCCGCCTCCACCGAAGCTAAGGCCTACCGAGCCGCCCGGACCTCCACCCACAAAGACGACCAGGGCCGGCGAGTAAACCGGCCGAACCGCGGGCGGCCCAGGGATCCATCCCCAGCGTCCCCCCACGACGGACCAGCGGCCGTAGTGAAAAGGTGCGAAGCCCCAGGGGGCGTCGTCCACCCAGGTGTACCCCCAGGGCGCGATGTAGGCCCAGTGCCCGAGGGAGTACGGGCGCCAGCCCTGAGGGACGTTGCTGGGGTACCACACGGGACCGTACTCCGACTGCGGAACCCAGGTTCCGTACGCGTCGAGATCGGCAAAGCCCACCATCTGGCGACTGACATACCTTGCCGAGATCGAGTTGGACAGCCGGTAGTCAAGGCTCATGCTCCAGGCATCGAGATCGTCATACGGGGGCACGTTCAGGTATTGGAGCTCGATGGGATCGGTTCCATACATCTGCACGGCATAGCCGCCGGAGAGCGGCAGATTCACGTTGGGGCCGGTGATCTGCGCGTGGCCGGCGTCGACGACGGCCACAGAGCTACCGCTGGCCGGATCCGCATTAATACGGTAATCGCCTGCGCTTTCGATCAGCACGGCTCCGTTCGGAGTATCGACCTCGATCTGGCTGCCGGGATCCATCTCGAAGACCCGCAATCGAATGGCACCTTGCGCCAGTCCGAGTTGCTCGTACTGTTCTGTCACATTGGTGAGGGTGAGATCGGTAGCCTGCCACACACGCAGCTCCGCACCACCAAGTTGCACCAGCGCGCGCGAACCTGGGGAGGTGTAGATGCGATCCCCTCCGACCATTGGGTAGTTCAGAGGAGCGTCCGCCCACTGATTCGTTCCAGATGGCTGGAGTGCAACCTCGCCGTTCAAGTAGCTGATGCGTGCCACCGTCGGCGGCGGATCGCTGAAGTCCTGCGCTGCCAGCGGCATCACCGACAGACCCGCAGCCGTGAGAAGAAGAGCAAAGTGGATCCAGGGTGCTTCAGGTGTTCTCATGACCGTGCCTCGCGCGTCGTTGCCTGCCTCATTAGAACAGAGCGTCGCGAGTGTAGAGCAGTCATGCTGTTTCGCTCGGCCTGTTTTGCGCCTTGAGGCCAAGGCACCCTGCGGCTGCCTGCACTCCACGTTCGCAACCGGCAGGCAGCGCATGGACTCATTTGCCCACGCTTCTGCATCTCATGCGCAATCACGTACGGCGTGAGACCGGCGCAATTCTTCGAGGAGCCACGATTGCATCCCGTCAGCAAACGCCACCGCGTCCTTTCGCGCACCTCGCTCCTGGACGGCTGGTCTCCTGTGGAACGTGTGCACTTTGAGCAAACCTTTCGCGACGGCACGGTACAGGTGCTGGATCGTGACCTGAGCACCCGCGGCGACGGCGTCACCACTCTGCTCTTCTCCCGCGAGCGGGGCACCGTGCTTTTGCTGCGGCAGCCTCGCATCGTGGCCACGCTTCGCGGCGATTCCTCCGGGGAGACGCTGGAAGCATGCAGCGGCCTGGTCGAAGACCTCTCTCCCGAAGACACGGCGCGTCACGAGGTCCTGGAAGAGACCGGGCACGTAGCCCGGAATCTTACCCCGGTGGCCTCCGTCTACGGCAGCCCCGGCGCCAGCCTGGAGCTCATTCACCTCTTCCTCGCCGAGTACGAGCCGACGCCCAGAACCGAGGGCGGCGGCCTGCGCAACGAAGGAGAAGACATCGATGTGCTCGAAGTGCCGTTCCCCGAAGCGCTCGAGCTCATGCGGCAAGGGGCCATCCGCGATGCGCGTACCATGCTGCTGCTCCAACACGCCGCACTGATCGGCCTGCTGCCCACGGGACGCTAGCCGCTACAACCAGCCTTTGGTGCGCGCCAGGCGCGCCGCCTCGGTCCGATTCTGGGCTCCCAGTTTGGAGATTGCCTCGGAGAGATAGTTCCGCACCGTCCCCTCGGACAGGCGTAGCAGGCGTGCGATCTCGGCCGTGCTTTCGCCTTCGCCTGCCCGCCGCAGCACCTCGCGCTCCCGTTCGCTCAGCGGGTCGGGATCGGCCGTCCACGCCTCCTCCGCCAAGCCAGGGTCCACGACGCGCAGTCCTCGATGGACCCGTCGCAGCGCCTCGGCCAGCTCCGTCGAGGGGCGGTCCTTTAAGAGGTAGCCATGCGCTCCAGCCTCCATCGCCCGGCGCAGGTAGCCCGGCCGCGCAAAGGTGGTCAGGATCATCACTCGCGTCTGCGGATACAACGTCCGCACCCGCGCCGCCAACTCCAGCCCCGTCATCTTCGGCATCTCGATGTCGGTGACCAGCACACCGGGCCGATGCTGCCCAACGGCGCGCAGGGCCTCCTCGCCATCGCTCGCCGCGGCCACGACCTCGATATCCGGCTCAATGCCCAGCAGCACCGCGAGTGCTCCACGCACCATCGCCTGATCCTCGGCCAGCACCACGCGGATCTCTTTCGGCTGTCCGGGCGTCCGGCCCGTCTCGACGTTCACGCCCGCACCAGATCCTGCCCGGAGGAGAGCGCCGGCGCCGGCAGAGATCCCGACGAGGAGCCTTCGCTGGGGAGCGGTTCTCGTTGTGGGCCGTTTGCCGACATTGCAAGCTCGATCACCAGGCGAAGGCCGCCGACAGTTCCCGGCCCGCGCTGCAGGGCGCCGCCCGCGGCGATCACCCGCTCGCGCATGCCGCGCAGTCCATTGCCCTCTGGACTGTTACTTCCCTTGCCGTTGTCCTCGACCACCAGGCGCAGCCGCTCGCCGTCGCGATGCAGCTCCAGGCGGCACGCCGTCGCCTCCGCATGGCGAATCACGTTGGTGACGGCCTCGCGCAGCACCAGGCAGAGCACGTCATTCACCGCGGCTCCGAACACCATCGGTTCCACATGCGTGGTCAGCTGTACGCCCGCACTTGCCAGCGTCCGGCGAGCCTGTGCGATCTCAGCGGGCAGGCCCTCGGAGCGATACCCCGCCACGGCCTCGCGCACCTCCGCGAGCGCCTTGCGGGCCGTCGCTTCCACCTCGGCGATCTCACGATGGGCCATCTCCGGATCTGCCGTGAACAGCCGGTTCGCTAGATCGCTCTTCAGCACAATCAAGGTAAGCGTGTGCCCCAGCAGATCGTGGAGATCGCGCGCGATGCGTTCCCGCTCGGCCACCTGGGCCAGGTGCTCGATCTCGGCGTTGGCTCGCTCCAGCTGCTCACTCGCCACAACATGCCGTGCATAGGCGAAGTTGGTCAGCCCCAGCGCCATCATGTAAAAGGCGATCGTCTCCGCGATCCGCATCGGCGCGTGACACAGGTAACATTCCACAAAGAAGCCGCCCACACTGGCCGCCTCGATCACCAGAAGGCGAAGAAACGCCTGCGAGGCCTTGGGTTGGCGAAGGAAGAACACGCTCATCACCACCGGGAAGACAAACTCCCCGGCAGCGTCCCAGTTGAACGGAAAATAGACGTAGCCGATCAGAAACAGAACACCCAGCCACAGACGAGGCTGATGTCCCTTCTGGCGATAGGCCTGCAGGTACGCCAGCAAGAACGTCCCATAGAACAGGCCGTACACCGCCCACCCCGCGGGCGAAAGCTTGTGCGTGGGCAGAAAGAAGAAGCTGTACAGCAGCGGGCTCCACTTATAGAGCCACGCCACGCCGCCGGCCCGCCCGGATTCTTTAGGCTGCAGCATGCTCGCGCCGGCCTGCTCCTCAGAGCGTCCGTCCAGGCCCGGATCTACGCATTTGCGCGTCATGCCTTCCATCATGCCCGCAACCCGGCGCTGGCGCGAATCCCACCTATCATGCGTCCGGCGTGATACCTGTCACATGACATCCGTCACCCCAGTTTCCTGACGCCCTGCACTGCGTTTCCCGCCACGCAAAGCGCACCATAGCTCCTGTCAGCCTTTCCAAGGAGCTCTCATGCGATCCACGTCCCTCATTCTTCCCGCAGGCCTGCTCGTCGCGGCGGTGCTGCCGGCGCCTCTTGCCGGCGCGCAGACCGCCTGCCAGGGCAAGACCGCCAGCGCCACCGGACAGGTGCTCGATCCCACCGGGGCGATCATCGTGGATGCCACGATCGCACTTTCGCCCAGGGGCATCACCCTGCACACCGACCGCGAGGGTCGCTTTGCCACCGCCTGCCTCCCCTTCGGCACCTATCAGGCCACCTTCGTCGCACCCAGCTTCGAGCCCCTGATGCGCACCCTCACCCTCGGCGCTGACCATCGTGCCCTCACCGTCCACCTCCAGCCCGGCACCGTGCAGGCCGAGGTCACGGCGGTGCTCGACGATACGGGCGTCAACAACCAGGACATCGCCGGCTCGCAGACCCTGGAAGAATCCGACATCGCGCAACTGGCCGATGATCCCGATGAGTTCGGCCGGCAGCTGCAGGTTCTCGCCGCCTCGGCTGGAGGTTCGCCGGGCGCTGCGCTCATTACGGTCAATGGCTTTCAGAACAGCGGCCAGATCCCGCCCAAGTCCGCCATTTCCTTCATCCGGGTCAACCCGGACCTCTTCTCGGCCGAGTACGCCCGTCCGCCGTACGAGGGCGGCCGCATCGAGATTTACACGAAGCCCGGCCAGTCCAGCCTCCATGGCGCGCTCTTCACCACGCAGAGCTTCCAGGACATCAACGCCCGCGATCCGTTCTCGCCCAGCCGCGCCGCGCTGGGCCGCCAGCGTTACGGTGCGGAGCTCTCCGGCCCGATCGCCAAGAACCGCAGCGACTTTGCCTTCGCGCTCGAGCACCGCGAGATCGACCAGTTCGCGGTGGTGGACGCCATCACCCTCGACAGCAGCGGCAACCCCGACCACATCAGCGCCAACGTCCCCGCCACCCAGTCGCTGTGGCAGGGCAGCGCCCGCTTCGGCCTGATGCTGAACCCCAAAAACAACTTAACCCTCTCCTACACGGCCAACGACAACGGGCTCCAGAACCAGGGCGTCGGGGGCACCACCCTTACCGAGGCCGGCTACAGCACCGTGCAATCCGAAAACGTGCTCCAGCTCTCCAACCTCGGCACCCTCTCCGCCAACCTCGTGCACGAGACCCGCCTGGGCTACACCTGGCGCTATCGTACGGACACTCCCAACTCCACGGCACCGTCGCTCCAGGTCGCCGGCGCCTTCACCGGGGGCGGGGTGACCACCGGCCTGCTGCGCAGCCATGAGCGCGACCTCGAGTTCGACGACGACCTCCTGTACAGCCATGGCAAACATAGCTTCAAAGCCGGGATCCAGCTGCTGGACACGGCCCTGGACAACACCTCGCCCGGAGGCTTCAACGGAACGTACGTCTTCGGCGGCTCGCCCACCCTCACTGGATTTCAGCAGTACCGGAACGCCGTTCTCGGTCTGCCCAACGGCACGCCCACGCAGTTCAGCGTCACGACCGGAACCCCCGAGGTCGCGCTCAATCAACTGCAGACCGTGCTGTATGCGCAGGATCAGTGGAAGCTGCGCCCCCGGCTGCAGCTGGCCCTGGGGGTCCGTTGGGCCATGCAGAACGCCCCCACCACCGTCGGCAACGCCGGACCTCGTCTAGGCCTGTCCTGGGC
>CAXTWN010000180.1:0-406 GCA_964248055.1 uncultured Acidobacteriaceae bacterium | reverse complement strand
CTTCTTCGGGGTAGTCGACCCGCAAACGGTGCTCGCCGATCGCCAGCTGAACGGCACCCTCCAGCGCCAGCTGCAGGCCAACAACCCCACCTTCTGCGCGATAACGGACGCACCCTCGTGCCAGCCTCTCGCCACCGCGACTTCGGTCATCACCACTCTGCGCGTGCCGCTGCCGCCCCTAACACAGCAGCCCTCGGTGGAGTCCCACCTCGGCGTCGAGCACGAGTTCGCACGTCACTGGCACGCGCAGGCCAACCTGTACCTCGTCCATGGCTGGGACATCCTCCGCTCCCGGGACATCAACGCGCCCTACGACGGCTCGCCCCCCGGGCCCCCGCCCCATAACCCCCGCCACCACCGGTGTAAGATGGCTCACAAGCCCCAAATAGGCAGCAAACGGGGGGTT
>CAXTWN010000179.1:3833-6611 GCA_964248055.1 uncultured Acidobacteriaceae bacterium | reverse complement strand
ACCCACCACTTCGTGACGAGGAACCCCACCCACCATCAGGGGATTCCCAACCCACCACACACCCCCGCAATGTACCTCAGGTGCCCAGCAACCTGAAGCGCTACCAGACCGAAGGTCACGACCACTTCATCACCTTCAGCTGCTACCGGCGACTTCCCTTGCTCGACAACGACCAGGCCTGCATCCTCTTCGAGGAACAACTCGAACGGGTACGAAACCGTCATGGCTTCTTCCTCTTCGGTTATGTCCTCATGCCGGAGCACGTTCATCTGCTTCTCAGCGAGCCAAAGAGGCAGTCGCTCGGCACCACGCTGAGCGTGCTGAAGGGAGAGATTTCCAAACGGCTCAAGGGGGACCGCAGGCAGTTCTGGCAGGTGCGTTACCACGACTTCAATGTGCTCACCCACAGGAAGCACATCGAAAAGCTCAGATATCTCCATCGCAACCCCGTCGCGCGCGGCCTCACCCAACGCCCGGAAGACTGGCCCTGGAGCAGCTACCGTCACTACCTCACCGGGGAGCCAGGACGCGTCGAGATCGAATCCGAGTGGACCTGGAACCACCGCGAACGCACGGGCATAACCCCACCCATCGCGATGAGACCGCGATGAATGGGGCACCCGGCGATGAGATCTTAATGAATGGGGGCCCGGCTTATGTAGGCTGGGTGGCGACCTGCTCGCCCATGCGCCTCAATGTCATGAGTGCAGCTGTGCGCCACTCATGTGCAATCTCATCGCGCCGGAGTGGAGTCGCCAGCGCTCTTCCAAAGCCTCACCGCGAGCTCCGTCTTGATCATCTCGAAGAAGGTCTCGACGGCAGAACTCTCCAGCAGCGCAAGGAGACCTGCCACAAACTCGCGAAGCCACGACCCATGCCCAAGCTGGCGAAGCGGATGCCCAAAGCCGAAGGTGAGCGCGACCTCAAGCAGCGAAAGCGCAACCACCAGCACGTACTTCGCCTGCGCTAGCCTGACACCGAAGCGCATCGCCTCCCTCGCCGAAAACCTCCCTGTCGCAAACAGTGGCGCTACAAAGGCGTATCGGCTGATCGGAATGCAGGCAAAGGCTAGCCACAGGGCGGTAAGACCGAGATGCGAACTATGGGGACTCGGCGGCAGCTTCATCCCAGGATGATGGAAGCCGAACGCAACAGCTCTCCAGATGCTCGGGAGGAGCGCTAGAAGGAACGCAGGAACGAGGGCAACAAGGAACCAGAGCGTCACCAAGGAAAAGAGCCTCGCCACAAGCGAGGCAATTTGCCGCCGGCGCAGAACCTCATCAAAACTCGCTGCCAACCCTCGCCAGTCCGCACGCCCTTCCAGATACAGCTTCGCAAGGACAACCTCCGCAAGCAGGCTGAGCGGAACGCAGAGCAGCCACGGGACACACACCTCCAGCACGGAATGTCGCGTGCCCAGGAGTTGCCGCAGAACAAAACTCGAACAGCTGTAGCAAGTTCTAGAGGTGAAAAACGGGACACAGTACAGCAGCGGCCTCGCGGTAAAGGCCTGCCACACAGGCCGTCGGGCACCCTCAACGCCGTCCCAAGCGCTCATTGCAGCCACGGTATCAGAGCGGCAGTTTTCGGGCGCCCTTGTCGGCGGAAAACTCCGGCCGCGTGCACCGTCGTTTTCGTCTCCGGCGGCGCATGCACGTGCTCACCCCGGCTCACGCATTCAGGTTCCAGATGTCCTTATCCCAGAACCAGGCGCCGTCCTCCTGTTTCCAGTGCACGATGTACTTCGCCGTAACCGGTCCGCCCGCCTTGAGCTCCAGCGACGCCTCGCCGATCTCCACGGCGCTGTCGCCGGTCCTCTCCGCAGAAAGGGTGGTCAGCGTCGCGCCCGTGATGCCGAGCCCTTCTACGGCCACCTCCCAGAAGTGCCGGATGTGCGCTCGCCCTTCCACCATGGGCGCGCCGGGCGGCAGTACGCGAGCCTCCGCGGTGTACACGCGGTCTACCGCGCCGAAGTTCTTTCCGGCGATCAACTCCTCGCAAAAGCGGGCATTTGTCTCCCGCATCGCCTGCATGACGTCGTCAGCAAGTTCCACGCTGTTCTCTCCTGTTTGCAGATCGGGAGGGTAACGCGTCGCTGCGCCGCTGCACCCCGCCCGTAAGGCCCGGGGTGATTTTCTGCTCGGCGGCGGCCAGTGCGCAAGCAAAACCGCAATTCGGGAAACACTTGGAGACCTGCCGACCCGAAGGCGTTCACGCACTTCCCTGCGGATTCCGAGTGGCTATCGATCTTAAGCGGCGACCTCGCAGAACCCCACGGCTTCCAGTTGATTCGGCGTTACGGCCAGCTTGCGGTCGGCGTCGCGGTGGCTGTGCAGCGCCGCCGCAATGCCCTGGACATCCAGATCCTCAAAGCCAAGCGTCGCCAGCATCGGCCCCAGCGCCTCTTCGGTGCCGAACCAGCTTCTCCGGTACGCGTCTGCGGCCGCTGAGGGATCATAGTCCGCCAACTGCTCCACGAGCGCCTCCGCCAGCCGCTGGCCGTGGGCCTCCCCGTTGCAGCGAAAGGTGAATATGAAGGTCTGGGAGAAGTCGTTCAATACCATAACTTCTACCCTACGCTCTTTCTCCACCGATGCAACACGGGGCGCGTGTTCCACTATGCAGAAAGGAGCCTCCTATGGTATCCGTGTGCTAAAAGCAGCTACTTCGGCAGCGTCACGTTCGCCGACCAGGGCGGCACGATCCCATGCACCCGCGCGTACGCGATCAGCTGTCCCAGATGCTCGTTGTCATGGCAGATGATCCGCAGATACATCC
>CAXTWN010000179.1:0-3823 GCA_964248055.1 uncultured Acidobacteriaceae bacterium | reverse complement strand
GCGCGCCGCCGACGTGCTGGCGGATTTGGTGCGCGCCTCCCGCGACGGCCGCAGATACTCCAAGACCTCAGGGCTGGTCACGGGGGTCGTCTCCACATCGTTACGTTCCAGCTCGAGCGGCATCTTAGGTCCGGTCACGCTGAGCTGGTAGTAGGCATCAGCAACTCACTGATGGTTCAAGCGCACGGGACCGGAGATAGCAGAAGCCGGTTTCGGCCCCCTCCTTCCTCGTCCCAAGCGTCGAATCCATTCATATAGAATCGTAGTATGGCAATACCTCGCTTTCCCTCCCCTGCACGCGTACGGCGGTGCAGCGCCTGTTTCATCGCCTTCTGCACGCTGGGACTCTCCGGTACCGCTCTTGTGGCGCAAGAGGCAGCAACACAACCGACCCTGGTGCTGAGCTCCGATCAGCCGGGAACCTACCTCTTTCAGCAGGCATCGACCCCCAGCGGACAACAGCCCGCTCCTTCCCCTGAGCCCGACAACTTCTTCGGTCGCTGGCAGGCACGCGCCACCGCAACACAGAACGAACAACCGCACTGGGTCACGCCGCTGGTGACCGTTACGCCGCGGCTGGAGCAGGAGTTTCGGACCGACTTCGTCCACTACTACAACAACTCCCGCCATGAGATCTGGAACTACGACAACGGCAAGGGACTGGAGCTCATCCCGGAGAAGCACACCGAGGTCATCGTCAACCTACCGCCGTTCTTTGACCGGCACAACGGGGAGTCCGATGGCTTCGGCGACATTTCGTTTCTGCTCAAAGAACGCCTCTACTCCCGCAACGAAGAGAACGGCAACGCCATCATCACTGCGTTCCTGGGCGCCTCCATCCCCACCGGCAAGAACGGCAACGGAAGCTGCTGCGCGATCGTCACGCCGACGTTGGCCATCGGCAAAGGCTTTGGCAATCTTGCCTTGACTTCGACCGCGGGTGGATCGCTTCCGGTGACCAACGGGACCGGCCTGGGGCACAGCATCACTTGGAACAGCGTGGCGCAGTACCGCCTGTCGAAGACGGGCTTTGGCCGGCGGCTGTGGCCGGAGATCGAGTCCAATACCACGTTCAACAAGGGCGGCGCGAACGACGGCAAAAACCAGGAGCTCATCACGCCTGGCGTGATCTTTGGGCGTATCCCACTCAGGCATGACGCGCAGGGCCAGCCGACGCGCCTCGGCTTCACCCTGGGCGCGGGCGAAGAGATCCCCGTCACGCACTACCACGCGGCAAACCACTACACCGTCCTGACCTTCCGCATTCCCTTCTAAAGAGCTCGTGGCAGGGCACGAACGCAACGCGAACACAGAAGGGGAAGGGCACGGCTGTCATCAGGCACCGTGCCCTTTCTGCTGATTGTCGCGAGAGCTAACGCCCTGCCCCTTGCGGCGCGCCGGTTTGATGCGGATACGCCACGGAAACCGTGAGGATCTCGTAGGGGTTGATGGTCACCGTGATCATATCTCCGGCGAGCGGCAGATGCTCGGCTTCGGTTCCCTTGCCAACCTGCTCCATCAGGGTGGTTGCTACCGCGTAGCGCGCTCCCGGCGGCACATGGAGGTGCACGGTAGGGGCATCGCCGTTGTACTCGACCATACGGAAGATCAGCGCATCGGCATCCTCCGCCTTCTTGACTGCGGTCACCACAACGTTCCGCTCGTCCACGGAGGCGAACGAGTGCGTAGCTGGCATGGAGCCGGCGTGGGCAAACACCTGCGTCGCCGTAAGCGGGTCGTTGAACTCGTAGCCGCGCCGAACGGTATCGGCCTGCTTCCAGCTGCCCGTGTGCGGGTAGATCGCATAGCTGAAGTGCTGCGGGCCGCGGTCGGCGTCAGGGTCGGGCCAGGTGGGCGAGCGCAGCAAAGTCAGGCGCAACGTGTTGCCCAGGGCGTCATAGCCGTACTTGGAGTCGTTCAGGATGGAGACACCCTGGTGCTCATCGCCGAGATCGGCCCACTGCAGGGCGGGCACCTCGAATTTCGCCTTTTCAAAGCTATTATTGCGGGTAGTGGGCCGTTCGATGGAGCCGTAGGGGATCTCGTACGTGGCCTTATGCGAACTCGCGGCCAGCGGAAAGGCGGCCTTGAGCAGCACGTGGGTCTCATGCCAGTCGACCGTGGTATCAACGCGGACGAAGTCGGCTCCCGCATCAAGCGAGATGTTCTGCGTGAAGTGCGATTGCCCCCAGCTGCGCTGGACCCGCACCGTCTTGCGCAGAGCGCCGTCGGTGACAAGCTGCATCGAGTCCACCTGGCTGATGGGCGTCATGGGACCGTCCAGGGTGCCGGGATCGATGTTCCAGGCGTCGTATTGCTTTGGCTTGTCGACGTAGGTCTGGAGCTGGTTGCCGCAGGCGTTGGGTGCGAGGAACTCGTGGCTGCTTCGGTCGTTCAGACCGCTTGCGAGGCTTGTGATGCAGCCTGTCTGCTTGTCGATGGACACACGCAGACGACCATTATTCAGAACGAACGCGTTGCCTGCCTGCTCTGCCTGCAGCTCCTTGGAAGAGGCTTTCTCTTCCTTCGCTGCTGCCGCATGGAGCACCGTGTAGCCTAGTGCAGGCACCGCATCTACATGGGCCAGCACCGTGAACTGGTGTGTGTTGCTATCCGCGCTGACGAGCTGCGCGGGAACGGGATGATCCTTCGCATCCAGCAACCGGACCCCTGCGCTTGCCTCCAACAGTTGTAGATGAAGCGCAACGGTCTCGGAACGCGCCCAGGCAGACGGGTTGAAGATCAGGATCGGCGTCTCGCCCTTCGCGCGCGTGTCGATCCGTGCGTCCAGGGACTGCATCGCCGCATCGCTCATTAACTTGTCCGACCGAAACACCTCGGTGAAGTCCTTCTGCGCATCACGGTAGATCACGGCAATGCCGGAGCCGGCCGCCAGATCGTGAAACTGGTTGAAGGTGATCGCCTTCCAGTTGGCTGTGATCTCGTCCGCGGGGTACTTCGCGCCATCCAGCCACGCGAACGAGGCGAGCTTCTCCGTGTCCAGCGTAGCGACCTCGGACTTGCGGATGTTCTCCTTGTGCTTGGCCTGCGTGGTGAAGACGCCGCGGTGGTACTCGAAGTAGAGCTCGTCCTTCCACGTGGGCAGCCCCATGCTGCCGTTGGCACCGGCAGGCGGTGCAGTCCAGCCCTGGGCGAGCTTGTCGTAGTTCCAGGTCGGCGAGTCAGGGTTGAGGTGCTGCTCTACGTCGCTGAAGTAGCTCTGCGCGGTGCCATAGTGTTCCGTCGGAAGCGCGGCGAGGAACTGACCCGTGCCTTCGGCCCTCGCGTTCCCAGATGCAGGCGCTTCTCCACTCGGCGCCCGGCGCTGCGGTCGGGAAGACGCACTTTGAGACGACAGCGAGCCGTTTTCCAGCGCCATCCAGTGATCGCCCTCATCGAGCATCGCGCGCGTGGGTCCGCCGCCGTGATCGCCGATACCGTACAGATCCAGGTGCTGCGTGGTGCCCGGGTTGCGCTGCGCCGATTCGGCGAAGTCGGCAGAGAGCCGCGTGGGGCTCAGGTTGTCATGCACGTAATCGGTTGGGAAGTACGTGAGAACCTTGCTGCCGTCAGGCGACTGCCACCAGAAGAGCCGGAACGGCAGCTGGTTGGTGTCGTTCCAGTGCATCTTCTGCGTTACGAAGTAATCCAGGCCGCTGCGCTTGTAGATCTGCGGCAGCTGCCAGTTGTAGCCGAAGCTGTCCGGGTTCCATCCGATCCGTGCGGTAACGCCGTACTCCTTCTGGAAGTAGCGCTGCCCCACCAGCAACTGGCGTACCTGCGACTCCCCCGTAGGGATGTTGAGGTCAGGTTCCACCCACAT
>CAXTWN010000178.1:0-6660 GCA_964248055.1 uncultured Acidobacteriaceae bacterium | reverse complement strand
GTCCGTTACCCGCCCCTTTACCGTGCTGATCTATGCACCCGAAGGCACCGCGCCTAACGAGTACCAGCTGCTGAAGCTCCGCGTGAACTCCAACAATCGCGAGTTCCGCTCGGAGACCGGCGGTGTCTTCCACTCCTCCGGCGGCGCCGACCGCGATCGCAAGGACTTTACGCCCACCAAGATCGGACCGCGCCTGTACACCTTTGACATTGCGCCCGATCTCCCGGCGGGCGAGTACGGGCTGCTGCCCCCGGGCGCCATCAGCTCCAGCAACGCCGCCAGCGCCGGCAAGATGTACACCTTTCACCTGGTGGAGTAGCCGAACCCCGGTGGTACCATCTTCGGCATGAGGTTGCGGCCCGGTCGCACGCTCGTTTCGGCCCTGCGCCGCGCAGGCATGGCGATCTGCCTTGTAGCGACTCTCCAGCCCGCGCGGGCTCAGGCGACCGCTACCGACGGTCCGCTGCAGCCCGGCAACGACGTCGCGCACGTACATGCCATCACAAACGACGACATCATCCGCATGACCCAGGCGGGCCTGAACGACGACGTGCTGCTGCAGACCATCCGGCTCCAGCCCGGCCACTACGATGTCACCCCGGACGGCTTGATCGCGCTCAAAAAGGCCGGGGTGTCGCAGGCGGTCATCTCCGCCATGCAGGTTCAGGGGACCGGCCTAAAGCAGCGAGACGCTTCGGCCACGCCACCCCCGGCACCCGCACCCCGGGTGGAGTCGCCCAGTCCGCTGGCGCCGGGCATCGACGAGATCGGCGTCTACTACAAGGACCCGACCGGGGACTATGTTCCGCTGAAAAGCGAACGGGTGGAGTTCAAGTCCGGCGGCTGGCTGAAGAGCGCCGCCACGCACAACATCGTCAAGGAAGATCTGAACGGGCACGTAGACGGCGCGCAGTCTCCGCTGGTACTCCCGACCGGCGTCCAGATCCTGATCTATGCGCCCCCGGGAACGCAGGCCGAGGAGTACGACTTCCTGCGCTTCCGCGAGCACTCGTCCGGACGCGAGTTTCGCGTGAAAACCGGCGGCGTCTTCCACTCCGAAACCGGCTCGGGACGCGATGAAATCGAGTTCCATTCTCAGAAGATCGGCAAGCAGCTCTTTGCGTTCACCGTGCCCAAGGACATCGAAAAGGGCGAGTACGGCGTGCTGCCCCCTGCCTCCTCCAACACCCCGGGCATCTCCCGTGCCGGCAAGATCTTCACCTTTTCCATTCGCGAATGACCCCTCGACGACATAGCTGGTGGCCCCTGTGGTTTGGGGTGGGACTGATCGCCGTCTTCGCGCTGCTGATCTTTCTCCGGGGCAAGGCACCCCCGGAGGCCGCGCGCCTGCTGCCGGAAAGCGACGCGATCGTCTACGTGAACCTCCGCCCACTGCGCGCGCTCACCCATTGGGACGAGCCTGCCGCCGGGGTCCCGCCGCCGCGCAGCCACGATCTGGAGACCTTCATCCAGGCCACCGGCATCGACCCCGAACGCGACCTGGACAGTGCCGCCTTCGCGCTGCACCGCATGCCCGATCCCCATGGCCCCAACGGTCCGGTCGCCTACTCCGAGGTGTTCGTGGGGCACTTTGAGGCCCAGCGCCTCCGGCAGTACCTCGCCGGCCTGGCCCGCGCGACCGAAACCTACGCCGGACACGAGATCTTCTCCATTCCCATTGAGGGCAGAACCCTGCGCGTCACGCAGCTGGGGTACGACACGGTGGCCGCCTCCAACGCGCCCACCGCCGAGCAGATTCATTCCATGCTGGACCGCGCGCGGGCCGCGGCGCTGTGGCGGCCAGGCTCATCGCTCCTCGGAGCGCGCTACCACCAGGTGCCCCTGTTGTCGCTGGCCTGGGGCATCGGCCGTATCGGCCTGCCCTTCGGCCAAAACGGGCGCCTGTCGGTGATGGGCTTTGAACTGCCCCTTCCCGCGGATACCGAGCTGGTCGCCAGCCTGCGCTACGCCGGCGCCCTGCACCTCCGGGTCGAGGAGGTCGCCCCGGACGCCCTGGCGGCGGAGCACACCGCGGACACGGTCAACAACATCCTGGGCGTCGTGCGCGGCTTCGCAAGCGCCCAGCCGCCCCACACGCCGCGCGAGGCCGCCATGCGCAACGTGCTCAGCTCCGTCAACACCGCACAGCATGGCAACCACGCCGTGCTGACTGCCGGCGCCAGCATCCAGGACGCGCGGGCGTTGGCCTCGGCCGACCCGCTGCCTGACGCGCAGCAGCCCGAGACCTCCCAGGATCTCCCCCCGGGCACGCCGTTCCCTGCCTCCCCGCAGCCCTGATCTGCGCTTCACGCCCGGCACGTCGGCCCGGATAACTCTTCGCCCGCGGCCCGCACCTTACCTGCAGGCGAACGCAAACCCCGCACGCAGATCAGCTTCTGGGATTCCATGCTTACGACTTCACTGCATCTGCCTCCTTTCGCCGCAACAGCGCTCGGCAGTCTGCCCGCGCTCGCGCGATCCGGCACCGTTCTTGACGGTCAGTCGGTGGTCCACGCGCACGTCCTCAAACGCCGCACTGCGGGCAACTTCGCAGGCTACCTGACCGGCTCGTTGGCACACGCTGTCGCGCAGCTAGCCTTAAACGAGAGATCCAACACAGTCTGGGGTATGAGCGATGTGGGCACTGGCGCGACAAGCGGCTGCTAAGGTCTTGGCGCTGGCCGCGCTGGTCGCCGGCGCGGGCGCCCAAGGCCCCTCGCCGGTGATCCCTGCCACCCAGGTCACCGCGCTCGACGGTCACAACGTCAGCCTGCCCCAGCAGCTGCCGGGACGCGCCACCGTGCTGATCCTCGGCTTCGGCCGGCACTCGGCAGATGCCACCACCGCTTGGGAGAAGCCCGTGCGCCAGCAGCTCGCGCACATCCCTGCGGTGGGCTTCTACGATATGGCCATGCTCGCCGAGGTGCCCGGCTTTGTGCGTCCCATGGTGCTTCGCTCCATCCGCAAAGACGTGCCCGACGTGCTCAAGCCCAACTTTCTGCCGCTGACCGATCACGAGGACGACTGGAAGCGCGTGGCCGGCTACGATGACCACCAGCCCGACGCCGCCTACGTGCTGCTCGTGGACCAGACCGGCGCCGTCCGCTGGTCCACCCACGCCGCCTTCACCCCCGCGGCCTACGAGATCCTGAAAGAGCGCGCCAATACCCTGGCGAACGACGCTCACTAGAGCTGGTTCTGCGTCACCGTATCCCTCCGAAGAAATTGTCATCCTGACGCCAAGTCTCATTACAGATTGTCATCCTGACGCCAGGTCTCATTACAGGTTGTCATCCTGACGCCAGGTCTCATTACAGGATGTCATCCTGACGCCAAGCGAAGCGAAGGCGGAAGGACCTGCTTTTTGTTCGCAAGGCCTCCAGAGCATCAAAGATCACTCGTTCAGCGCACAGAACCCGTCATGCTACGTTGGTGGGCATGCACCTCAGATGGCCCCTGCCGCTCGTCGCCCTTGGCTGCGCGCTCCTGACGCTCACCGCCTGCGAGCGCGTGCATCAGCTTTCCCTGCTCCAACAGGCCCGTGCGCGCTACTACGACATGGAAACGGCCGGGGCCAAAGGCTTCGGTTGCGACGTGCAGCCGGACTGGGACACCTTCTTCGCCAGCGCCACGAAAGGACGCGCGACCAACTCGCCTTGGCAGGTCTACCTGCGTGCGGCGCACCTCACCTTCACCCAGCCGCTGCGCGGGGAAGCGCAGGTCACCTGGATGGCGCCCGGAACACCGCCCGCGGGCAAAGAAGCCTTAGCCACGCAGATGCAACAGTCCTTTCACAGCATGGTGGCCGGCTTCCTCATGGCGATCAAACCCAACCTGAATGGCACGCTGCTACCGGCCATTCCGGTGCACGACTTCACCCCATCCGGCGACGGCTACCAGCTCGTCGAACAGGATCTTCAAGGCCGGCAGACCCTGCTCACGCTCGATCGCGCCCTCACGCTACGACACCTTTCCGTGCACTGGCCGAGTCTCTCTCTGGAGATGGACACCACCTACGGACCCTCGCCCAAAGGCCTGCTGCTGCTCCGCATGAAAGAGGTGATCCATCAGCCACCCACCGCTCCCGCCAACCACGCCGTGCTCGAAACCACCTATGCCAGCATCGACGGCTTCGAGGTTCCGTCTTCACTGACGGTCACGAACAGTGAAGGGGTACGCATTCCCATGCGCTTCACCGCCTGTCATGTCATGCGCTAAAGAGAAGAACCTGGGTTAGCATGGCGAGCATGCTCGCTTCCCGGCTTCTTCGCCGTGTTCTGCTCCCCTCGTTGCTCATCGTCTGCGCGCAATTCCATGCGGGCGCGCAACACCCGGTCGCACCGGCGGTCGCATTTCGTGCCGCGCGTGCTCTCTACTACACACCTGTCGATAAGGGCTTGCAGGGCTTTCAGTGCAACGTGGGCTTCGATTGGAAGCAGTTCATGGAGAAGGCCAACAACGCCACCATCTCCGATCGCGATCCGCGCCTGCTGTATCTCCAAAGCGTGAAGCTCACTGTCACCGACGATCTCAACGGGGCGGGCTCGCTCACCTGGGACGCGCCCAACGCTGCGCCGGACGGCAGCGACAGCTCAGTCGCCAAGATTCGTTCTGGCCTGCAGTCCATCTGGAGCGGCTTTTTTCAAAGCTGGAACGGCTTCTACACGGGAGCGATGGTGTCGGTGACCGACAACAACACCACCGTGGAGCGCACGGCAGATGGCTTCCACCTCTCCGCAAAGCAGGGCGGCGGCCTGGCAGAGGAGTTGTTCAGCAAAGACCTCACCCTGCTCTCCATCCACGTCGTCACGCCGCAGATGGAGACCACCATGACCCCGCTGTTCCAGCAGACGCCGCAGGGACGTCAGGTGACCGCCCTGAACAGCACCGTCAAACAGCCGCCCTCCGCGCCGGCCATTAAGGTCGACATGACCGTGCACTATGCTCCAGTGAACGGCTTCCAGTTGCCGTCGGAGCTCCTAATCGATATCGCGGGCCAGGCCAGCTTCGACTTCCACCTGAACGGCTGCACCGTGAACGCCAAACAGTAAACGGCATAACCTGAGACGCTGTTCGCCGTTGTCAGGAACCGGTAGGCAGGAAGCGACTCTGCTTCGCCTTCAGTTCGTTCAGCATCTGCTCCACCCGATTCTCCTGCTCCAACGCCAGAAAGCGATCCTCGAGGGAGCCAAGCCCGTCGCCGGGCAGCAACTCCTTCGCGGCCTGATTCTTTGCTTCCGTGGTGCCGATCACCGCCTGCATACGGCCCAGCGTCTTCGCCTGCGGGGCGCCGGGCTTGCCGATCTCCGCGGCGCTGCGAGCCTCGGTTGCCTTGGACACCATCTGCGCGCGACGGTGTTGCGCAACCAGCAGCTCGCATTGCGCCTGCGTCTCGGCCAGCTTGCCTTGCAGCTTCAGGTAGGTCGAGCGCAGCGCCTCCGACTCGGCTGTCTGATCGGCAACCTGCGCGCGAAACGCCGCAAAAATGTTCTCGTGACTGAGGGCGCGCTCGATCGCCGCCCGCGCCAGCGCATCATCGCTCTTGTTCACCGCGAGCTCCGCCTTGCGATGCCAGTCCTTGGCCGCGTCCTCCTGCTCGCGTGCCTTCTTCTCCAGAAGGTGCTGATCGGCCAGGCCCACCGCAACCTGCGTCTTCACCTGCAACAGCTGGTTCTCCATGTCGAGCACCAGCTGCTTGAGCATCTTCTCCGGATCCTCCGCGCGATCGATCAGGTCATTGATGTTGGCGCGAAGCAGTGTAGCGACACGTTCCATGAGAGCCATGATGTTGCTCCTTTGCTGCTGTTCCAGCCTGGTTGCAAGGGCCCCACCCTCTCGCGATCCGCAAAAAGGTGTGGCCTAAGTGATGAGGAGTTCTAGTTTGCCTTGGGCGGGTTCCCGTCGAGGGTGATCGGAGCAACCGGCGTGACGGTGCCATCGGGACGCGCGGCCATGCCTTTTACGTTGCTCATCAGATCGCTCATCTTCATGCCGCTGAGCGCCTCAAACAGCGCGGGTACCTGCGCGGCCATCTTGGTGATGTCGCCCGTGAGCTTGTTCGCACCGACGGCCTCGCCATCCCCGGTCGAGATAATGGTGATCTTGTCCACCTTGGACAGCGGCTCGGACATGGCGCGGACCACATCGGCCATGTTGGTAATCAGCTTGTCGACCACCGCGGCCTGCGTCCACTCCTGGTACGCCTCGGCCTTCACGTTCATGGCCTTGGCTTCGGCCTCGCCCTTCTGGAAGATGACCGCGGCCTCGGCTTCACCCTGCACGCGGATCGCCTGCGCGCGCCCTTCCGCCTCGGCGATCAGGCGCCCGCGTTCCGCATTGGCCACGTTCTCCACCCGCTGCCTGTCAATCTCCGACTTCTTCAGCACCGTAGCGATGAGCTCCTTTTCATTGCGCTGGATCTCGGCCTCCTGCACCTTCACCTGCGCCTCTTTCTCCACCTGCTGCACCTTCACCTGCTCAGCGATGACCTTCTGCTGCATCACGTTGGTTTGCAGCTCATACGCCTTATCGGCCTGCGCCTGTTGCCGGCGGCTCTGTTCTTCAAAGGTCGCCTTCTGGATGTCGAGATCGCGCTGCGCCTCGGCCTGCTTGGCCATGGACATCGTTTCGGCGAGCACGCGCTCCTGATCCGCGCCGGCC
>CAXTWN010000177.1:0-6682 GCA_964248055.1 uncultured Acidobacteriaceae bacterium | reverse complement strand
ACCACAAAGTTCGGCTTCACCCGGATGCGCTCTGCGGGCACACGCGACGCGCCCAACCGGCCCGCTGCAAACCGTGTCAAGACGATGTATCGGGTCACCCGTTCGCGCCACGTTCCCAGCGCTTCGTGCATCGCCATCGTTCCACCCACGACAGCGGAGCCCAGATGGCTGTTCCGATAGCAGGCGTACCGTAGCCCGGGGAGAAACGACCGCTGTTCCGGACACTCCTCGCACACATGTCCCGCGCGGAACAGTACCCCATTGGCACAGATCAGCCGGAAGTTATGCGCCGTAAAGACCACCGGAACCCTTGCCCGTTCCGCGGCAAAGAAGATCGAAGGCGAGATGGCCGGCAGGAAGTTGTGCACATGCAGCACGTCCGGCCGGAAGGCCGAGAGCATAGCGCGCATGCGGCGGTAGGCCGGCAACGAGTAGAACGACGAAATCGCGGCGGAGGTCTGCGCCCACGGTCCCTGGATCGCCTCGTTGTCGAAGGCGGCCATCTCCAGACGATGACCGTGCCGCTCCAGCATCGCGGCTTCGGCGGCGACGACCTTGTCTTCTCCGCCGGCCTGCTGATAGCGGTTATGTGCAATCGCGATCTTCAACTGAGCCTGAGGCTACACGCGGGCCCATCACCCCACGCGCGCTGGTATCAACTCCGGTTCGCCGCACCCTCGCTCGCCTGTGCGCAGATTCGTTCCACGGCCTCCACCGCGCGGGCGCCGATGACCTCCGGCGAGATCTGTGCGATCTTCTGCTTCGCTTGCCTGGACAGCGTACGCAAGTCCTCGACAGAGCAGGCGAAGGCGCGGTCCAGGGCAGATCCAAGGCTTGCCGGGTCCCGAGCATCGAACCGCCAGCCATTGACACCCTCTTCCACCAACTCCACTACCGCCTGGCCACATGTGCTGCCTAGGATGGGAAGCCCGGCGATCATCGCCTCATTCACGATCACGCCCCACTCATCCCAAAGCGTGGGAAAGGCAAGCATGTCCGCTTCGCGCAGATGCTCGGCGAGCTGTTCCTGCGCCACCGAACCCGTGATGGAGATCGTCAGGTTCGCCGGAAGGACCAGCGATCGGATCAGCCGCTCGTCGGGACCGTCTCCCACTATGTCCAGTTCCACGGCAAGGCTGGGATGATCCGCGCACCACTGGCTCAAAACGGTGCAGAAGCCGGCAACTCCCTTGAGCGGCACAAGCCGCCCGGCATACAGCAGCCGGAATCGCCCTGGTCGCGGACGATAGCTGTCGGAACGAAATGGCCCTTCCTCAATCGAGTAGGGCGTCGTGACGACCTCACCACGGTACCCCAGCGTGTGCAGATACGCTTTGCCCTGCGCTCCGTTCACGAAGACGGCGTCCACCTGCTGCAGGATCCATCGCCGAAGCACACGACGCGCCCATGTACGCTGCTCCTCGGTGTGCTCGGAGAGCGGGGCCCACAGGATCAATCCCACACCGGGCCTTCTGAGCCGGTACAGCGCCGCCAGCACGGTGCGCACGCCCGACTCCAGCGAGATAATGCAATCCGGACGGTACGCCCGGAGCTGGGAGTAGGTGTCATACGGCACGTGCAGTTCCCGCCTTTCCCAGGACCCAAGCGCTCTGCTCGGCAGCTGCAGCCGATTGAAGGAACGTTGGACCGTCACGGGAAAGCTGGTATCGGCCCTGGGGAAGTTGTGGTACCGGTCGACCTCCGCCGAAAAGAACGCGCGGAACTCGCCGACACACCGGCTGATGTGCTCGCAGACGGGCAGGGTGTGGGGAGTCAGGCTATGCGTCAGCAGCGCGACCCGGAGCTGGGCCGCACGCGGACGCGCCGGCGAACTCACCTGTGCACCTCAGGCACTCAGCTTTTCTGCCTTGTGGCCGATGACGACAGATGCGAGCCCGCTCGCCATCAGCGGGCCCCCTGGGGCGATCTGATGCTGCTGTCGAAGCGCCATCGATCCAGGCGAGCGATGACTCGCGAAGCAGTAGTCAATTTAGGCGCTGCCCGGAGCTCGGCCGGTTGTAAACGTCGCGGTGCGCGTGCATCGCGGAGCTTGTCTGCGAGGAGCCGAAGGAAGAAAGAACCCGCTGGTATCAGCGAAATCCCAAAGCGAGTTCCTGTCGAACCTACACGCCGGCCTAGCCGCGCACGGGGGACGAGACAGGTTTCAGGTTTGGCTCGCGGTCGCGCGACCGCGGCGCGTCGGCGTCCCGCTCCAAAGCTTCGTACTGCCGCACCAGGTGGCGAATCGCCCATTCCAAAAACGATCTCATGTGCCACCCCCCGCGCGGTTTGCCGAGGAGGGCGGCCCTTCTCCCACCTCAGTGGCAGCAGCATAGCACGCATGGGGGATAGCCAAATCATGATCTTGACGAGTGACATCCAGTGACGTTCCATTTCGGGACGGCCGCTCGCATCTTTAGGGCCGCCGCTGGCATCTCCGGGACCGCCGCTCGCATCTCCGGGGCCGCCGCTGGCGAGGCGAGGTATCCGGGTCTCACAACGCGCCTTCCCGATCGAGGCTGTCGCGAAGCACAAAAAGAACAAACAGAAGATTGGTCACCAGATAGCGCTTCCACAGCCGTTTCGGCTCTGCCGCCAACCGGTACAGCCACTCACAACCGACGTTGCGCACGAAGGCAGGCGCACGCCGCCGTCGCCCGGCCAGAATGTCGAACGCTTGTCCGACGGCCAGGATCACCTTTGCGTCGAGCCGGTCCTGCATCGCCGCGATCCACCGCTCCTGCTTGGGGCACCCGAGACACACCCAGACCAGGTCGGCCTCGCTGGCGTTGATCGCCGCAATTACCTCCTCGTTCTCGCCATGGGTTAGCGGGCGAAACGGAGGGCTGTAGTGGCCGACGATCTGTATGCCCGGGTACCGCCGTCGCAACGTGGCCGCGGCCTCCTCGGCGACTCCCTCCGGCCCGCCATAGAGAAAATGCCGGTGGCCCAGCGCCACGGACTGCGCGCAGAACTCCGGCATGAACTCGGGTCCCGCAATCTTGGCCACGCGCCGTCCAAACTGCTTGCGAGCCAGCCAATACACGGGGGCGCCGTCTGCGCAGTTCAGGTCCATGGCCCGCATGCTGTGCGCGAAGGCGGGCCGCAACTGCGCCTCGACCACCATGTGCGCGTTGACGAAGGTGACCAGGTGCGGCCGGCTGGCCGTGGCGACCCAGCGATTGACCTGGCGAATCGCCTCCGTCATGGTCAACGCGCCTATCGGTACCTTGAGCACCGGGCAGGTCGCCATGCCGGTGGGCACCTCGAAGGTCCTGGCTGTCGCCAGTTGCAGCTCCGCGATCGACAATCCAGCTTCCATGTCCTCTCTTCAAGAGCAAGCGAGGGCAGCAGCGACGGGATGCTCGCTGCACTCGAAGGCTTCAGACGAGTTCTGCTCGTCAAGCTAAGGTCGTTCGTTCCTTCTTGGACCCGTGCAGCGAAATCCGTGTGCAAGGGTCATCGGACTGGGACCGATTCTAGGGGCGGCTCTCCGGCGGTCCAATACATCCTTCTGACCATGACAGTGACCAGAAGCGCAACACGGCGGAGCTTGCCGCCGGTCAGCGAACCCGTTTAGGTCAGCGTTTGCCAAAGCAACAGCACGTTCAGCGCCAGGATGAAGGACGCCACCGACCAGCCGATCACGCGGGTCAGCGCAGAGCTGCGAAACTCGCGCATCACCTCTTCGCGCTGCGTCAGGACCAGCAGCGGGATCAACGCAAACGGCAGCGTAAAGCTAAGCAGAACCTGCGAATCCACCAGAATGCGCAGCGGGTTCCAGCCCAGCCCGATGACCACCAGGGCGGGAAGAATCGTCAGAAACCGGCGCACGAAGATCGGGAACCGAATGTCCAGGAAGCCCTCGATGATGACCTGCCCCGCCATCACGCCCACGGTCGAGCTCGACAGCCCCGAGCACAGCAGGGCCACCGCGAAGATGACGGCGGCCGCTCTGCCCATCAGCGGCCCCAGTGTGTGAAAGGCGTCCTGGATCGTGGGCTCGATCGCCGGTCCCCTGCCCAGCGCCACCGCCGCCATGATCAGGATCGCCGAGTTGATGAGCCACGCTCCGTTCATCGCGACAAACACGTCGGCAAGCTCGAAGTGAAGGAACTGGCGCAGCAGACTGGCGCCCGGGTGTTTGGGCCCGGCAGCCAACTCCTGCCGCCGGGGCTGCACCAGCGCCGAGTGCAGATACACCACATGCGGCATCACCGTCGCGCCCAGGATCGCAACCGCCGCAAACGCCGACTCCTTCACATGCCGGCCGTCCAGCGTGGGCAGCAGCGTAGAGACAAACGCCCGGTGCCAGTCCGGATGCACACGAAGGATCTCAAAGCCGTAGCAGAGCCCGATCATGCCGACAAACGCCATGATGCCCCGTTCCAGCCACTGGTACCCCGCCAGGTCGAGCGCCAAAATGCCGACCACCGCGACCGTCGCCACCAGCGCCGAAACGAACAAGGACCCGGTCGCCGACAGCCCATGCGCCTGCATCGCCGGGCCTGCCAGGAGGTCCAGCCCCAGCGCGGCGCCCAGAAACTCGGCGAGATCCGTGGCCACCGCCGAAAGCTCCCCCGCAATCCAGAGCCCCAGGGTGACGGGTCGCGGGAAGTGCTGCCGGCAGTTTTGCGGCAGGGTCCGGCCGGTCACGATGCCCAGCTTCGCCGACAGATACTGAATCAGGATGGCCATGGCGTTCGACCACAGCAGCACCCACAGCAGCCGGTACCCGAACTGGCTGCCTCCCAGGATGTTGGTGGCGAAGTTGCCCGGATCGATGTAGGCCACGGAGGCCACAAAGGCCGGCCCAAAGTAGCTCCACACACGATCCGAGCGAAAACCGACTTGCCGCCCCGCGCCCTCCGCGCCCGGCTCTTCGCCCGCCGGCAGCGGCGGCGATGTTTCGATCCAAGCGATCAGTTCAGGGGATTCGGCCACGTCTTCACAGCTTAGGATGCGGAGCCGGAATTAGGCACTACCCGCGCGGTCTCCCGTGCTTCTGCGGGTACCAGTTCGCCCGGGGGCACCGGCAGGAGGCGGCCAATTGGATCGGCACGAACCCCCGGGATGCTCTCGACCGTGTGGCACAGGGCAAGGAGCGCCCGCGGCGCGCAGGAGATCACAAGCAGGGCCTCTCCGGCCGCCAACTCCAGCGCGGCAGTCTCCAAGCGACACACCAGGCCGGTTCCTGCCAACGCTCGGGTTACGCCCCGAACCGGATCTTCCCCGTCGATCCAGACCGAACGCCGAAGAAAGTTCCGCTCCAGCAAGCAGGTTCGTAACGGCTCCCAGCGCTCGGGATCGCTCTGGCCACCCTCCGCGCACGTATTCCACGGCAGGATCTCCCGGGACACCAGCACAAGGACATCCCCGGCCCGCGGAACCCGTTCGGTCACCGTGCTCGCAGAGATTCCTTCGGCCTCAGCTTGCTTCGCTGTCTCAGCCAACCTCGCCGGTCTGTCTCCGAGACTCTGCCCGGCCTTGACAGCGTGCAGGGCCGCAGACGCCGGCTCCCCGACCGTCGCCTCAACCGCCAGCCCAACCCGGCGAAGGGACGCAGGCGTGACGGTCCACACAGCGATCCCGTTCCCCGCTCCATCGAGCATGCGTCGCCTCGAACGACTAAACGCCGGTGGAGCCGAACCCGCGTCCGGCGCGCGGCGTCTCGGCCAGGGTGTCGGTCTCGGCAAACACCGCCTGGATCCGCTCCACGATCCTTAGCTGCGCGATGCGGTGGCCGGGCGCGATCACCTGAGGCTCGGGGGAAAGATTCGTCATCACCACCTTGAGCTCGCCGCGGTAGCCGGAGTCGATCACCCCCGCAAGCGTCGTCACGCCCCGCACCGCCAGGCCGGACCGATCCTCCACCATCGCGCCATGCGTTTCGGGTAGCTCAAACGCGAGCCCCGTACTGACCGCCCGCGTTGCTCCCGGCTCGCCGATGGGCGCCAGGGTCGCCGCCTCCGCCGCGAAAAGGTCGGCGGCGAGATCGCCATACGGCCCCTGGTGGGCGTAGCGCGGCAGCTGGGCCGCCGGGTGAAGCCGTTGAACCAGCACCGTGGGTTGCGTGCGCGCGTCAGCCATGGATGTGCCCCAGTGTCGCATGAGTTCTGCACGGCCACACGCGTGAATCCGTGCCGCCGTCGCCCATCGGGCGACCTCAACCCTCGCGGCTCAAAAGCGTGCGCACCCGCTAGAATCAACGGCAATGGCAGGACGCGCGGCACTCCGGCGTTTCTTCACCGCCGGCGAGCCCGAAGGCGCGTTTGCCGGCTCCGGCTGGCGCTCGCCCGCCGCCCGGCGCATGTTCTGGATCGCGCTCGCCGTCCGCCTGCTCTACCTCACCCTTGCCCACACCTATCGCTTCCGCCCCGATGGCGCTCTGCGCCGCCACCCCTCCGCACTCCGAGCAACACGGCGCCCGACGGCCACAGCATCGGGCTCTTGTCCGGCTGGCTCTGGGCGCTTTACCCCGCCGCCATGCAGTACGCCGTGCGCTGGCCCTGGGACATGGCCGTCACGGTGCTCTTCTTCACGTGGAGCCTCGTGCTCGCCCTGCGCCTCCGCGGCATCGGCGGCCCTTCCCAAGACAGAAGCTGGCGCACCTGGGCCTTCTTTGGCCTCCTCTGGGGCCTCATCGCCCTCTCCAACAGCTCTCTGCTCACCTTTCTTCCCG
>CAXTWN010000176.1:0-6750 GCA_964248055.1 uncultured Acidobacteriaceae bacterium | reverse complement strand
GGAGTTGGCACAACGCGCTCGAATGTCACGATCCGCATTTGCGGAACGCTTCAAGAGGAAGGCAGGAACTTCAGTGATGGGATACCTTGTCCGCTGGCGCATGCTTTTGGCAGCGGACCGGCTTGTCACTTCCTCTGAGTCAGTGGCGTCCATCGCGCTCTCACTCGGTTATGACTCCGAGAGTGCCTTTGGCTTCGCGTTCAAGCGAGAGATGGGATGTTCGCCGCGACAGTACTGTAAGAGACAGAGTGCAACGCGGTTGCGCTACCAGGGATAGGTCCCGTCTTTGTGAATGAAGCTCGCGGTAGGGGCGTCGTCCGACATCTGTGCGAGACGCACGATGGCGATTGCGCCCTCTTGAACCGTTTGCGGCCCGCTGTGATTGTTCAAGTCAGTGGCAGTGTAGCCGGGGCATACCGAGTTGACCTTTACTCCCGTCTCGCGCAGATCGTAGGCCAGGTCGACAGTGAACATGTTGAGAGCTGCCTTGGAGGCGTTATAGGCCAGCGCTTTCGCATGGTAGTAGGGAGAACTTGGGTCGCCATTAATTGCCAGCGAGCCCAGGCCGCTGGATACGTTCACGATCTGTGCACTCCCCGCCGCGCGTAGCAGGGGCAGCAGCGGCTGCGTGAACGCCACGGTGCCGAAGAAGTTCGCCTCGAATGTGCGCCTCAGTGTCTCGAGACCGGTGTCGCTGGCGTGTCCGTCTCCCTTGTCAAAGATGGCCGCATTGTTCACCA
The DNA here is from genome assembly GCA_964248055.1 of uncultured Acidobacteriaceae bacterium. Taxonomy (GTDB): domain Bacteria; phylum Acidobacteriota; class Terriglobia; order Terriglobales; family Acidobacteriaceae; genus Granulicella. The sequence goes on along the minus strand of CAXTWN010000176.1, from coordinate 6,010 downwards.
GCACGTCCAAGTGCCCGAACTCTTCGCCGATGTGCCGCGCAAGCGCGGCCCCGCTTGCAGCTCCATCGTTCAAGTCTGCCGCGACAAAACGGGCGTTGAGACCCTCGCCACGCAGTTGCGCGGCAGCGTCTTCGCCCCGTTGTTTGTCTCGCGCGCCGAGCAACACCGTAAGGCCCGCACGCCCGAGCTGGCGGGCCACCTATTTTTTTATTGATTTGTTGTCACCCGTGATCAACACAACCTTCGCCATACATCGTCCTTCCATTGCGCTCCGTAGATACACACCTTAAGGTGTACACCGTACATCGAGTTCTGTACACCGTACACAATCGGTGTCGTTCCGGTCAAGATGTACAGTGTGTCTGATGGCCTATCCGGCGAAGACAGACAAAGCCAGTATCCTGAGTGCTGCGCTGGAACTGGTGGAAAGCGAAGGTGTCGAAAGACTCGCCATCCGGTCGGTAGCAGCCAAACTTGAGTTGGCGCCCAATGCACTCTACCGCTACTTCGAGAGCCTGGCCGCGTTACACGCAGCGTTGTCGGAAGAAGCTCGCCGGCAAATGCTCGAAGCGATGCGCAAGGCTGCCGGCCGAACGGGACCGACGGAGACGATCCGTGCGATCTGCGCGGCGTACCTCCGCTTCGCTTCCCAGCGACCTCGCGTGTTCGCAATGTATCTGAAGACATCGGGCGACAATATGAAGAGTCCGCAGTGTACTCGCAACAGTGAGTTCTTCCTGGAACAGGTGGCTCGCATTTATAAGGACGACCGGGCGTACCAAGCTGCCCATGCACTGTGGGCTTACCTTCATGGGCTTGCGGTGCTGCGGGAGGCGGGTGTCCTGAGCGCGGAACAGGAACGCGCCAACCTGCAGTTCGGGCTTAAGCTTTGGATCGACGGAGCCGAGCGGACGTAATCGCAAGCCGCCGCTAGGGATTGGGCGCGCGACGGTTCCCTGCGAGCTGCTGGGCCGGATCACTTCCCGTCATGCAACTTCGGCGGGGCCGTGGGAGTCCGGCTGGGTCTGAACGCAACAGACGTAAATTGCCTTCGCTTGTTGGCAGATGAGGCCATGTCTGCGGGAGAACTCAGCGAGAGAATCGGTCTGACGGGTGCCGCTACCACCGCCCTGATCGACAGATTGGAAGCCGCCGGCTTTGCGCGCCGCGAAAGAAGCAAAGAGGACCGCCGCCGCGTGATCATCCATGCCGATGAGGGAAAACTGCACGAGGTCGATGCCCTCTACGGCAGCCAGGGCGATCGCATGGCGAAACTGCTTTCGCGGTATAGCGCGGAAGAGTTTGCGGTGATCCTGGACTTTCTGGAGCAAACGAGCGCAGCACTTGCCGCAGAGATGCAAACTTTGAAGAGGGCCGCAAGAGGGGCAGATTCTCGTGCATCGTAGATCGGGGTACAGAGCCAAAACCGATGTGGTCGAAGCACTACCTCTGTTGCTGCTCAACCTGCTGGAGTCAGTGTCGCCAGGAAGACATCCACCTGTAGCTCGACAAGGGATTCCATGTGTTTGACGTTCGTCGCTGTATCCTTTAGACCGCGCAACGAGAACACCAGGTTGCGCACGATCTTTTTCACCGGGATCTTGTCCGAGTGATCCTCATTCGTGATCACTTCGACAAGGAAACCAATGAAGTCCTCGTACATCTGCCGCACGGCAGGGAACCTGAGATCGAACAGATCCGTGGCGTCCGGGTGACGTTCGATGAGCGTAAGGCCATGCGTCGCCCAATCTTTGCAGAAAGAGTGGAGTTTCGTGCGCAGCGTCCTGAGCCTGGGCAGCATGTCACGGTATCGCCGAATCGTCTGCTGGCTGAGTTGCTCGATCACCGCCGCGAACAGATCATCCTTCCCGGGAAAGAGCTCATACAATGTGGGTCGTGAGAGCTCTGCCGCAGCCGCCAGCTCGGCCATCGTTGTCCGAGCGTATCCATAGCGCAGGAACACCACGGTTGCTGCCTCAACGGCTGCAGCCCTTCTCGACTCTACTCCGAGTTGGGTGATCTTTTTAGGCATACCTGAGCCTTTACTCTGACATACTGCATCATACTGTCAGAATGTCGCAATGCATCAGCTGGCGACATTGTCGAGGAGAAGAACCATGCCGGCTGTTTTCATCCATGGAGTTCCTGATACCTTTCGGGTTTGGGAGCCGCTTCGCAAGCATCTTTCCCGCCAGGACACTGTTGCGTTGGCTCTGCCAGGCTTTAACGCGCCACTCCCTGCAAACTTCACTTCCACAAAGGAAGAATACGCGAACTGGATCATTCGCCAGTTAGAAGATATGGGTGAACCCGTCGACCTTGTTGGACACGACTGGGGCTGTGTTCTGACGATTCGCGTGGCCTCGCTGCGGCCCGACCTGATTCGTTCGTGGGCCGCAGGCAGCGGTCCGGTCAGCGCAACCTATGAGTGGCACCCTCTTGCAAAGATCTGGCAGACGCCGGGGGAAGGCGAGAGGTGGTTCGAAACCCTTGAACCTTCTGCCGTTTCCGGCTTCATGGCCAAAGACGGCGTTCCCATGGAGACTGCCAGGGATGCCGCGAACCGTATCAACGAGACGATGGGGCATTGCATTCTTCGTCTCTATCGTTCGGCTCTGGAGGTGGGAAAGCAATGGCAACCGGACCTTGGCAAGGTACAGGCGCCAGGCCTCGTCTTTTGGGGTGAGGGAGACACAGCCTGCCCTGTCGCGTTCGCGGATGAACTGGCGTCGGACACCGATGCCACACGTGTCGTGAAACTGAAGGCAGGCCACTGGACCATCGTGGAGCGCAGCGCCGAGGTCGCGCAAGCCTTGGAACACCACTGGACATCCGTGGACGACACAGCGAAGCACCTCAAAGGAGAACAGCAGTAAGCAGAGTAGAACTCGATCTAAACAATGTCCGCTCGGCGGAGACGAAGATCCCGAGCGGAGTTCCCGTGACGATGCTCAACCTCGTGGCATTCTTTCCAGAGGCACAGTACGAAGATGCAAGCGAGAAGCCCTGCTCCGGCGCGGAAGCCTATATACAGCGGTATGCTCCTGCATTCAATCAGGTGGCAGCGGAACTGGGCGCGGAAGGCATCGACGTTTTGTACGTGGGAACTGTAGCCGAGACGATCCTGGGGCCGACAGAGCCGAGGTGGGATGCGGTGGCTCTCGTCCGCTATCCCAGCTTTGCCGCTCTCCGCAAGGTGACGGAAAGCTCTCTCTACCTCGCCAAAGCGGAACCACACCGCAGAGCCGCACTGAAAGCCTGGGAGTTCATCGCAACCTTTCAGCCAGAAGCAGGATAAACACCTTTCTAGCCTTACCACCAGGTACCGCGGCCAGTCTCGTGCGACGATGCGCTAGGCAGGACCGCCGCGGCTGAGCAGCAGATGCTGACCGCTGACGAAGCCTGCGAGTTCGCTGGCGAGATACTCGGCTGCATCTACGAAATCCTCTCCCGTGCCAATGCGGCTCATCGGCATGAAGCTCTTGATGAACTCAGCAAATCAGGTTGCGGCTCGGCATGTCGGCCAGCGCCCTGCGTTGCCGTGGGGAAGAATGGAGTTGACCGTTACGCCACGATGTCCGATCTCCTCGGCCAGGACTTCTACTAGAAACCTTGGCGCCGACTTGCTGCCACCGTAGAGACCATGGCCCGGCATCGGGAAGGCGATCGTGCTCGACCCGACGAAGATGATGCGGCCCTAGTCAGGAACATACTTCGCCGCCTTGTGCATGGTGAAGAAGACGCCCTTGGTGTTCATATCGAAGAGCCGGTCGTAGTCCTCTTGTGTGAAGTCCAACACAGGCGTGCGAGACATCTCAATGGATGCGTTTGCGACGATAACATCGATCACCGCGACACTTCCTGAGTGGCTTGCACGGAAGAAGCCTAATAAGTACATAGGTTTAGAGGGAGGATATCCAGTGGACACCTCCCCCCTGTCCCGGCTAGATCGACTGACCGCCGGAGACCTCGATGCGCTGCGCATTCACCCAGCGGTTGTCCTCCGTAAGCAGTGACGCGATCATGGGACCGATATCGTCCGGCAGACCTGGGCGGCCGAGAGCAGTTGCCTCCGAAACCATCTTGTTGACGACAGGATTGTCACGAACGATGCCTCCACTGAAATCGGTCTGGATAGCGCCCGGGGCGACCGCATTGACAGTGATCCGACGTGGACCAAGCTCCTTTGCCAGATACTTGGTAAGCACCTCGAGGGCTCCCTTGAGCGAGCCGTATGGAGCGCTCTCCGGAATGATGATCCGCGTAAGGCCGGTCGAGATCATCACGATGCGGCCGCCATCGTTCATGAGCGGCAGAAGCTTTTGGGTCAGGAAAAAGACTCCCTTGAAGTTGACCTTGTAAAGGTCGTCCAACTCTGCTTCGGTCGTCCTCTCGAAAGAGGCATGATGAGAGATGCCTGCGTTGTTCACCAGAAAGTCGAAGCGTTCCGTACCGAACTCAATCAGCGCGTTCTTTACGTCCGCTACAAAGGCGGTGAAGTCCCTTACATCCCCAACGTTCAGCTTGATTGCAATGACGTTGCCTCCAGCTTTCTTGACCTCCTTCACGGTCTTGTCGGCTTCTGCCTGATTAGAGTTGTAGGTGAAGATAACGTTTGCGCCCCGATTTGCGAGACTGAATACAGTGTTTCGGCCCAGCCCGCGGCTGCCACCCGTGACGATCGCGATTTTGCCTGCGAGAGAAGAGCTTTGTTGCGTAGCCATCGTTCCTCCTGTGTATTGCGTGCTCCAAGTTAGATACGCGACGGCTTGCTGGCGCACCTGCACATACTCGCCCACTTCCTGCCTATTCCTGCTTTAACTTGATACAATGAGGGAAGCTCGGAGAGACAGAGCGGAAGGGTGTCCCCTGCTGAACTCATTGCAGGAAGCGGCGGCGCGGTACACAGAATCGCAGGCAGGTCCCGGCCCTTACGTTACGGCGGTTCCAGGTATGACTCTTCTTCGGTCAGACCATGTGAAACGAACCAACTTCCACATCTGTAAGCCGGCGCTCTGCATCGTCGTACAAGGTGCCAAGTGGACCATGTTTGGAGAGAGACGTTTTGACTACCAGGCAGGCCAGGTATTGGTGGTGAACGTCGAGATCCCGGCATTCAGCACAATCGTCGAAGCAAGTCCCAGCGAACCTTACCTCGGCGTCATTGTTGAGTTTGATCTTGCCATCATGCGTGAGGTCGTCAACAGCCTCGACGAGGTGCCCGCGATGGCCGATGGCGTTGCTCGAAGCGTTTTCGTGACGAAGTTTGACAGCCCGCTGGCCGACTGCGTTCTACGCCTGCTACGTTTGCTGGACACGCCGAGAGCAATCCCCGTACTGTACCCGGCGATCATGCGTGAGATCTGCTACTGGCTGTTGACCGGCCCGCATGGAGCAGAGGTGATCAGTATGACGATCGGGAAAAGACACACCAGACATGTGCTCAACGCGGTCCACTTCCTTCGTGATCACTTTGCAGAGCCGGTCCGGGTAGAGGACCTGGCCTCCATCGCGCAGGTGAGTCCGTCTGCTTTCCATCGACAATTCAAGGCAGTCACCTCTATGACACCGCTTCAGTATCAGAAACAGCTACGTTTGCTTGAAGCACGGCGGCTGATGGTTGCAGATGAGTTAAATGTTGGGACCACGGCTGCTCAGGTTGGGTATGAGAGTCCCACACAATTCATCAGAGAGTACGGCCGTATGTTTGGCCTCCCACCACGACGGGATATTACTAACCTGAAACAAGCGGCCGCTAGACTCTAAACTCCTCGGACGATCCATCTGGCCGCAGCAGCTTGCAGCGGTGTTTACTCCATACCTGATGAACAAAGGTGACGGCAGATACTGTTCCACTCACTCCAGGCGCTGATCGTTTGACGATGTCAGAACGAACATCATCTTTTCGAAGACTCCGGGCATGAGCTTCAAGCCAACGGGGAGCCGACAACGGCTCCTCAGATTGTGCTTCTGAGCGTCTTCGCGCTCAGGTCGTGGGGTCACGCCTCAA
>CAXTWN010000175.1:6478-6860 GCA_964248055.1 uncultured Acidobacteriaceae bacterium | reverse complement strand
GACCTGCTGCGCGCCCACGATAGCGTTTACCGCGACGGCATACTCCGGACCGGCCGGCGTGAGCGCGAGGATGGGTTCGGCGTCGACGGCGGCGTCTTCCACGGCCTCGATCGCGGGCGAGGCCTTGATGAAGAAGCTCTTGATCTTGTCGATGAAACGCTCGACGGCGTTCTCAGTGGGCGCGGGTGCGGCGGCGGTGGCCATGGGGTCTCCTTCAGGATGGGTAGTGGCGGGGGTCGATGAGGTTAGGGCGCGGACGGTCTCCGTCCAGCTTCTGAGCCGGAGCGTCGTCAGCGGGAGCGGGAGGAAATGGGGTGTCGGCAGTCGGGGCGGCATGGCGGGCGCGGTACTCCTTCAGCACGGCGAGGCCGACGTGCAGGTA
>CAXTWN010000175.1:0-6468 GCA_964248055.1 uncultured Acidobacteriaceae bacterium | reverse complement strand
GCCGTCAAAGGCGTAGAGACCCAGCGCCAGCACGGCCACCGCCCACCAGGGGTGATGGGCGACGAGCGCGTGGACGAGGATGCCGACGACGATGGCCGTCAGTCCGGCAGCCTTGCGCCAGTACACGGCGCGGTCCGGTTCGTCGCACTCGAGAACGCCAGAGTCCCCCACGGCGGCTGCGCTGGCGGCGAGCTCGGGGACGTGGCCGTCGACGAGCCGGTGGCCGTTGGCCGCGAGCGCCTGCACGAAGCGAAACAGGAAGCCGTAGGCGGAGCGCTCCTGCCCGGTCTCGGGCGGCAGCATGGCGCCGGCGGCGGAGCTGAAGACGTAGTACCCCAGCAGGGCGAGGGCGACACGGGGATCGAAGTGCATCAGGCAGCCTCCCTTCCGGCAGTAACGAGGAGTTGCGTCCACTTGGCTTGCAAGACCGGGAGAGAGTGGACTGGCTGACCATAAGGAGAGCCTGGCAGCGAAGCCCAAACGCCGCAGCAAAGGCGGAGCGCAGGTTCGAGCTGGCCTGCATCGATGTGTGCAAGCGCACCATGCTCTCGGACGAGGGCAAGCGCCGCGGCATCCTGGGATTCCGGGGAAAAGTCATGGAGTCCGAGCGCCTGACGAAGATTGCGCCAAGTAGGAAGGTTGATCTGGTAGCGGCCAGACGCCGTTGAATACAGGCCAGGTCTGACAAGCTTCGGATCGCGATGCTCGAAGGGGTGTGCCGCAAAGTCCTGGAAGATCTCGGTCCCAGCCGCGCCGCTTACGATCACGTCGTAGCCGTCATGCTGCGTTAGCCGATTGGTGCTCGTTCCTTCCGAAAATGCTAGAAGTGCGAGAAAGGCGATGCGATTATTCCCCACGTTGCCCTCTGTGCTGCATCAGGAAGCCGAGCAGCTGCGCCTGGGTGGCCTCGATCTGGTCAATGCGCTTGTCGCGCTGATCGGTGATCTTGTCGATCTGGTGCTGGCGGCGGTCCATCTCGTCCACCTGCATGTAGCGGTGCGGCAGCTCGGCGAGCACGGCGTTCACGTCGTGCATCTCGTCTTCGAGCTTGCCCACGCGGCTCTGGGTGGGGGTGGTGTTGCAGCCGGCCACGTTGAGCACGGTGGTGAGCAGCGCGCCCACCAGCACCGGCCCCAGCAGGTGCAGCCAGACGCGGCCGGCGGGGCGGGACTCGGTCGCGGCATGGAGCATGCCGGGCTGCAGCTCCATCTGCGCCACGCGGCCCTGCAGCTGGCGGATGCGCGACAGCAGGTACAGGGCGACCGTGGCTCCCAGCACCAGCAGCGCGATCGTGACCTTGTCCATGAGGACGGTGTACGGGCGCGCGGCGGAATCGGTCAAAATTACGGGTGCCGGCCGCTGTATCCATGGCCGCAGAAGCCCAGCAGGCACGGGGCTGTGGACACCACGACCGGGCTCACGAGCAGCTCGACCGGGTTATCCGAAACGGGGAGCTGCACGGCGCCCTGCCCCACCGGCAGGAACACGACCGGGAGCTGCGTCACCGTGTCCTTCGCGCTGACGACCTGGGTGCTGGGCGGCAGGCTGATGACGGCCGTGCCCGGCGCGGGGGAGGCTTGGGTAGACCAGCAATACGAGCTGGTTGTGCAGAATGAGCGCTGGTACACGAAGAGCGCATAGGAGTTTGCGGTGTCCCCTGCGCGCGCGCCGTACATCTGGACCGCCGTCAAGGGGTAGGTGCCGCTGTAAGACGTGACGCTGGGCGGCGTCACAGGGCCCACAGGCGCTCCTGCAATCTGGGCCAGGTCCGCGTGGATGCTTTGGAGGGCGGTGAACGCCGGGGTGGGGGTGTAGGTTTGCCCGCCGTCCGCGCTGACTACAAAGTCAAAGTTGCTGTTGGTCGTCGAGGTCCAGTTGGGATCAGACAGGCTCGTCGTGTTGTTCCACAACACGAAAAACTCGACCGGCGTAACGTGCATAGCCTGGAAGCCGAGAAACTGGCGCACGTTGAACCGCGCGAGCGCCGTGAGTCCCCCGGACCCGATGGGGTTGACGTTGGTTTCCGTGACCTCTACGCCGACGTTGGCGGTGGGGTGGGCGAGCACCAGAGCGACGTCGCCGAAGAGATTGGCGCCGACCTCTTCGCCCGGCAGGCTGCAACTGTTCGGGCCGCTCACGCCCGGGTAGATCCCCGCCGCCGCGTCGCGCGCGATGCAGGACATCAGGCCCATGGTGTTTTCGGGGTTGCCGTAGTTGCCCCCGTAGGGGTGGTATGAGTCGTCCACCGGGACGGGGGCAGGCGATGGAAAGGCAGAGCCGACGGCGGACGAGTAGTTTGTGCCCAGCACGGAGGGGTTGGACGTAAAGTTGGTCCCTGCCCAGACGATCGAGGTGCCCGCGGGAAAGGTCTGGCCCTCCAGGTACTTGACTAACCCGTACATGGGCGCCCCGATGTACATCTGGCCTGTGGTTGCCTGCTGAAACTTCGGGCACAGTGTGAGGTTCTGCAGCACGGCCCCATAGCTGTTGATCGGCTGGCCGCTGCTGTTGTACAGGTTGCTGGTGGGGTCGAAGACGTAGCAGTAGTTGTCCCACTCGTCCCGCGTCCCGCCCTGCGCGCCAGGCTCGTTCCACAACTCGGCGTGGCCTTTGATGCCGAGCGAATGAATGTACCCTAACTCAAAGAGCACATAGTTGCCGAAGCCCACGACGGCCGGATCGCTGGCGCTCATGGTGCTCACAGCGGGGTAAAGTGACTGCTCCACGGCGTAGTAGGTCGTACAGGTGATGGGTTCGGGCGTGGTGATCGGGGTCGCCAAGCTGCCGTTGAGGACGACTTCGGTGGGTGAGTTATAGGTGCCGATGGAGTCTGTGAGCGTTGCGCCGCCCTGCCCGCCGCCGGGGATGGTGCAGGTCGTAGCCCCGGCCGGGATGGGCACAAAGGACGCGCGGGTGCCGTCGAGGACCTTGGACCTGGCGCGGCCCGTGCCGGTGGTGCAGCCGGTAGGCGTAAACGCGCTCGCGGGCAGCGGCACATTTGTTGCCGAGGCAAAGGTCGCCGTCAGCGAGGAGCCAGAGACGCTTTCGGCCGTGATGAGGGTGCCGGGGGCGGTGTAGTTGGTGCTGATGGGGGACTGGCAGTACCCGGCGGGGGTGCCGTTGGTGTTGATCTTCTCGGTGCAGAGGTGATCTACCCCGCTGCCGGGAGATAGGTTCGAGAAGCTACCCGGACCCGAAGCGTAGGTGAAGGTGGCCGAGGTGGACTGGACCGCGACCGGGTTGGGCAGCGTCAGCTCCAGCAGCGTGTGGTGCGGCGGCCCGTAACCCGAGGTGAGCGACACGCTCATGGGATCGGTGGGGTGCGCCTGGTTGATCGCCTGCACCGCTTGCAGGGCCGCGACACACGCGGGCGTCATGGCATAGCCGCCGCTGGTGTTGGCCGGCGAGGCGTTCTGGATCTCGATGTTCGCCCAACTGCACTGTAAGCGCACCCAGCGGGCGCCGCCGCTATACGCCTCCTGAAAGCCTGCGGCGTTGGTTTGCTGCAGGGAGGCGATGTTGTACCCCAAGCCCCCCACCGCCTGGGAGGCCGGGATGGAGTTGATGAGTTCCACGCTGGTGCTCTGCGCTGAGGCCGCGCTTGCCCTCAGACACGCAAAAAGCGCTATACGAAGGGCCGGCAAGGTGAGTATCTTTCTGCTTATGGTCACGTCTAACTGCCCCTTCGGCTTGCGGCTCTTTCGTGCCGGAGCTATCGCGCTGGTGGTGGGCGCGCACCTTGCGGTACTCGCCCACCTTTTCCGCTGGTAGCCGCCTTATTGCGTCCGCAGCCAGTAGCAGCCGCCCGCGGTGTAAGACAAGCTTTGAACAACGAAGGTGGCCATGGCGCCGGCCGCGATCGTGGTGCTCCCTGTGACCGTTTCGCTGTTGGTGGTTGCCACGGTGTCGCTGTAGGCCGAGGTGTTGAGCAGGTGATAGTCGTACCCGGTCAGACCCGTGCAATCGAAGAGCGTTTTGGTCGCTGAGGCCGTCTCGGGCATCAGCAGCCAGCGATCGGCCGCCGTGAGGGTGTAGTTGCCGGCCTGGCTATTGGGGTTCTGCTGGTTGTAGCCGGTGATGGCGAGGATCACGTTTTGCTGCACGTTCGCCATGTTTTGTTCGCTTACCGCGGTGGGGTGGGTCTTATCCGCGACATAGTTGGTTGTGTTGTTGTAATTGCTCCCGTTCGGAGCCAGCGTGGAGATGTTGGCAGTGTCCTGCAGGTACGATCCGGTGCTGGGCGCATATTGCCGCTCCAGCGCGTTGAACTGCGCGATCAGGGTGTCGCAGGCTGTCCCGCCGGTGCCGGTTCCATTGCGGCTGATGTCCGTGCCGACGATCGTTTTCCAGCCCAACATCTGCGCTCGCGCGATGTACTGCGCGGTGTAAGACCATGCCGTTGCCGGGGAGATGCCGGTGCTGGCGTTGCAGATGTCGTTTGTGGCCGGGCCGTCGATGTCTAAAATGTTCGTCGCGGTGGGGTCAAAAAAGAACTTCTCGAAGCCGAGGTCAGAGGCGACGTGCTGCTGGATGGTGGAGGAGGGGATGCTGGCGATGCTGACGGTGCCGTAGGTGGCAGTAGGCAGCGTCATCAGCAGCCCAGGCGCGGTACCGCCGCCCGTTCCTGCGTTGATCGAGGTGCAGCAGTCCGTGATGTGATACGGCGTCGCGGTAGGCGCCGCAAAGAGACCCGTTCCGAGCGTGATGCCCGCCGTGGCGCTGAGATAGTTGTTCACCGCCTGGAAGCTGCTCTGCACCGTGTTGGTGGGGTTCGTCGGCGCTGCGCTATAAACGGCGACCCAATAGACGCCGCCACCTGCCATGTGACAGTACCCGCCGCAAAGCGCCTGGGACGAAGCGCCCACCTCGAAGGCTCCAGTGGTGGGAGGCGCTGCCGTGATATTTCCTACAACCCCCTGGAACTGCTGCGTGTTTGTCCAGAACTGATCCGCCGTCGAGCTCAGGAGGAGGCTGACGAGGTTATAGCCGTTCCCCGTGGGCATGTTGGTGGTGTAATTCGCGGACGGGTTGATGGAGTACAGATTCGCCGTCTGCGAGGAGCCGCCGCTGTACGTCAAGCTGATCTCCCCGAGGTAAAAGCCTTGTCCCGAGGTGGAGTTTGTGTCCCCGAACAGGGGCCGGCGATGAACGCCCGGGCTGGGCTGGACATACTTCGCCACCGCCTGCATGAAGACGGGGCCGGTGATCCCGGGGCAGACCATGCCGTTGCTTTGGCTGGTGTTGTTGGTGGGCCAGTACAGGTTGTATTTGGGGCCGTCGAGAACCATCGTAGGCGCGCCGGTTCCGGAGGTGGGGTAGGTGCAGTTGTTGCCATTGCCCGAGTGGTCGTAGATCGTGCCGGGGTTGGCGGCGTCCGTGGCGTCGAACTCGTACAGACCCACGAGCGTGGTGCCGGGCTGTGCCTTTGCGACGGCCTCCATCTGAGATCTCGCAGAGGCAGACCCAGCGGGGTCACTGGCCGCGATAGCGTTGCTTTGCGCGGCCGCCTCTGCCGCGGTGGCGCGGGTGGTTTCGGCTGAGACCGCCGACGTTCGGTTGGTGGTCTCTGTGCTGATGGCGGTGCTGTTGGCCGTCTCCGCCGCGGTGGCGCGGGTGGTTTCGGCTGAGACCGCCGACGTTCGGTTGGTGGTCTCTGTGCTGATGGCGGTGCTGTTGGCCGTCTCCGCCGCAGTGGCGCGGGTGGTTTCGGCGGCGGCAGCACCTGCTGGATCGGCAAGCAACTGCCATGAGGAGGAGCCGGGCGTTGTGGTGTTGTTGGACACCAAAGACGCATACGTGCCCTGCTGGCCGCCATTCGGCGTATAGGTCACCAGCGCGCCCTGCTTGTAGGTGCCGGCGGTCCACGCCAGGGTGATCGCGCCCTGGGCGCTCACGGGCACGTTCACGGGCTGGGTGATGCTTTGGCCGAGGGCGGGCAGCGCCAGGCCGAGAGCGAGAAGCGGGGCGCGGAAGCGACGGGGCATGCGGGAGACTCCTTAGTGCGTCGAGGTGAGATTGCCGTTGACGGAGGCGAGGACCGAGGTGCCGCTGCTGTCCGGCACGGTGAGGCTGCTTACGCCGGTACCGCTGGCGGGCGCGGAGACCGGGTTGCCGTGGAACGAGGCGAGCGAGGAGATCGTGCCGCTGGAATCGACGAAGAGCAGGCTGGGCACCGCGGCGGAGGTGGCGGCCACCGGCGTCAGCACCGAGTTGCCGTTGACGGTCTCCACCTCATAGTCCGTGCCGTCGGCGATGTCCGCGAGGATGTAGGTGGTGCTGGACGAGCTCGAGCTGCCGCTGCTGCTAGAACCGGTTGCCCCGATGAGCGGCGTCCACGCGGGCGGCGTGGCGGTCCAGTTGTAGTAATCGATCTGCCCATTGACCCAGCAGAGCGACGGCAGGGTGGAACTAGAAGGCGTGGTGCAGCCGGCGTTCCCCGTGGTGGGCGGGGAGAACACGATCTGCGTG
>CAXTWN010000174.1:0-6878 GCA_964248055.1 uncultured Acidobacteriaceae bacterium | reverse complement strand
GCCCACGATGCGAGGCTTCGTCGTAGCGGCCCTGGCGCACAACGAATTCAGTGTTGCGCGCCGGCAAAACTGGCTCGGGAGCCGGCTGCGGCGGCAGGAATTTCCTTTCCTGCGCGACCCCGCGCAGCAGGCGCTCACGAGCTGCGGGCGGCGGGGTGTGCACCTCGGCCGTCATGGCATAGGCCACTAGGTCGCCCTGAAGCCGCGCGACCTCACCGCGGCAGAGGTCGCAGTGCTTCAGGTGAGCGACCGTGAGGGCGGCCTCCTCCGGCTGCATCAACGCCAAGGCAAAGAGCGCGAGGTCGTCTTCGGGAATGTGCTGAGCTACGTTCATGCGCTGAATGCCTTTCTCAGCGTCAGGAGGGCGCTGCGGATGCGAGTCTTTACCGTGCCTAAAGGATCGCCGGTCATCTCGGCGATCTCGGTGTGGGTCAGGCCGTCGAAGAAGGCCATCTCCAGGGTCTTGCGTTGCTCCGCGGGCAGGTGCACGATGGCCGCGCGTGCCCGTTCCATCATGTTATTGCGCTCAGCCTCTTCGGCGAGGTTGAACGGCGAGGCAAGGGCGACTTCTTCCACCTGGTCGGTGGGCCGGCGGCGTCGCAGCGTGTCGATGGAGCGGTTGCGCGCGACCACCGCGAGCCACCCACCGAGACTGCCCTTGGTCTCCAGAAACAGGCCCGGGCTGCGCCACACTTGCATGAAGATCTCCTGAAGCACGTCTTCCGCGGCGGCGGGATCGCGCAGAACCCGAAGGCCCACCGAGTAGACGATTTTGGAGTACCGGTCGAAGAGGATCGTCATCGCCGCCTCATCGCCGCGGCGTACGCGGTCGAGCAGGGCTGCATCCTCCTTCGCAACGGGGCCCGGAGCGTATTTCTCCATTGCTCTATCCATGGAACGCACTCGCAGGGAGAACGGATTGACTGAAGAGTGAAGCCGTTCTTCCCAAGGAGAAAACCTCCGTAACATGCCCTGGTAAGGGATGCCCTTCTTGGCCTGACCGCCGGAGCCGGAACGCCTGTCAGTGTAGCCTATCCGACGCAAAGCGGGCTGCGTGCCTGTGCTTGGAACCAAGGTGGCGATGGCGGCATGAAAGCGAGGGCGCTCAGCCCAGCCAGTATCCAGCCGGTATGCTGGAGATCTGTATGCCTCAGCTGCCGCAAACGAGTCCGCGCCCGAAGCTCCGACTCGACAAAGTGCTGGTGGACCGCGGTCTGGCAGCCTCACGAGAGCGCGCGCAGGCACTGATCCTCGCCGGTCGCGTACTGGTAGAGGAGCAGAAGGTGGAGAAGCCCGGAGCGCCGGTGCCTGGCGAGGCCGCGGTACGGCTCCTCGGCGAGGACCTGCGCTATGTCTCGCGGGGTGGACTGAAACTGGAGGGCGCGATCGCTGCCTGGAAGCTCAGGGTGGAGGGTCTGGCATGCGCGGACGTCGGCGCTTCCACGGGCGGGTTCACGGATTGTCTGCTGCAGCATGGTGCGCGGTCGGTGCTGGCGGTGGACACAGGGTACGGCCAGATCGCGCACAAGCTGCGCACCGACCCGCGGGTGACGCTGATGGAGCGCACCAATGCGCGCACGCTTGCGGCGGGTGCCCTGTTTCGCCCGGAGGCAGCTGTGGACTTCTTCGCCATGGATGTGAGCTTCATCGCTGCCTCGCTGGTACTGCCGCCGGTGCTGCGGGCGCTTGCCCCGGTGGGAAAGCCGTGGGTGGGTGAGGCGGTGATCCTGGTGAAGCCGCAGTTTGAGGCCGGGCGCGAGCATGTGGGCAAGGGTGGGATCGTCCGCGATCCCGAGGCGCAACAGCTTGCCGTCGAGCGCGTGGCGGGCACGGTGCGGGAGCTGGGGGGCGAGGTGCTGGCGACCATGGAGTCGCCGATCCTGGGCATGGAGGGCAATCGCGAATTTCTGCTGCACGCGCGCTTCGGTGGCGAGCCTCCGGCGCGAGTACACTAGACCCGCATGCCTCTTGCAGCCGTAATCTCCAAGCCCCAGAAGCCGGAGCTGGAGCAGATCCTGGCGGATCTTCTGACGTGGCTTTCCAGCCACGGCTTTTCCGCCATCCTGGACCGGAACAGCGCCGGCTATCTGAACCGCGAAGATGAAGCGGTGGAGCGCACGGAGATGCAGGAGCACCGCCCTGACCTCGTCATCACCCTGGGGGGAGATGGCACGTTGCTGTCGGCGGCCCGCGCCTTTGCGCATGCAGATGTGCCTCTGCTGGGCGTCAACCTGGGGTCGCTCGGCTTTCTCACCGAGGTGCCGCTGTCCGAGCTTTACGTGACGATGGAGGCGTGGCTGGCGGGCACCGGCGTCATCGAGCGGCGCAGCCTGATGCACACGGTGCTGGTGCGCGACGATCGTGTCTTCCGGCATTGGGAGGCGCTGAACGACGTGGTGCTCGCCAAGGGCGCCATCGCCCGCATCGGGGAGTTTGCCATTGAGCTGGATGGGCAATTTGTCGCCCGCTTCCGTGCCGACGGGGTGATCATCTCCACGCCTACCGGCTCGACGGCGTATAACCTTGCCGCCAACGGGCCCATCGTGATGCCCTCGGTGGATGGCCTCGTGATCACGGCGATCTGCCCGCATCTGCTGACCATCCGGCCCATCGTGGTGCCGGGCTCGGCAGAGATCGCGGTCACCGTGGATGTGGTGCCGCATGAGACCTACATCACCGTAGATGGGCAGGAGGTCGTGGAGCTCCTGCTCAACGACCGAATCGTCTGCCGCAGGTCCGAGCACGCGATCAAACTCCTGCGCCTGCGCGAAAACGGGCTCTTCAATGTGCTGCGCTCCAAGCTGAGCTGGGGCGAGCAGTAGATCCCCAGGCTTAGCCTCCGAGGCTGTTCAGTTTTGATTCCGAAAAGCGAAAGGCGCCCGGGAGGGCGCCTTTCGCTTGGGGTGGGTTCAGGTTAGAAGTGGATCTTGCCGGCGAACTGGAGGAAGCGGCGTTCGTCGTTGGGACCGCCTGTGACGCCGCCCTTGGAGCCGAAGATCTGCGGGGAGCCGTAGATGGGGGTGGCGAGAAGGTTGCCGTCGGAGTCGGTCGTAGCGTTCTGGTTGAAGGCGTCGTTGAGCGCCTGCTGGATGTAGAGGTTGTGGTGGTTGGTGACGTTGTACGCCTCAGCGCGGAGCTCGAGGTTAAGGCGCTCGTAGAGGGGGAAGGTCTTGGAGAAGGAGACGTTGAGGTTGTAGGCACCCGGACCGCGGAAGCTGTTACGGGCGGTCATGCTGGCGGGGTAAGGACCCCAGTCCGAGATGCCGTAGTTGCTGATGCCGTTGGCGATGCTGTAGGGCGCGTAGAAGGAGTTCGCAAAGGGCGCATCGATCGGAAGCGCCTGGCCAGCGGTTTGGGTGCTGCTGGAGGTGAGCTGGTACTGGTTGCCGGTGTTGGAGGCGCCGACGGGGATGGTCTTGAAGGTGTGGTGGGTAACGGGCGTGACGGGGTTGTACCGGGGGATGTTGTAGCCGGACGCGTCATAGGTGCTGTCGTACATGGTGAAGGGCGTGCCGGTACGTACGGTGTAGATGCCGGTCAGCTCGTAGCCGCCGAAGAGCTGGGCGAGGGCACCGCCCTTGCTGCGGAAGAACGAGGGGGTGCGGTAGATGGGCGCGAGCACGAGACGCTGACGTATGTCGAAGTCCGAGTTGCCGTGATCGAGCGAGGGGTTGAAGGGGTCGGTGTAGCCAAGCGCGAAGTCACCGGCCGAGGTCTCGGAGAAGGTGGTGGAGAGATCATCGGTGGCGTGGGAGAAGGTGTAGTTGGCCACGAGGGAGAGGCCGGAGTGGCGGATGTCCTGGGTGGAGAACTGCACGTTCAGCGCGTGATAGTAGGAGTCGCCCGCGGACCCGCGCTGGTTCATGTTGGAAAACTGGTAGTTCAGGCGGGTGAGATTGATGTTTCCGGCGGCGTCGCTGATGGGGTCCCCGAGTTGCGAGTTGCCGCTGCCGAGGCCGTTGTAGTTCTTGATGTCGTAAAGGTGGAGGCCGCGGGCGCCGTTATAGGTGACGCTGACGACGGAGGCGCGACCGACCTGCTGGTCAAAGGACAGGGAGAAGAACTGGGTTTGCGCGGTGCGGATGTTCTGGTCCACCCAGCGTGCGCTGGTGTTGGGCAGGATCACGGAGCCGGTGCTGCCGGCCAGGGGACCCGTATCGGAGTTGGTGACCGGGGTGCCGTTGATCACGATGACCGCGTAGTTCGGCGGGTTCTGGATGACGTTGTAGGTTACGTTCCCAAAGTTGCGCTCGTAGGAGATGCCGTAGCCGCCGCGAATCGAGCTATGCCCATTGCCGAAGAGGTCATAGGCGAAGCCGAGGCGCGGCGAGACGGTGCCGTACTGCGGATGCCAGAGGCCACCCACGGGGCTGGTGTTCGCGGTATACATCTGCCCATTGCGGATCTGCTGGGGGAGGCTGGTCCCGGCGCCCAGGACGAAGTTGGAGTCCAGGGCCGGATTGTTGTTGTGCTGGACGCCGAAGTACTCGTAGCGGACGCCGTAGTCAAAGGTGAATCGGGAGCTCACCTTGAGTTGGTCCTGGGCATAAACGGCCCAGTCATGGAAGCGATCGGAGCGCGCGAAAGGGGGTTGGGTCGCCGGCAGCGAGATCGAGCAGGCGTCGGTCTGGGTGTATGTGCCGGTGTACTGATTTTTGATGCAGGGGTACTTGCCTTCGGGGTTGACGGCCGCCTCGAACTCGAAGAGGTTCCCGGTGGGAATGGCGGCCAGCCCGGCCTTGAGATTACTGCCCAGCTGTTCGTTGGCCTGCGCATAGGCGCCGTAGGCGCTGTTCTCCTGGATGTACAGGAGCTGGCCGCCGAACATGAACTGGTGGTGGCCCTTGGTGAGGGCGATGTCCTGATTCCACTGAATGGTGTTCTGGGGGCCGCCGTAGGGCAGACCGCCGTTGGCCGGATTAGTGTCATAGAACCCGGGGAACTGGAAGGACTTACCCGAGACGGGATCTTTAGCGTTGGGCGCGACGATCAGAACGGGCGTGTTCTGGAGCGAGGTGTCGTACGAGTTGAACTGGTTGAAGCGACTGAAGCTGAGCTTGGAAAGCGTGGAGAGCGAAGAAGAGAACTCGTGCGCCAGACTGTACAGGTAGGCGGTGCTCTGGTTGGTGAAGGCGATGTTGTATTGGGGGTAGGGCGAACTGAAGGCGCTGCCGGACTGGTCAGCTTCGTTGTAGTTCACGTAGCGGAAGAACATCTGGGTGTTCTGCCCGATGTTGTAGTCGACCCGGCCCGTGATGTTGTAGGTGTTCTGGGGGATGCCACCGCCGGCATCCCCGGGCGCGTTGTACTGCACGACGTTATAGACGGGGGTAGCCGCCGAGAGACCGCTGTACTCGATCCCGCTGGCCTGCTTCAGGGCAGCGCCTACCTGCGCGTTGGTGCTTTGGCTCAGCAGACTATAGTTCGTCGCGCCGGCGTAGGTGCTGAAGAAGGACTGCACGTTGGCAGCCGAGGCGGCGAGGAGCTCCGCGGAAGGCACGACGGCCACAGTAGGCGAGGCGCTGCGGATGCGGGTGAGCTCGGTCGTAGCAAAGAAGAAGAGCTTGTCCTTGACGATGGGGCCGCCGACAGCGCCGCCAAACTGATTGCGCGTGAAGACGCCCTTGGCGATGCCTTCCTGAGCGTTGGTCACCGTGTTGGACGCGAGATCGGAGATGCGATTGAACTCCCAGACCCGACCATGGAAGGTGTTGGTGCCGCTGGCCGTGGCGACGGAGACGACGCCGCCGGAGGCGCGACCGTACTGGGCGGGGTAGTTGTTGGTAATGACGCGGTACTCCTGCACGTCATCAATAGGCACGACGACGCCGAGGCCGTCGCCGAAGATCTGGATATTTTCAACGCCGTCGAGGAGGATCTCTGTGCCGGTGTTGCGCTGCCCGTTCAGCGAAAAGTTCACGCCGCGATTGGCGCCATTCTGTGCGGCGCCGGAGGCGGTGTTGTCGCCGCTCGAGATGTTGCCGGAGAGGGCAACGAAGTCGTAGGGGTTGCGGGTCAGGGAGGGAAGCTCGCTTACCTGTTCGCTGGTGATGACCTGGGAGACCTCGGGTGTCTCGGTGTTCACCTGGACAGCCTCGTTGGAGGTGACCTCGACCACGGTGTTTGTGCTGCCCGCGCTGAGCTTCACGTTGAGCGTGATGGCCGCGCCCACGGTCACGTCAAGGTCGGCAGAGTAGGCGGCGAAGCCCGCGACGGTGGAGGTGATCTTGTAGTGACCAGGGACCAGGTTCGTGAACTCGTACAAGCCATCGCCGTTGGCGTTCACCTGTCGGGTGGCGTTGGTCGAGGTTTCGCGGATGGTCACCGCGGCGCTTGGGACGATCGCGCCGGTGGCATCGGTGACGATGCCTGAGACTTCGGCACTGGATTGCGCATAAGCGCCCGGCGCTACGCCGAGAAGCACCGCCGCACTGGCTGGCAGGAGCAGCGTGGCAGAGGTGGCGAGCAGTCGAAAGGATGATCTGAGCTTGAGCAGGTGAACCTCCTGAAGATGCGCAACGATGGCGGCGGAAGCACGTAGCGATGCAGAAAGAGAAGAGCTTTAAGCCCCTGGTCTCTTCTGCTATGTGAATAAGTCGTTACCTAGGTATAGCACGGCCGATCCGAGCTATGGTCGCAGACAAGGTGCAATCTGCGCCTTCGCTCAGAGAAATGCCTTGAAATATTGGCGCGCTGCAAAACGCCCGTTCTTTGGAAAGACAACTCAAGCAGGTTGAAAGAATTAAGGAACTGCACGATCGCTCTTAGCAGCGACAGATGACCTCAAACCAGTCAGCGTCTGATCAGGGTTTCTAAGTAAAGCAGATGGTGGACGCGGAAGGAATCGAACCTTCAACCTGTCGATTAAGAGTCGAATG
>CAXTWN010000173.1:0-7085 GCA_964248055.1 uncultured Acidobacteriaceae bacterium | reverse complement strand
GTTCTCCAGGGTTTGGTCATTGAGCAGCCGGAGATTGAGGTGAAGAAAGGAGCCCACCGGGCCGCGCAGACCTGCCTCTGCCATCCAGCCCCGGACCGGACCCAGCAGGATGCCCTGGCCCCAGTGCATCGCCCAGTTCATGGCCAGGCGCTCGCTGTCCGGCTTGTGCGGCAGGCGGAGGAGCCGTTCCAGGGTGTGGGCGGGCATATACGAGTCTGGGCGGCCGGTGACCTGCTGCTCCAGCTTTTCGGCCAGTGTCATCGCGGCTACCCCTGCCGCGCCTGCAAGAAACCCACACCAGAGAGCGCGCTTCGTCATGAGTGGTTCGATGCGGGCTCGGGGGACATAGGCGAGAGCTGGGAAGCAGGTTGGAATCCGCGCGTCGTTCCCAGGTGATCTCGGCTGCGGAGTTGAGCTCCCGAGCCGGATGCGCGGCCGCTAGTCGCGTGCGATGGAAACCCCGCCGTTCACGGTCTGGAACTGCACCGTCGCACCGCCCTGACCGATGTTGGTATCGATGTGGTTGCGGATGCTGCCTTGCACGGTGATCGGGAAGCCGACGTTGATGCCGCCGTTGGTGGTACTGGCGATCAGGTGGGCGGAGTAGTCGCCCGGCGCCTTTACCGAGACGCCGCCGTTGGTAGATTGAGCGAAGAGGCCGTTGCCGTGCCACTGATTGCCCGCCAGCGCGATGGTCAAACCGCCATTCACAGTAGTAGCGCGAACGTCCCCGGCCAGGTCGCGCAGCGTGAGGCCGCCGTTGGTGGTTTCGGCGTGGATACGACCGTCGAGAGCGGTGAGCTCGATGCCACCGTTCATGGTGTGGAGGTCGGCGGCGAGATGTCGGGGCACGCGCAGGCTGTAGTTCACGGACCAGCTGTGATTCGACCAGTCCGAGATCTGCGGGCCGGTGGCGTGAATGGTGCCATGGACATCGATCTCAACCCGATGCAGGAGGGCGATGGCATCGTCATGGCTTGAGCCCTGCGCGGTGACGCGAGCCTCAAGCGCGATGTCGGGGCGGTCTTCGCCGATGACGGCAATGCCGCCGTTCGTACCGGAGATGCTGAGCTGTCCGTTCACCAGCGGAAGCGTGAAGCGGCGGAGCTCGCAGACGCGCTCCTGGTGACCGAAGAACCACCCGCTACGCCCGCCTTCGTCGTTGCATGGCGCCGTAGTGGAGGACTGCGCGTGGAGGCAGGGCGTGAGAAGCAGGGCGGCGGAACAGCAAAACACGAGGCGGCGCATGTTGTCTCCTGAACGCGGACTGTGAGCAGCATACGTCGTACGGGTCGGGCCGGTTCCAGCGGATCGAGCCGTTTTGCGTCAAAGCGAACGAGTCTGGCCGCCGTCCGCCACGTAGCAGGCGCCGGTGACGAAGGCGGCTTGTGGCGAACAGAGCCAGGCGGCGAGCGAGGCGATCTCTTCTGGCGTGCCGAAACGCTGTTGCGGAACCTCGGTCTGCAGCATGGACTCGACAGCCTCGCGGCGGTTGGCGAGGTGGCGCTCCCAGCTGCCGCCGGGAAAGAAGATGTTGCCAGGGGCGATCGTGTTGACGCGGATCTTCTGCGGGCCTAGCTGCCGGGCGAGGTTTTTGGCGTAATTGTTCAGCGCAGCTTTGGCGGCGGAGTAGGGAAGCGGCGCGGGCGTGGCTTCGAGGGCGACGATGGACGAGATGTACAGGACCGAGCCGCCGTTGGGGTTCCGCAGCAGATGGGGGAGCGCGGCCTGCGTGAGGCGGGTGCTGGCGAAGAAGTTGAATTCGAAGAGCCGCGTCCACTCGTCTTCGGGCTGGTCCCAGCCGGGTTTGCCGGAGCCGGTGCCAAGATTGGCGACCAGATGATCGAGGCGACCGAAGTGGGCGAGGGTACGCTCGAAGGCGCGGGCGATGGTCTCGGGATGCGTAAAGTCACCGCGGACCGCAAGGATGCGGTCGTGCGTTTGTGGTGTGGAGAGCTGGGCCTGGGTGGTGCGAAGGGAGGCCTCGTCACGGCCGGTCAGCACGACGCGGGCGCCCTCGCTGAGGAGGGCGGCCGCGATGGCGCGGCCGATGCCTCGGGAGCTGCCGGCGACAAAGGCTACCTGGTTGTGAAGCTGGAGGTCCATCCCCCATAGTGTAGTGGGATCGGTTGGTGGTGCGTCCGTGCGTTACTTCCGACAATGCGACTTCTCAGGACAGATCATCACCCATTAGACTTCAGCATTGCAGGAGCTTTCCGGGAGTGATCTTAGACTTCCTTGTCTGGTTTAGCTATCCGAACTGCGTGACGATCTCCTGTGGGAAGCTCCGTCGTGGCTGACGTGCGAGTTCATGTTGTAGGAAGTCACCTTCAAAGGGAGCGTAGACGAAACGATCTGCCTCACGCGCTTGTTTGGCGTTGAGAGCTTGAAGTATCTGTGGGCCTACCTCCAGCCTGCATCCTGTCTTGCAGAACGTGCCGATGAGGCAGAATTCTTTACACAGTGGGAACACCAGCTCGTGAGATATTCTGCCATCCGTGAAGACGGGTGCAGTGGATGGGTCGGCTACCGTGACAGGTCGATCCGACGTAACAAACGCACCTTTAGTAGCATGCAGGATGCACAGATTCATTCGCATGAACATGGATTGAAAGAACATGATCTGCTCGGCCATCATCTTCAAGGAAAAGGAGCGATCTGTCTGACTGACCCGAACACGGCCACCAGTCAAGTTGGCTTTGACCTCTTCGGGGGTAGTCACTTCGCCCATCCTTGCTAATTCAGCGCAGTAATCCGCGAGCCGGACCGGGTCGTTTATTAGCTCGTTGACCGAATCAATGGCGTCCACTGCCGCCGCGTGGTGCATCGCGGCTTTGGCTGAAGGAGTTCTCGCTAAAGCCATAGCGACATAGCCGGTCAGTGTGAGGCGGTCTTGGAGTCTGGCAGGCAAGTCACCCTTTTGTGCTGCACGGAGTACGTCCATAGAAGCCGCTTCCAGATCGGACAAAAACGTCTCGCCTAGGAAGCTTTTGCTTCCATCTCCCGGGTCGTGACAATAGAAATAGTTTTCGGTCGCACAAGCCGATGGCGTGGCCTGCCAACGCTTTTTGGCTGTATGAACCCATAGGAAGTGTTCACCGGTCTTGGCGCTAGGCACGTCACTGCAAAAAGCCTCCAGATAAGCCCTCTGTATGAAGTGCTGAGATTTAACTTCTGTTTCCGTCTCCGGGGGGACTGGCAAGACCTTGCGCGCATTGATGGCGCGCACGTCATTACGATATCGCTCGTGCAGCACTTTCGCCTTCGTATTGCTCTTCATCAGTGCGTGACCTGAGTAGGCTACACGCACAGAATAATTCAGGTGTTCGGCGAGTAATCACCCGGATTAGTACCGATAAACGCCGTTGTAAGAAGTTGGGCGGTTTATGACCGCCACGCCGAAGCTCGGGCGGGGTCGCTTCCTACAGTGCGAACTCGAGGGAAAGATTTCGGTGGTCCCGCTGGCGGGTTGTTTTCGCTCTCCCAGTTTTCAGGTCGTGAGCTTGAAGAGCCTCGTTGCGTGCGTAGATGTTTCCTTCGCATACATTTTACGAACTTGGAAGCTACTTGGCAGTTTTATGACGATGTTCGTATACATCAGCAAAGTTGTGTAGTGCGCTGAACGCCACAGTGCCAACCGCGAGCACGCTCAGCGCGTAGAGAAGGATGACAGAGCGAACCGTCCAGTGCAGCTTGTTAGAGCTTTTCGGCTCAGTCTGCTGATTTATCCAGAGGACCTGGTAAAACGCCTCTCGCTGATGCCCTATAAGCAAGAGCAAAGCTGCAAAGATGAAAATGGCTAAGCTCTCTGCTCCCGGCCCAATGACGTAAAAGATGTTCACTAAGATGATGTTGGCCATGATGGGCACCATCACGACAGCGGCGAGCAGAGCAGTTTTGCGGAACAAGAGCAGCGAAGCCGCCACGATCTGAATGAAGCCGAGGATGTATTTGTACGCGTGCGAATAGCCGAAGTAGTACCACGTGAGTGTATAGCCGTCTAACGAACCGATCGGCTTTTGCGCGACCCATGCAGGAACGGTCAGCTGGTGGCCAGTGAGCTCGCTGATCCCGTAGAAATACAGGAACCATGCACACGCGTAGCGAAGCCAGTCGAGGTATTTAGGGTAGGCTCTCACGCCAACAAGCTATCACTGTTGCGACCGGATCGGTCCCGGACAGAGATGTCGCCGTTCGTTCCACAATTTCAATGCTCAAACCGCGGTCCAGCCGCCGTCGATGTTCAGGTTTTGGCCGGTGACGTAGGTGCTGGCGTCGGAGGCGAGGAAGAGTAGCGCGCCGCAGAGTTCGAGCGGGCGGCCGATGCGGTTGAGGACGGTGTAGCCCTTCAGCTTGGTCACGAACGGGGAGTCTTCCTGGACGGCGTTCTGGCCGGTGCCGACGTCTTCGGTGTTTGAGAAGGGCCCCGGAGAGATGCAGTTGGCGCGCACGCCGGCCGTGCCCCAGAAGCTGGCGGTATAGCGGGTAAAGGCGACGAGCGCGGCCTTGGAGGCGGAGTAGCCCGGAGGATTGAGGGACGCGGTGCCCTCGTAGAGCTGCGGGCGTGGCGCGACGGAGGCGTACATCGTGGCGATGTTGATGATCGAGCCGTGGCCCTGGCGCTTCATGCGGATGCCGAGGTGTTGCGTAGTCTGCACGGCCCAGTAGACGCCGCCCTGGAGATTGCGCTGCCATTGGTCGAAGCTTGAGTTTTCGAGTGAGCCCTCGGGAATGTTGAAGCCGGTCGCGGCGCCGAGTTCGTGGGCGTTGTTGATGAGGATGTCGAGCGAGGGCTCGCGCTCGGCGATGCGGTCGCAGAGCAGGTTGAGCTCTTCGGCCTTGTACATATCGATCTGCTCGACTTCGATCTTGTCGGGGCCGAACTGCTCCGCCCACTTTGCCGCTTCGGTCTTGAGGCGGTCGCTGCGGCCAAGCGCGATGACGCGGGCTCCGTTGGCGAGAAGCGCGAGGGCGAAGGTGCGGCCGAGAAAGCCGGAGGCTCCGGTGAGAACGGCGGTCTTGCCTTCCAGGGAGAAGAGCTGGTTCCGCTGGAGGTCCTGAGCGGTGATGGGCATGGGTGCTCCTGGGTATGGTGGGGCTGCAGTCGGCCCGGTTGTGGTGAGGTCAGGCGTTGGGCAAGCTGCGCGCGATGTCCCAGCTTAGCCTGCGGAGATCTTCTTCCATGGCGGCGTGCGCGTGGCGAGTGTTGGTGAGGATCGCCCAGGCCAGGCCGTCGTGGCGGTGCATAAGCAGCGTGGTGGTGCCGGGCAGGCTGCCGGCGTGGGTGGCATCCCCGTCGGGCGAAAGGCCCCAGCCACAGGCGTAGTGCGGGTTGGCAGCGGTGGGCTGGAGGATCTGCTCGAGAGTTTGCGGGGAAAACAGGGTGGGCGCGCCGGCCTTATCCGTAGCGGAGAAGACGCCCAGGGCGAAGTGGACGAGGTCGGTGGGCGTGGCGAGCCAGCCGCCATTGGCGTCGTGAAGCTCGATAGGCAGGTTGTAGGGGTCCGACGGGCCGTCGTTGTAGTAGCGGACCTCGTTGGGTGCGGTTCGATTGGTGCCCAGCTGCATGTCGGTGATGCCGAGCGGATGGAGGACGTGTTCCTGGACGTAAGCCGGGTAGGGCTGGCCGGAGACGCGCTCCATGATGCGACCGAGAAGGAAATACCCGAAGTTGGAGTAGGCGTACGTGGAGCCGGGGGCGTTGTAGAGGCCGTAGTTGGTGACCGTGTGTTGGAGAAAGGCGTTGCGGTCGCGATCGCGGTTGTGAAACATCGGATCGTTGTCCCCGATCCCCCAGCCGCCGGCGGTGTGGGTGAGCAGATGGCGCACCGTGAGCTGCTGGATGTGGCCGGGGGCGACCGAGACGTTGCTGAGGATGCCGGTGGGACCGAAGACGAGGTCGGAGGTGCGGAGCTTGCCCGCGTCGACGAGCGTGAAGATGGCGGCCGAGGTGATGCACTTGGACAGGCTGGCGATGCGGAAGAGGCTTTGTGGGGTGGCCGGCTGGTGATCCTTGCGGTTGGCTTCGCCGAAGGCCTGCGCGAGGCGGATGCGGCTGCCGCGGCCGTAGGCAAGCGAGAGCGCGGGGACGTCGTAGGTGCGCAGGAAGCGGTCTACGAGCGCTCGCACTTGTTCCTCTGACGGAGGTTGCGGCTGCCCCTGCTCGGCGAGGGCCGGGAGGTTACAGCAGGCGAGGGCGGCACCGGTCAGGAAGGAGCGGCGGGAGAGCATGAGGGTCAGGTCCTGTCGTGGGCGCGGACGAAGTCGAGCTGGGTGCGGAGGAAGTTGACCTCGTCCCCCGGGGTGCCCCGGGCTACCTGGAGCGTAAGGCCGCCCTCGTAGCGGATGGAGCGAATGGCCTGGAACACGTCGTCGAAGTTTGCCGAGCCGGTGCCGAGGGGGCGGGTCTCGATGCCGCCCTCGGGCTTGCGATAACGGTCTTTGAGGTGGACGGAGCCGATGCGGTGGCCGTAGGCGGCGAACTCTTCGGTAGCGATGTAGCCAAGGCCTGAGCTGTTGCCGCTGTCCCAGTTGACCTTGAGGAAGGGGTGGTCGAGGCGGGCGAGGAAGGCCTTGAAGTCAGCTGGGTTGAAGTCGGCTTCGAGGTGGAGTTCGACCTTGCAGGACTCGGCGACGGGGAGGGCGTGCTTGAGGATGTCGAGGACGACTGTCTTTTCTTCCTCGGTCTTCATGCTGGCGTTGTCGACGAAGGGAAGCACGATCCGGGTGGCGCCGATGCGCTGGGCGATGGGCAGCAGCGCGTGGAGGTGCTGCTCGCGGTGGAGGCGCTCGGCGGGGGTGCAGCGGATGAGCGGATGCTCCATGAACCAGTCGCCGCAGAGGGCGGGGGTGGCGATGCCGTGCTGGGCTTTGAGGGTGTCGAACTCCTGCAAGCCGGCTGCGGTGAAGATGGGGTTAACGCCGGGGTCGGTGTCGGAGTGCCAGCCGTCGAAGTCGTCGTGGATCCACTCGATGTAGCGGAAGCCAGCGGCTTTGGCTTTGGCGAACTCGTCGCGCCAGCCGGCCCGGGGGAAGGATTGAAAGCGGCCGTCTTCGGGTGGGGAGAGACGGCCTTGCATGACGCC
>CAXTWN010000172.1:6184-7116 GCA_964248055.1 uncultured Acidobacteriaceae bacterium | reverse complement strand
CAGTCCCACGGCCGAAGGTGCCTGCGAGTGTACCTTCCCCTCCGTCTTCATGTCCTTCGTCGTGAACCTCCGCGCTTGCCTCACACGCGTTCCGTGCTACTTCTTCTATCGGCAAAACGGACCGGAACTTTAGCGCTTTCTGGAAAAGGTATCGCCAGGACTCCCCGTTGCCGCCCTCAATCCAGAAAGATCGGCCGAATGTGCCGAGCAAACAGATTCTCCGTCACGTTCCGCGCAATCACCGCCTCGTGCCGCTTCAGCGCCTCGGTATACCGCGCCCCCATCTTCGCCGCCACCTTGAACCCTACATGGAGCAACTGCCGCAGGTCGGGGTGATACGCCGCGTCGCCCTCCTCGTGCCGCAGCGCCCGCACAAACTGCTCACTCGTCCACCCGTTCACGGCCTCAGGCGCTGGCAGCCGGGTGCGGTCGATCGCGATCACCGCCGCGTACGGCGCGCACAGTTCGTCGGCGTGCGCAAACGCCTCCGCATACACCTCCCTGGCCAGCGCCAACCCCTCGCCACCCGCCTCCGCCAGCCCGATCAGCTCCTCCAGCCACGTCGTCCCCGCGGTCTTCACGTGCACACCGGCATCGAACGCCCGCAATCCCTCGCGGATCGCCGGGTAGATCGAAAACTTATCCGACCCGGAGTGCACACTCAGCTTCAAGCTCCGAGGCAGACTATAGCACTCCACCGCATACGCCACAGTCGCGAGGTCCTCGCGAAACTCCCTGGCAAACTGCGCCACATCGCCCACGTAATCGACGCCCTTGTTGAACCGCCCGGTAAAGTTGGGTGCGATCGTCTGCACAGGAATCCTTTCCTCCGCAATCGCTGCCAGGATGATCAGCAGCTCCGGCGGCGTCTGCGGTCGATCCGTCTCATCCATCGAGATCTCGGCTACAAACGTGCCCTCGCCCTTGTGCTC
>CAXTWN010000172.1:0-6174 GCA_964248055.1 uncultured Acidobacteriaceae bacterium | reverse complement strand
GGTAGATCCTTCCGGCCTCCTGCACGGCGGCCAGGAACTGCCGTGCCGTCGTTTCCACGAAGGCCCGTTCCATCTGAAAGGGCTCAGCGATCCGGGGAATGGCAACCTCGCCCGCGAACTCCGGGTGCCGCGCCACAAAGCGCGCGATCTCGCCTTCCTCCGCCGCCTGCCCGATCTTGTCCGCCACATCAATTGTGAAGAAGTCACAGGGCGTCACAAACCGCGCAAACGTCTTCAGATTGATGTGATCCGCATCCAGAAAATATGGCTGCGTCCAGCCGAGCGCCGCAACGGCCGCCTCCACCGCGGCCCGCGACTCGCCGGGCTCCGATCCAATGATCACGTGCTCCCGATTTGACTTGTTCCAGACCGGCGTGATCTCCACGCCAGCCGCAGCCGCCATCTCGCAAGCCCGCAGCTGCGCCTTTGCCTGGTGCGCAAAGCGGTCTCCCATGCCGATGGAATACTTCCCGAGTTCTACACTCACCTCATCTCTCCTGCAGTACAAGGCGACTCACGGCGCAAGGGTGTACGCACTGCCATCCGACGAGAGGAGAACCTGCTCTCTGCACCATGCCCCCGTTACGGCTGCACCGACAGCGTCTTGCGCAGGCGGATGTCGTCTGAGGCCGCACCCAACCGCAGCTCTACCCGGTCCCGCTCCAGCGCCCACTCGTTGCGCGCCTCGTTCCAGTAGCGCAGATCGTCGGCCTTCAGCGTCAACAGCACCGGCACGGTCTTGCCCGCCGCCACGTTCACACGTTGAAAGCCCTTCAGCTCCTCGATCGGTCGCGCCACCTTGGATCCCTCATGCGCCGCATACATCTGCACCACCGCATCGCCATCACGCGCGCCTGTGTTGGTCACATCCACCGTCACCTGCACGTCTTCCCCGCCGCGCAGGGCGTCCTTGCTCACGCGCAGATTGTCGTAGCGGAAGGTCGTATAGCTGAGGCCATAGCCAAACGCGTACAGCGGCTTGCCCTTGAAGTACATGTAAGTGCGCCCATCGCGAATGTTGTAGTCCATCATCGGCGGCAGCTGCGCCTCCGACTGCGGCCAGGTCGTCACCAGGTGACCACCGGGGTTGTAGTCGCCGAACAGCACCTTCGCGATCGCCGTCCCCTCATCCTGCGACGAGTGCGCCATGTGCAGAATCGCCGGCACATGCTCCTGGCTCCAGTTGATGGTGAACGGGAAGCTCGACACCAGCACCACAATCGTCTTCGGGTTAACGGCGTATACCTGCTTCACCAGCTGTTCCTGCTCCAGCGTCATCGATTCGCGATCGCGTCCCTCGCGCCCATCGCTCGCGGAGGTGCAGGCCAGCGTGCCGCCGCCGTCGACCGTCGCATGCCAGTCGCGCCCCATGTCCGGCCCGCAAGTAGGATCATTGCCCACCACGACGACTGCCGCGTCGGACTCCCGCGCCGCAGTCAGCGCCGCCTGCCCCACCTCACTCGCGGCGTAGTTCACCCGCACATACGGGCCTACCGCGGCGCGGATACCCTCGAGCGGCGTCACCGCATACGGTGGGGTGCCGCCATACCAGTCCCAGTGCACCGCATCCGCCAAAGGCCCAATCACCGCGATCGACTTGAGCGACCCCTTCACCAGAGGCAGGGTGTTGCCGTCGTTCTTCAACAGCACCACGGACTCCAGCGCCATCTTCTCCGAGAGCGCGCGGGTCTGCGCACTATCCCAGGGCTCCGGCCCCGTCGCCGCGGCCGCGGCCACGCGCGCATTCGCGGAAGCCGGCACACCCGCGGGCGGTGTGGCCTCCGAGCCGCCAGCGTTTGTCGCCGGCGCCACATACTCCTGCCCCGGGTCCAGCAGCCCCAGCTTCAGCGAGATCACAAACTTCCGCCGCAGCAGGCCATCGATCTCCGCCTCGCTCACCGAGCCTTCCTTCACCGCAGCCTTGGTCTCGTCCTTCCACACGTCCAGGAACTGGTTGATGCCCGCATGCAGGCAGGCGATCACCGAGGCCTTCTGGTCGGGATACTTCTTGTGATCGGTCCAGAGCAGCTTGACCGCGCCGCCGTCGCTGGAGAGTACGTCCACGCCCCACTGGTCTTCCACGATCGACTTCAGGATCGGGTTCACCACCATCGGCGTGCCGTTCCACGCGTTGTAGCTGGCCATCACGCCACGCGCACCGCCGTCCACAAAGCCCATTCGAAACGGAACCGAGTAGTACTCCCAGAACAGCCGCTGGTCGAACACCGAGTTCGACTTCGTCCGGAAATCCTCATTGCTGTTGGCCAGAAAGTGCTTCAGCAGCGCCGCGGCCTGCCAGTGGTTCGGATCATCGCCCTGCAGGCCGTGGACGAAGTTCACCACCATGGTCCCGTTGAAAAAAGGGTCCTCGCCATACACCTCCTCGCTGCGCCCCCAGCGCGGATCGCGCGCCAGATCCGCCTGCGGCCCCCACAGCATCAGGATCGGCCGGTTGTACTTTGGCGTGTCCGAGATGTATCGCCCCTCCGCGCCCTCGATGGCCGCGGCCTGCCGCACCAGCGCCGGATCCCAGGTCTCGCCCATGCCCGGCGGCTGCGGAAACTGCGTGGTCGTGATGGGCCCGCGATCCCCCCGGTTTGCGCCCCGCTGCACCACCCCGTGGATGCCCTCGGAGCTGCCAAAGCTCCGCACCCCCAGCCGCGGCACCGCGGTGTTTGTCCCCAGGCAGTCAATCTTTTCGTCTAGCGTCATCTGCTTGAGTAGATCGGCAATCCGCGCGTCCGGCGTGAGCTTCGTATCACGGAAGGCGTAGCTGCTCTGCCCCGAAACGGGCACCGCCATACCCAAAAGGGTCAGTCCAGCGCACAAGCCGCCCAGGAGGAAACGCCCGCCACGAAAGGGCATCGGAACGCAGAGAACTCGATCCACCAGCTTCATCTTTCAACCTCTTCCTTGCGTCATGTAAGGTCTTGGTGACCCACCGAGCGTCTGTGTCGGCGTGGTTCTTTGTCAAGTCGTAAAAAGTCCATCTGCTAGGAACCGCATGACCCCGCGCGCTCTGCTTCTCGCCTGTGCCTCGCTTGTTGCAACCGGATCTCTGCTTCCTGCACACGCCCAGACCGATCCCTCCCTGCCGCGCATCGACCGCACCGGCGTCCACCCGGCCCTGATCGTCGACGGCAAGCCGTACCTCATGCTCTCCGCACAGATCAACAACTCCTCGGCCTTTCCGGCCACGCTCCCCGCCGTCTGGTCTGTCAGCGACAAGCTCGGCCTCAACACCATCGAGGCGCCCGTGTACTGGGAGACCCTCGAGCCCACCGAAAACAGCTTCGATTACGCCCAGGTGGACGCCCTCCTCGAAGGCGCCCGCGCCCATAACCTCCACCTCGTGCTCCTCTGGTTCGGCACCTGGAAGAACGGCAGCCCCGGCTACGCGCCCGAGTGGGTCAAGCGCGACCCCAAACGCTTTCCGCTCGCCACCAAGGCCGACGGCACCCCGCTCTTTTCGCTCTCCCCCTTCAGCGAACAGACCCTCCACGCCGACATCCACGCCTTTACTGCGCTCATGGCGCACCTCAAAACCGCCGCCCCGCAAC
This sequence comes from uncultured Acidobacteriaceae bacterium, assembly GCA_964248055.1. Taxonomy (GTDB): domain Bacteria; phylum Acidobacteriota; class Terriglobia; order Terriglobales; family Acidobacteriaceae; genus Granulicella. The sequence continues at coordinate 2,614 of CAXTWN010000172.1, read as the reverse complement.
ACACCGTGCTCATGGTCCAGGTGGAGAACGAATCCGGCCTCTGGGGGGGCACCCGCGACCACTCGCCGACCGCCAACAAGCTCTTCGCCGAACCCGTCCCCGCGCTCGCCCTCCAGTCCATGGGCAAAGCCGACGCCCACGGCAGCTGGGCCGACGTCTTCGGACCCTATGCCGACCACGTCTTCTACGCCTGGGCCATCGCTCGCTACCTTGAGCAGGTCGCCGCCGCCGGCAAGCACATCCTTCCCCTGCCGCTCTACGTGAACGACGCTCTCCGCGACCCCTCCGGTTCCAGCCCTCCGGGAAGCTTCGAAAGCGGCGGTCCCACCTTCGACGTGCTCCCCCTCTGGCATGCCTTTGCCCCCACCCTCGACGGCATCGAGCCCGATATCTACCTGCCCGAGTACGACAAGTACATCGCCGTCCTCGCGCAGTACGCCCTGCCCTGGAACGCCTTCTTCGTCCCCGAGACCAGCAACCGCACCAGCTACGCCCGCTTCTTCTTCGCCTCGCTCGGCATGGGCGCGATCGGCTGGTCGCCCTTCGGCATGGACGCCACCGGCTATGTCAACTACCCCCTCGGCGCGCCGCGCATCGACGACGAAAACCTCGCGCCCTTCGTCCTCAACTACCGCATCGCCGCGCCCATTGCCCGCGAGCTCGCTCTCTGGAACCAGCAGGGACGCGTGCGCGGTGTCGCCGAAGCCCCCGACACCCACACGGAAGAGGTCACCTTCAACAACATTCCCGGCACGCCTGCCCACTGGACCGCGAAGGTCTCCTACGGCCTGCCTGCCTTCTACTCCAACAAACCCGCGCCCGGAAACCCCAAACCCGAAGGCGAAGCCCTGATCGTCGCTCTCGGGCGCGACGAGTTCCTCGTGAGCGGTGTTCAGTGCAAGGTCGATTTCGCCGCGCTGGCCTCCCAAGGCGCCACGGCTTCTGATGGCGCTGAAAAACAACGCATGTGGATCGCCGTAGAAGAGGGCACCTATGAAAACGGCACCTGGCACCGCTCCCGCATCTGGAACGGCGACCAGACCGACTATGGCCTCAACTTCACCGGCACCCCCCAACTCCTCCGCGTCCGCCTCGCCGCCTATTGAGTGAAACCGGTCTCCGCGACAAGGGACACAGCGAGACCGCCCGAAGGAACTTCGTCCCCAGCAAGAGTTGTCACCCTGACCCTGACCCTGAGCGAAGCCGAAGGGGAAGGACCTGCTTTCCGCTCCTTACCCACCGCGCGTCAATTCGCTCAAGCGAACACCCGCTTTCCGCTCAGTCCCGCCGACGCGTCATCTCCTAAGACCAACAACCCGCTACCGCTCACTACCCGCGACGCGTCATTCGCCTAAGGTCACAACCCGCTACCGTTCACTCCCCGCTGACGCGTCATCTCGCCTGAGGCCAGCAACCCGCTACCGCTCACTCCCCGCCGACGCGTCATCTCGACCGAAGCGAACAGCTTCTCCGTTCGCGCAGTGGAGAGACCCCTGAATTTTGCTCCGGGCGGCACACCCGCCCACGCAACCGCTCAGCTCCTCACTGCCCTGAAGCCTGCGCGATGGCGGCCTCTGCCAGAGGCCCCATCACCGCGTACCCCTTCGCCGTGGGGTGCACCCCGTCAAACGAGTACCCGGGCAGCATCGCGCCCTTCGCATCCGCCAGTGAGCTGTAGTAGTCCAGGTACACCGCGCCTTCCCGCGCACAAAACGCCTTGATCCACGCGTTGATCTCCTGGATCTCCGCCACAGGCTGCAGCCCCGGTTTCCAGGGGAAGTCATACGCCGGCGTGATCGACGCCATCACCACCTTGATCCCATTCGCCTTGGCGATCGCCGCCATCGATTGGAGATTGTCCTCGATCATCTCCGGCGTCGAAGGCCCCGTGTTCCCCGCGATATCATTCGCCCCCGCCAGGATCACCACCGCCGCCGGCTGCAGGTGCACCACATCCTGCTGAAACCGCACCAGCATCTGCGGCGTCGTCTGCCCGCTGATTCCCCTGTTCACATAGGGCTTGCCCGGAAAGAACGGCCCGCGCCCCTCCCACCGACCCCAACCATCGGTAATCGAGTCGCCCATGAACACCACCCGATGCTCACCCGCCGGGACGGGCGCAAGCCCTGCATTGTCGGCCCGGTAGCGATGCAGATTCGCCCAATCCTGATCCGGAGCGCACTTGGCGGGGGCTGCCGGCGTCGTTGCAGCTGGAGTTGGTGCAGCCGGCGCCGTCGTGCTGAGCCCCGTGCCGGCAGCGGCCGTCTGCGCACGCGCCACCCAAGCAGCTCCCACCACCAGCAAAGCCAGTCCACAGACCCTCGCAACCACTCGCATCACCTCGATCTCCTCTTCTTCACCTGCAGGGCAGACTACACAAACCTCGCATCCCCTTAGAAGCCATTCGCAAGGAGCCAACCGCACGAGCTCCAGGCCAAAGACCTGTCCTCTCGACCGAAGCGACAGCGTCGCGCAGCGGAGAGACCCTGTATTCTGCCCGGACCCGCAAGGTAAACTTGTGAGCGTAGATGCCCGCCCGCCCGAAGCACGCATGCGCCCTCGCCCTGCATGCCACCGTGCTGGCGGCGAGCCTGACCGTTCGAGCCCAGACCCC
>CAXTWN010000171.1:3130-7126 GCA_964248055.1 uncultured Acidobacteriaceae bacterium | reverse complement strand
CGCATCGTGATCTGCTCCTGGGACGCCGAAGAGGAAGGCCTCATGGGCTCCACCGAGTGGGCCGAGGCGCACGCTGAACACCTGGCCCACGCCGTCGCCTACTTCAACACTGACGTCGCGGTCTCCGGGCCCAACTTCGACGCCTCCGCCGTGCCCTCACTCAAAGAATTCGTCCGCGACGTCACGCGCGAGGTCCCCAGCCCCAAGGGCGGCACCGTCTACGAGCAGTGGCGCAAGGACCAGGCCGAAGCCCCACGCCGCCGTGGCACCGCGGCCAATCCCTTCAGCGCTCCGTCCAACTCCAGCGCCAGCACCGCCGATGTGCGCGTCGGCGACCTCGGCTCCGGCTCCGATTACACGCCCTTCATCCAGCACCTCGGGGTGCCGTCCACAGATATCGGCTCGGACGGCCCCTACGGCGTCTACCACTCCGTCTTCGACAACTACAACTGGTTCATCCGGAACGCCGATCCCACCTTCATCTACGAGCAGGAGATGGCCCGCGTCTTCGGCCTCGAAGTGCTGCACATGGCCGACGCGGACGTCCTGCCCTACGACTACCGCCTTTACGGCAGCGAGGTGGTCAGTTACCTCACCGCAGCGCAGCGCCGCGCGGCCGAGGCGAAGCTGAACGTCAGCTTCGACGCCGCGCTGCAGGCCGCTAACCGCTTCAAAGCTGCCGGCGAGCGTATCTATTCGCGACAGACCAGCCTTACCGCTAGCGCTGGAGCCGCCCCCGCCGCCTCCACAAAGGCCCTGAATGTCGCGTTACGGGACACCGAAGAGGCGCTGCTCAACGACCAGGGCCTGCCCAAGCGTCCCTGGTTCAGACACACCATCTACGCACCGGGCGAGTTCACCGGCTACGCCGCGGTGGTCATCCCCGGCGTGAATGAGGGCATAGATGCTGAGGATTCTCCACGCACACAGGCCCAGCTCGCTGCCCTCACCGCCGCCCTTTCACGGGCAGCCGCGACCCTTGAGCACGCTTCGATGTAGTTACCCCGGTGTACTCCCGTTTCAGGCAACTGAAGTTTTTTCCGGATCTGCCGATGATGTCTTTGCGGGCACAGAGTGGTTCTCCCGCGGAGGCGCGATATGTACACCTTTCTTCTTGTCGGCTGCATGCTTGCCATGATTCTCTCGCCCCTGGCGCTTGACCTTTGGCTCTCTTTCCGCGAGGCGCGGCTGCAGCGCCGCCATTCGCGCTGGCAGCGCGGGCAGAAGAAGAGCACGGGCTCGTCTTTGCCTCCCACCGTCTGCGCTGATCCGTGGGCGAAGTGGGCAGGGTTACCTTGAGATCTGCAGCGAGCTCTCGTACAGCTCTTCAATGGCCGTGTCTCGCAGCAGCAACGGAGCACCGTCCGGGGTCATGCCGAGCCAGGGCCCGAAGAAGCCACCCCGGGGAAATCCGCGCAGATCGGCCCAGGGTTCCAGCTTGCCGTCCGGAATGTGTATCCGGTACAGCATGGGGTCTGCCCCAAACAGCGTGTCGAAATACACGTACTGGCTGTCCGGACTCCAGATCACATCGTTCACGCCCACACTGGCCAGATCCTTCCACTGCTGCGTGGTCATGTCGAAGAGCCGAAGCACACGATTGTCCTGCGTCACCGCGGTGATGTACCGCCCGTTCGGCGACCAGCGGGCCGTCCACAGGCCTTTAGAGCCGTGCAGTGTCTTGCGCGAGTTCCGGTCGAAGTCATAGATCTCCACGGTGAGGTTCGGGTTGCGCTCCGTCCCATAGTCGATCATGTGCCCAAACGCAATCTGCCGTCCGTCGGGTGACCAGGTCGGAACGCCCAGGTTCGCACTGTCATCGAACAGCTGACGCACCTGGCCCGAGTCCACCGACAGCATGTACACCCGCCAGGGAGTGCCCGCGCCGCCCCCCAGAAACACGATGCTGTGGCCGTCGGGCGACCAGCGTGGGAATCGTGCCACGATCGGCCCTGAGGTCAGCCGCATCCGGTGCGATCCGTCCGCGCGGCACCGCCACAGCGTGCCTTCGGGATACGCCGTGTACACAATCGAAGCCCCATCCGGCGAAAAGCTCGCTCCCTCTGCCGACATTCCCCCCAGAAACGGCTCAAAGTTGCGGGTCTGGGGGTTCACCCGCATCAGCTCTCCCCGTAGATGCGATCCGATTACCCATAGGCGGCGTCCATCTGCGCTCGGCAGCGGCGAGCGCCACATATCCGCTCCGCCCAAAACCAGCTTCACGGGCGATGGCTGCCGCCACTGCCACCAGTGCCGCTGCGCCGGCAAGACGGCCACGGTGCTCGAAACAGGACCGCCATCCATAAAGAAATACCAGTGCCCGTCCCCGGACCAATCTCCGCAGCAGACCTGATCCCGATCCGCTGTACCCGCAAGCAGTTGATGGAGGCCGCGACCGTCCGCATGTACCTCCCAAAGCTGGTTTTTGTTGCTCCCATAGTTGATGGAGAACCGAATCACCCTGCCGTCTGAGGACCAGCGCGGCCAGTACACGATGCCACTGGCGCTGACGATTGTTCGCTGATCCTCTCCGTCCGCGTTGGCGAGCTTCAGGAAGCTCCCCTGCGCAAAGGCGATCCTGTCCCCGGAGGGCGACCAGTTCGCATCGTGCCCGGTAAGCTCGCCGACCTGCCGGGGAGGCCCATCCCCTGCGAGCTGATCGAGAATTGGCCGATCATCCTCGGTCTGCCACGCAGACCCGATCAGCATCGATTGCCGGCTGCGAGAGAAATCCACCACCGTTGCGTCCGGGAACGGAGCATCATGCGTGATCACCTCGCTGCTATCGAGCGGCGCCGTCGCCAGCAAACTGTGATTGTCCCGCTTTTCGGTGAAAAACAGCGCCCGTCCATCACTGACCACCGGCGCCGGCGATCCGCCCAGGTTCTTCGCCAGCCCGTCGTTGGTCAAGCGCTTGGTTTCGAGAACCGACACCTTTGGCGGTCGCCCGGCTACCAGAAACGCCAGGCCCGCCATGAACAGCAGCCCGGCTACCCCCGCGAGCACCCCCCCGCGGCGCGAGCGCCCCCTCGCCTCCTGCGGCAGAACAATGCTGGGCACGTGAGCAGAAGGGGGAACGCTTTCCTGCGCGTCCGGGGCAGGCAAGAGCGGCGCATCCGTGGCCGCCGGGACCTCAACCTTGGCAACGGCCTCTTGCTCCGGCCCCGGTGTCTCCGGCGCTCTCTGCTCTTCTATAACCTCTACCGACGATGCCAATCGGTACCCTCGCTTCGGCACCGTCTCAACATAGGGCTCGCCCGTGTCTGTCAGTCCCAACACCCGGCGCAGAACAAAGATGTTCTGCGTCAGATTGCTGCCCTCCACAAAGGTATCGGGCCATAGCGCCTCCATAAACTCCTGCTTGGAGACGATGCGCCCGCGTGCCGTCAACAGGACATCCAGCGTCTCCAGGACCTTGGGCGAGACCGGAACTACCTTCCCCTCACACAGCAGAAGCTGCTGGTCAGGGTCAAAGACGTACCGCCCAAAACGAAGTCTCTCGGCCCTTCCAATCATGGCTTCTCTTTGAGGAAAGATTGATATGGCTTTGAGTGTCCCTTGAGAACTCACCTGCATTGTCTCGCTACCGATGGTTCGAGTAAAGCCAGATAGCAGAGAAACGGCTTCCCGGGACAGCTCTCAGAAAGTGGGTGCCACGGAACGCCAAGCAGTTTTCCACGTTCTGCAGGGCGCTCTGCAGGACGCACTCGGACCGGCTCATCTCCGCAGGCACTCTGAAGCACTTCGTCGGACTCCTCAGCACCGGAAACATGTCTCGTTGAGCAAAATCTGATCTTTCTTTGAAACAGGGAGTCGAAGTTCCCTCCTAGCCTTGGTCGGGGCCCACACAAGCGATCCCGGTGTCTTGCATGACCGGGAACAGCAAGTGCTTTCACGAGCAATACCCCGAGGAGCATCATGCCCACTGCCACTTCGCATTCCAACACTTTCACGACGACAGCGCCTGATGTGCTTGCCAATGCCATCATGGGCAAA
>CAXTWN010000171.1:0-3082 GCA_964248055.1 uncultured Acidobacteriaceae bacterium | reverse complement strand
CTTTATGACGTGCTGACTAACGGCAACGCGACTGTCCCCAAGTCAACCGACAACTTCTTCAGCTGGTGTACGCCGGGGATCCCGGTCACCGCTGAGGATTTCCGTTTCCTCGCCGAAGGTTTTTCCGGCGTGGTCACCCCGCAGGCGGCCGCCAACCTCGTCAGCGCCGGCAACGGCACCAGCGGCACCACCAGTGGGGCCGCAACCAGCTCCAGCGGCGCGGCGAGCGGTGCCAGCGGCGCAGCGAGCGGTGCAACGACCAGCACCGCTTCCGGCAACGGTGGCAGTGGCGGCGGCTTCCCGCGGGTCGCCGCTGCTTCCACGACCGCGACGACCGGAAACCCTACGAGCACAAGCGGAGCGGCGACGGTGACCAGCGGAACGGGCGCGACCTCCTCCCCGGCAACAGGCACCGACATCTCGATCCTTGCGTTCATCTGCAAGAAGCTTCCGCGCTGCCCGAATCCCGACCCGTCACTCACGTGGAGCTGAGCGTTGGTCCTTCGCCGGCCAACGCACGTTGTTCGCCAGGCGCGCATCCCCGCCACCACGGAGCATGCGTTGACACCTCTGCCCAGAAAGCGAAACGAACGATGACCATCCTACCAAGGGCAGGCAGCCGCGTTGCAGTTGCCTCCCTGGCGCTCGTCATGACAGCACCCGCGCAGCAAGCGACCCGGCCCGTGATCCACACGGAAGCGGACCTTCCCAGCTACAAGATTCCCGTCAGCGGCGACCCTGACCACTTGCTCACAGAGCCAACAGCCGCGTTTTTGCCAATCGCCGGGCAGGTGGTTTCGGACATCGACACGATCCTCCGCGGTATGGATGTCGAGGACCACGCCGCACATCGCATTCTGCTCGAGACCAAGGGCGGCTTCGACATCATCGCAGGCGGCCACGACCAGGAGGCCCTCGCCCTCATCCAGCAGATTCGCGCGCTGCAGGACAAACCTGACGCCAAACTGACCGACGACCTCAGCGAAGAGGCCTTCCTTCGCGCCCGCATGAGCTCGCCGACACCTGCGGGGTCCTGTCCCGCGGGCTATCAGCCCCTGTATGCGAGGCTCACCAACGACCTTCCCTGGAACGTTGTTGGCCGGAACACCCGGGAGCGGGCAGGATTTCTGGCCTTGGAAAACCTGCCGTTTCTTCAGGGAGAGCTCGAAACCGATCTCGGCCCTTCCCTTGCCAAAGAGCACGCGCTCTCTCTTTCGCAGGCAGAGACTCTGGTCTATTTGCGCGAACAGGCTCTTCTCGCCCTGCCCTGTAAAGAGCCGAGCCTGAGCGTGCTCAACGCCTACGTCAGCAAAAACGATGTCGTGAAGCCGGAGATCTGGCACACGCGCGAGGTCACCCTGACCGCGGAACAGGAGCTCACACCCGTCGTGGTCGGCATCTGGGACTCCGGCTTCGACACCTCGCTCTTCCCCGGCCGGCTCTACAACAGCCCCGATCCGAGCAACTCCGATCCACACGGGATCGCCTTCGACGTCCATTCTCGGCCCACGCACGGCGAGCTGATGCCGCTCACGGCCCAACAACAGAAAGACTACCCCGGGTTGATGGCCGACATGCAGGCCATCAGCGACCTCATGACCGGCGTCAGCAGCCCAGCGGCCTCCAACTTCCAGCAGAAACTGGCAGCGATGTCGGCCGCCGAGGTGCACCGCTTCTTCGACGAAGCCCAGATCCTCGGTGGGTATGCGCATGGAACCCACGTGGCGGGCATCGCCGCGCGTGGTAACCCCGCCATTCGTCTCGCCTATGGTCGGGTGACCTACGACGAGGCGAATCCGCACATGCCGCCGACCGACCAATTGCTGCAGGACACCGCCGTCTCCTATGCCGCGACGGTCCGGTGGTTTCAGGATCACCAGGTGCGCGTGGTCAACATGAGCTGGTGGGATCGACCCTCGAACTTCGAGAAGGATCTGGCCGATAACGGCATAGGCACCGACGCTGCCGACCGCAAGCGCCTGGCCCGCCACTTCTTTGAGATCGAACGCGACGCCCTGTTTGCGGCGCTCAAGTCCGCTCCCGACATTCTGTTCGTTACCATCGCGGGCAACAGCGACGCCAACAATGCCTTTGAAGAGGACATTCCCTCCTCCTTCCAGCTGCCCAATCTCATCGTCACTGGCGCGGTGGACAAGGCAGGCGACGAGACCTCCTTCACCAGCTACGGCGACAACGTGCTGGTGGACGCGGACGGCTACGAGGTGGAGAGCGTTGTGCCCGGCGGAGCCAGGGTCAAGATGTCGGGGACCTCCATGGCCGCTCCGCAGGTAACCAACCTTGCGGCCAAACTGCTCGCCCTTGACCCGAGCCTCAAGCCGACAGAACTCGTAGCCCTCATTCGCGACGGCGCCGACGCCAGCGCCGACGGGCGACGTCACCTCCTCAATCCGGCCCGTTCCGTTCACCTACTCCAGGCCAGAGCAAATCTACCGGAGGACGCAAGCCCAACCATCAACCGGTAAGTCGACGTTCCCCTGGCCGTAACCCTCACACCTGCCTCTCCGGAGAACCCCATGGCAAAGAAAGCCCTCGTAGCTGGCTGCAACAACTACACAAACTGGAACAGCGGGGTCACCGTGGGTGACCTTACGCTTTCCGCGCCCAACCTCAACTTCTGCGTCAACGACGCGAACGCCTTTGCCGATCTTCTGCGCAACGGCTTTTCCTTCGACAGCGTCCAGGTCCTCACCGACAGCCAGGCCACCTCGCAGGCCATCCTGACCGGGCTGCAATCCCTGCTCAGCAGCGGCTCCGCTGGCGACACCGTCTGCTTCTACTTCTCCGGGCACGGCGGCCGGCTGCCGGAGGGCAGCGGGAGCAATCGCTACTATGAGACCATCATCCCGTTTGACACCACCATGATCACCAGTCAGCAGGTCGCGCAGATGGCCCAGGCGCTGCCGCCCTCGGAGATCAACTTCACTCTCGTCCTCGACAGCTGCCACTCCGGCGGCATGTATCTTTCGCCGGAGGACCGCGGATTTACCTGGACGCAGGACGCCGCGAACGCCTTCCAAGCCGTGTGCCAGACCATCGTTCCCTGGATCTGCCTGCTCGACCC
>CAXTWN010000170.1:0-7272 GCA_964248055.1 uncultured Acidobacteriaceae bacterium | reverse complement strand
GCGGGGGTCTCTCCGCTACGCGAACGGTGAAGCTGTTCGCTCCGGTCGAGATGACGCTTTTGTCCCTACAACGAATATCTCGCTCTTTATTCCCATAGCGACATCCCGCTCCTACAGTTACAGCGACATTCCTCCAGAGGTTCTTACAGCGAAGTACCTCTACCGAAGTAGCCACGCCGGCTAGCGTGCATGGAGGAACAGGAGGATGACGAGAACGAGCACGGCGAGCAGGAGAACCAGGGTTGTGGCGAGCAGCGTGTTGGCCGTGCGTTGGCGGGCTTCGATGCGGGTGAGACGGGCTTGCAGGGCTTCGGTGAGGTCTTCGGCGGCGGCTTTGGCGGCGCGGGCGTCGGCACCGGTTTGGGTGAGCTGGTCGCCCAGGCCGGCGATCTGCTCCCTAACGTCGATGATCTGTTTGTAGAGGCCGGCGTGGGCGGCGGTGACCTGGCCGAGATCGCCGCGGAGGCCCTCAGCCATCGCGTCCATAGCCTTGCGGGTGGAGTCGTCGGTAGCGGTTTTGCTTTGGAAGAAGCGGTCCGCCATGGGCAGCAGGCGGGAGATGTGCGGAGCGAGCTCGATGAGCTGGGCGAAGGCCTTGGGCCACATGCGGTGATTGTAGGCTTCGGGGCGAACTGCGAACGCTGCGGTCGCGTCGGGGCGCCGCGTCGGGCCGCGCGTTAGGCGGCTCCGGTGAGGTGGGGTCTGCGACGGTGCTTGAGCAGGAGCGCGGCGATGGTGCTGGCAAGGATCAGCGCGATGATGATCTGCGAGACCACGCAGTAGATGCACCACTTCTCGATGACGTAGGCCTCCATGAAGCTGAGAAACGCGGCGAAGGCGAAGCCGATCTCGGCGGCCTGCAGGGTGGCCCAGAGCTGGTTGGCGAGCGCGAGGCCGGCGATCAGGGCGTAACCGACAATGCCGAAGATCGCGACGGGGATGTGGATCTTTTTGGAGGTGGGGTCTTCGTCGAAGGCCAGCGGCGGGAAGCTGGAGAAGCGCGAGTGGTTCACGGTACCGCAGTCCCAGCGCTCGGAGACGGCGCAGGGCGGCGCGGCGTTGGGGTCCTGGAGGTGAATGCGGAGGGCGAGCACGGAGTCAAAGAGGCCGGCCAGCGCCAGCAGGGCAATCAGAAAACGCATACGTGGTTAGTGTAGCTGGGCGGAGTTCGTTGCGATGCTGGCGGAACGGCGAACGCGGTGGGCGCGGCGTACGCGGAGTTGACGCGGCGGGATGGCTGCGACTGCATGCTTTGGGGCGCGAACAGCGTCAAAGCAGAGGAGATTCTTGCGAGAGTGGAGCAGCGGATGGACGTGGTGCTGGAAGACGGGGTTGGGGAGCAGACGAACGGGACCGGGGCGCCGGCTGGCGACCTGCTGCACCTTTGGGCGGGGTTGCGGACGCCGGAGGAGGCGCAGCGTTGGGTCGAGACGCATCTCGCGGCGGCGCGGGCAGCGGTGGCGGAGGTGAATGCGGGCACCGGCGAGCGCACAGTGGAGAACACGCTGGCCCCGTACGATCGCGCCGTCTGGCATCTGCGGATGGCGGGCAGCCAGGCGCACGTGATGTTCATGGTGCATCCACAGGCCCCGGTGCGGGATGCGGTGCAGGCGCTCTCACAGCAGGTGAGCGCGGAGGGCGTGGCGCTGAGCCTGAACCAGGAGGTGTATCGCGCGCTGGAGGCGGTGGACGCAACCGGCGAGGACGAGGCCACACTGTATTACCTGGAACGGACGCTGCTGGGGTATCGCCTGGCGGGTGTGGATCGGGACGAGGCGACCCGGGAGCGCATCCGCGCGCTGAGCGACCGTATGACGGAGCTGGGAATGCAGTTCAGCCGCACGGTGCAGGATGATGTGCGGCGGGTGACGGTCGACGATCCCAACGAGTTGCGCGGCTTGCCGCCGGACTATCTTCTGCGGCATGGGGTACGCGAGGAAGACGGCAGACTGGTGGCGGACGGGCCGGTGACGATCACGACGGACCCGCCCGACATGGCGCCGGTGATGAGCTACGCGGCCAGCGCGGGGCTGCGGCGGCGGTTGTACCTGGCCTATAACGACCGCGGCTATCCGGCAAATCAGCAGGTGCTGCTGGATCTGCTGGCCCTGCGCGAGGAGATGGCCGAGGTGCTGGGTTTCCGGTCGTGGGCGGATCTGGCGACGGTGGACCAGATGATGGGTTCGGCAGAGAATATGCGCAGCTTTTTGAGTGAGGTGGAGGCAGCGGCGCGCGAGACCGCCGGACGCGAATGGGAGGAGCTGGAGGGCTTTGTCCGCGAGCGCGATCCGCAGGGCATTCCGCTCACGCTCTCCGATGCTCGGTTCTGGGAGGAGCAGTTCCGGCGGGCGCGGTATGACTTCGACTCGCAGAGCGTGCGGCCGTACTTCCCGTACGAGCAGGTCGAGGCAGGCATTCTGGCCACGGCGGGCAAGCTGTTCGGGGTGCGCTTTGAGCGGAACCCGAGCGCGGCGGTCTGGGATCCGGCGGTGAAGGCCTATGAGGTCTTCGACGAGGCAGCGTCCGCGGAGCCCATTGGGCGCATTTACCTGGATATGCATCCGCGCGAAGGCAAGAGCAAGTGGTTCTCGGAGTGTTCGCTGGTGGGCGGGGTGCGGGGCCGGCAGGTGCCGGAGGCCTCGCTGGTGTGCAACTTCCCGGAGCCGAAAAGAAATGAGCAGAACCCGGAGATCTTTGATGACCCCGGACTGATGCAGTACGCCGATGTGGTGACATACTTCCATGAGTTTGGACACCTGATGCATGAGGTGTTGGGGGGCCGCCAGCGCTGGGCGGGGCAGAGCGGCATTGCCACCGAGGGCGATTTCGTGGAGGTGCCCTCGCAGATGCTCGAAGAGTTCTTCGACGACCCGGACCTGCTGCGCACCTTTGCGCTGCACGTGGAGACCGGCGAGCCGATCCCCTACGAGAGGGTGGCGAAGATGACCAGGGCCAGCGCGCATGGGCGGGCGCTCTCAACGCTCACGCAGGTGATGTATGCGACGTACTCGATGGAGACGCATGACCGGCGCGCGGCGGAGTTGAACCTGGACACGCTGCTCCAGGAGGGTTACGACCGGTTCTCGCGCTATGAGTTCGTGGAAGGCAATCGCATGTATGCGGCGTTCACCCACCTGGTCGGGTACACCTCAAACTACTACACCTACCTGTACGACAAGGTGATGGCGCTGGAGTTCTTCCGGGAGTTTGTGCCCCGGGGAACGGTTGGGAAGCCGGAGATGCTGGGCGGCAAGACGGGCAGGCGCTATCGGCGCGAGGTGCTGGAGCCGGGTGGGTCCAAACCCGCACGGGAGCTGGTGAAGGCATTTCTAGGGCGGGAGAGCGTGAGTATGGAGGCACTGCGGGAGTGGATCGCGCAGGAGTACGCGGAGGTGTAAGGGTGTTCTGCCAATCGGCGGTGCGGCTGGGCGCGAAGATGCGGGGGGCTCTCCGCTACGCGACTGCGTCGCTCCGGTCGAGATGACGCTTCGGTCGATGGAAACGGAGAGATGTTCTTGCGCTTTAGTCCGCGCTCTTTTCTTGTAGGGCGCGCAGAACGGCTTCGCGCATGGCGTCGACCGGGGCGGGTTTCCCCGTCCACAGCTCGAACTGGCGTGCTCCCTGGTGGAGGAACATCTCGACGCCGGAGATAGTTTGGAGGCCCTGGGCGCGGGCAGCCTGAAGCAGCGGCGTGTCGAGTGGGTTGTAGACCAGGTCGAAGACGAGTGCCGCGTGCAGTTCGTCCGGCGCGAGGGGAAGCTCGGTGACGTTGCCGCGCATGCCAGCCGGGGTGGCGTTGATCAGCACGTCGAAGGAAGCGCCATTGGGCAGGTCCGCGCGGGTGACTGTCTGGGCGCCGGACTCCGCGGCGAGCGCCGTGGCGGCGGCGGGTGTGCGATTGAGGATCGCCACCTGTGCACCGCGATCGAGGCAGGCGTACACCGCGGCGCGCGCGGCGCCCCCGGCTCCCAAAACGAGAACGCGAGCGTTGCGCAGGGAGAGGCGCTCTTCCAGGGGAGCGATGATGCCCGCAGCATCGGTGTTGAAGCCGGAGAAGCTGCCGTCGGGCTCGCGGCAAACGGTGTTGACGGCGCCGATGCGGGCGGCCAGTGGATCGATGTGCTTGAGAAAGGGAAGCACCGCCTGCTTGAGTGGCATGGTGACGCTGAAGCCGGCCAGCGGGAGCTCGCGGGCGAAGCGGAACAGGTCCTGGGGCTCGTGGGTCAGGAGCGGGAGGTAGACGGCGTCCTCGCCGGTGTGCGCGAAGGCGGTATTCAACATGCGCGGCGAGAGCGAGGAGCGGATGGGATCGCCGGCGACGCCGTAGACGCGGGTGGCGGGGGTGAGGCGGTCGATGCAATACAGGGTGCGGAGGGTGGCGGCGTCGAGCTGGCCGGGCGCGGTGGCCTCGGCCGGTGTGGGCGCGGCGAAGGTGAAGGGCGCGCCGGTGCGAGGGCCGAGCACCCGGGAGGGTATGCCCGCTTCGCCCATAGCGAGCGCGACGACGGGGATGGGCTCGGGATGCTCTGCCGCGGTGCGCAGGAGGGTGAGGACCGTCAGGTTGTCCGCGAGGCTGGTGGCTGTGGGGACGATCTTGCCCAGGTCCGGCCGGAGGCGGCGCATGCGGGTGAGCACGGCAGCGAGGTCGCCGGTGCGCTCCGAGTCATGCCAGCTCAGGAGGACGGTGGCACCTGTGGCACGGAGACGTGCGATAGCGTCCGCGGGCAGCGCCTCGGCGCTCTCGATTGAGAGATCCAGGAGCGAGAAGCCGTGTTGCGCGGCTGCGAGGAGGATCTCGAACTCGGCTTCGGGTGTGCCGGAGAAGCGGCCTCCGCTGGCGATTCGGCGACAGGTGGCCAGAAGTTGAAGGCCGGGTTGGGCGTCGCAGTGCGCGCGCAGAGCAGGCAGCGAGGCGAGCGGATCGGAGAGGAAGTCAAGGCGCAGCTCCTGAAATGAGGAGACTGCGGCCTGCGCGGCCGAACGGGCGATGAGCTCCTCGGCGGAGCTGCCGGTGATGGCCACGCAAAGGTGATCTGGCGCCGAAAAGCTGCGGGGGCTTGGGGCCGCGTTGTCGGAGGGCGTGGGTTCCGCTAAACCGGGCATCTTGAGGATCAACGGAGCGAGCTCCGATCGCACCGGGCGCGATTCTGGAGCTTGGATTTCGTGGCGGGCGCGGGCCAGAAAAGGGGCGAGCTTTGCGCGGTTTGGAGATCGCAAAGGCTGTTGCTCAGGTATGCAACCTCCTGGCTCGGCGCGCGTCTAACCTGGTAATTGAGAGGCATTCCTTACCGTCCCACCTTGTAAGTTTACTTCCCCTTTTTGCCCGATTGGGCACCCTTCCTCCTTCCCCAGTAGATCCCTCCCCTTCAAGCCTCTCTCGGCCCGCTGGAAAGCGGGCCTTTCCTCTTTCTGCGGCCGCGCCGTGATCTTTCCGCTGTGCTCGATCCCGGTACGATGGAGGGATGAGCGAGCGGCGCGACAGTCCCGAAGCCGACGTGAACCAAGAAAACCGCGAAAGCCTGGAGGCGATTGCTGCGGTCGATGCGCTCTTCCACGCCATCGGGCTGGAACATGGGCGAAGGGCGACGCGGCGAGGTAGCTGGGAGGCCGGCGAGCGCCGCAAGAGCGCGAAGCAGAGCTCCGTACGTGAGGCCTGCGTCGCGGGCCGGAGTGCGCCGGGTCTCGAACGAGTGCCCGGATGGAAGCGCTTTTCGTGGTTGCGGGCGGGCTTCAGTACGCGCCAGGGAGGTAGCTCGTCGGTGTACGGCAAGGGCGAGCAAAACCTTGGCTGGACGCGGGAGGATGACGCCGAGATCGTAGCGGAGAATCGGCAGCGCTTTGTGGCTGCAATTGCGGGCGAGCGCTCGCTGCCGTTGCTGACGCTGCACCAGATCCACAGCGGGCTGATCCGCGATCTGGAGACGGAGACGCTGCCGTTGCTGACGCCCGAAGGCCGGGCGAGACTGCGCGGAGATGGGCTGTTGAGCCGTGCGCCCGGCCGGCTGCTGGGGGTGATCACGGCGGACTGTGTTCCCGTGTTGGTGGCGGACACCCGCACGCATGCGGTGGCGGCGTTCCATGCAGGCTGGCGGGGTACGCTGGCGCGCATCGTGGAGCGAGGGATCGGCAGCCTGCGCTTACGCTACGGCTCCCGGCCGGAGGATCTGGTCGCCGCGATCGGGCCTGCGATCGGTGGTTGCTGCTTCGCGGTCGGGGAGGAGGTCCGGTTTGAATTCGAGAGCCAGTTTGCGTATGCGCCGGAGCTGTTTTCCGAGGTGTACGAGTCGGACCCGGTGCGGGAAAGGTATCCGCTGCTGTTTTTGACGGCGCGGGCGCCGGGGCACTCCAACATCGGTCCGCAGATTCACCTGGACCTGGTGCAGGCGAACCGGCGACAGCTGCTGGACGCGGGTCTGCGGCCGGAGAACGTCAGCGTGCTGGCGGAGTGTACGGCGTGTTCGCGGCTTGCGGACGGGGCTCGAAAGTATTACAGCCATCGCGGCGAGCATGGGTTCGCGGGGCGAATGCTGAGCGTGATTGGAGCGGTGGAGTGAATCGCTTGGAGGAAGCAAGAAGCAGGTCCTTCCCCGTCGCTTTGCTCAGGGTCAGGATGACAAGTTGCGACCGCGAAAGCAGGTCCTTCCCCTTCGGCTTCGCTCAGGGTCAGGTTGACAACGCACCGGGAGAGGTCGGGGCGGGGCCTCGGCTACATCTTCTTGCCGAGCTCTTCGAAGAGGCGGTCGCGCCGGTCCAGCGCGTAGGCCTCGATGCCGTTGAGGCCCTGGGCGTACACGAGCACGGCTCCGGCGGTGGCGGCGGGGATGAGGGCGAGGGCGACCCAGGGACGTTGCAGGTAGGCGGCCGCGAGTTCGCAGCCGAAGCCCAGCGCGGCGCAGCCGGCGAGGATGCCGATGGCGATGTAGGCGCTGACGCCGGAGGCGGCCTTGTTCATAGTGCGGCCCGCATTGATCTTTCTCGGCGCTGAGATGGAGCGGAGATTGCCGACGGTGGTGCTCAGCAGAAGCGCCGCCACCGCCCATAACACGACGAAGACGCAGTCCAGGATCTGCGGCGGACCGGCGACGTAGCTGGTGACCCCGATGATCAGCACCACCTGCACGAGCACCAGCAGCATGCTGAAGACATTTTTGGCCAGAAAGATCTCGCGCAGGGGCACCGGGGCATAGAAGTACAGCTGCGCGCCCGTACCTTCGGTGCCGAACGAGTTGTAGCTCATCGCGGAGAGCCCGAGCAGAGAGTAGGCCACGGCGG
>CAXTWN010000169.1:0-7370 GCA_964248055.1 uncultured Acidobacteriaceae bacterium | reverse complement strand
TCGCGCAAAGAATTAGCAACAGATGTACGCCGCGAGTGCACAAATAGCAAGCACTCTTTTTGGTGCAATCCGTTTTTCTTCGCGAGGACGAATCGAAGGAGGTGCAGACGCTGTGCTGCGCGCGGATCAGCGCCGATGTTTGCGCGTGGAAGAGCTGCTCCCCGCTGCGGATGCGCGGTGCGCCGAGCCATGCGATGCGGCCCTTGCGCTCGCCTTCGCATGGGCAGAGCCTGCGTGATGCGCACGCCCACGGCCGCTGCGAACCGAGGGCGCCAGGCGTACGGGTTCGGCCACATAGAGAGAGCGGCCTGGTGTGAGCCGGCTGCCGAGCGATTCGTTCCACTCATGCAGTTGGTCGGGCGTAACGCCGAAGCGGTCCGCGATCGTGACGAGCGTATCGCCACGATGTACGGTGTACCGTTGCTGGCCCAGATTGCTGCCGCCGCCGCTGAGAGGAATCACGAGTTCGTCGCCAACCTCAATGGGCTTGGCATCGCTTACATCGTTATAGGCGACCAGCGCATCGAGGTGCGCGTGATATGTGGCCGCAATCTGTTCGAGGGTTTCGCCGCTCTTTACGACATGGAAGCGCCAGGAGGTGCGATTGGCTTCGGGGACGTCCTTCAGCCGCGTGAGGTAGCTGTCCCTGGTGCCGGGGGGCAGATGGAGATCGTAGGGGATATCGCGTGGCGTTTCAAGCCGCAGCAGCGCGGGATTCAGCGCGACAATCTCGGGCAGGGTGGCATCGGTGAGATCGGCCACCAGCTTAAGATCGATCGAGTAATCCACCGTGACGGTGTCGGAGAGCACGGGCGCATCGGGCACAAGGTTGCTGAAGCCATACTGTTCGGGGTTCTTTGCCATGATGGCGGCGGCGATCATGGCGGGCACGTAGTTTCTGGTCTCGCGCGGCAGGGCGTTGCGGCGGTAGAGCTCCCAGAAGTCGGCATACCCGGTGCGTTGCACGGCACGCTGGATGTTGCCCGGACCCCAATCGTAGGCGGCGATGGCAAGATACCAGTCGCCCAACTGCGCGTACAGGTACTTCATGTAGCGCGCAAAGGCGAGCGAGCTCTTCTGCGGATCGAAGCGCTCATCGAAGTAGCCGTTGCGCTCCAGACCATAGGCGCCCTGGAAGGGCATGAACTGCCACATGCCGCCCGCGCCCGAGCCGCGGTTGATGGCCTGCGGCTGGAAGCCGGACTCCGCTACCGCGATGTAGATCAGGTCCTGCGGCACGCCGGCGTCGCTGAGGTCCTTGGCGATCAGGTCCTTGTACTTGCCCGCGCGCTCGAGCGAACGCATCAGGTGCGCGTGTCCTGACTGCGAGTTGCTGAAGTAGCTGATAAAGCCCGCGACATACTCATTCACCGTAAGCGGCAGATCGGACTTGGTGGTCTTGACCTGCGCGGCGATGCGGCCCAGCAGTGCGGGATCGGGCGCAAAGGTGACCTCGGCTTCAGCCTCTTCCGCCGGGGCCTCTTCCACCTTGGGCGAAAAGCCGTTGCCCTGCTTCAGCGCGACGATCTCCAGCGAGTTGATGGAGTCGAGCAGATGTTCAAAGGCGTCCGACAGCTGCGGATCAGTCTTCAGATCCATGCCGGAGGAGAGCATGATGTCGACCGCGGCGTCGAAGTCGGCACGCGCGGCGTCAAGACGGTTGTTGTTGTAGTTGTTGACGCCGGAGGCGTAGCTGGCCTGCGCACGCGTGATGAGCGCCTGGACCTTCTGCGCGTACTGCTGTGCCTGCTGTTGCTCCGCGGCAGTGGGCGTGGCTTGTGTCTGCGCCGGCGCCGGCGCGATCGCGGTGGTGGTCTGCGGTTGCCGTGCCAGAGTGGTTTGTGCCTGCTGTGCGCTGCTCGATGACACGCAGAGGCTCAGGCTGCACAGCAGCGGAGCCAGGCCGAGCAGGGCAGAAGAGCGAGGCACGAACCGCGTACGAGGGGCGAACACCATCACTGCTGATTGTACGGGGGCAATGCGGGAAGGCGAGCGATGTAGCTGCCGCCGTCCCCCGGCGTTTGCTGCTCCGGGCGCGCAAAGAGCGCTGGTATCCTAGACTTTCGAGTGCTCTTCGCCCTCGCTGGAACGCATGGACCCCAAGTACATCCGCAACTTTGCGATCATCGCGCACATCGACCACGGCAAGTCCACTCTGTCTGACCGGCTGCTGGAGCTGACCGGGTCGCTGACCGCGCGCGAGATGCAGGAGCAGGTGCTGGATGCCATGGACCTGGAGCGCGAGCGCGGCATCACCATCAAGGCCCACACGGTGCGCATGATGTACCGCGCGTCCGACGGGCAGGATTACCAGCTGAACCTGATCGACACGCCGGGGCACGTGGACTTCAGCTATGAGGTATCGCGATCGCTGGCCAGCTGCGAGGGGGCGCTGCTGGTGGTGGACGCGTCGCAGGGCGTGGAGGCGCAGACGCTGGCGAACGCCTACCTGGCGATCTCGAACGGGCTGGAGATCATCCCGGTGATCAACAAGATCGATCTGCCCAGCGCCGACATTGAACGCACCAAGGAGATGATCGAGAAGTCCGTGGGGCTGCCCGCGGATGATGCCGTTGCCGTGAGCGCAAAAACGGGGCAGAACGTGGAGCAGATTCTGGAGGCTGTGGTGCATCTGTTGCCGCCGCCCAAGGGCGAGGCCGACAAGCCGCTCCAGGCACTGATCTTCGACTCGTGGTTCGACGCCTACCGCGGCGTCATCGTGCTCGCGCGCGTGATTAACGGGCGGCTGCGCAAAGGCGACAAGATCAAGATCATGTCCAACGGGCGCACGTTCGACATCGACAGCATGGGCGTGATGACGCCCAAGCCGGTGGAGCTGCAGGAGCTTTCAGCGGGCGAGGTGGGCTTCTTCGTTGCGACCATCAAAAACGTTGCCGACACCAAGGTGGGCGACACCATCACCACGGTCGAGAACCCCGCGACCGAGGCGCTGCCTGGCTTTGAAGACATCAAGAGCATGGTCTTTGCGGGGCTCTACACCGTGGACTCGCATGAGCACGGCCTGCTGCGGGATGCGCTCGAAAAGCTGCGGCTGAACGATAGCTCCTTCAACTTCGAGCCGGAGAGTTCGGTAGCTTTGGGCTTCGGTTTCCGTTGCGGGTTCCTTGGCTTGCTGCACCTGGAGATCATTCAGGAGCGACTGGAGCGCGAGTACAACCTCGATCTGATCACCACGGCGCCGGGGGTACGATACAAGATCACGCTGACGGGCGGGACGGTGGTCGAGGTCGACAATCCCTCGCGTTGGCCGGATCCGACCGAGATCGAGACCATTGAAGAGCCGGTGATCACGGCCAAGATCCTGACCAATGAAGAATATGTGGGCGGCATTTTGAAGCTGGTCGAGGACAAACGCGGACGGCAGAAGAACTTTGAGTACGTCTCCGAGACGCGCGTGCTGCTGACTTACGAGCTGCCGTTGAACGAGATCGTGCTGGACTTTTATGATCGCTTAAAGAGCGTGTCGCGCGGCTATGCGTCGCTGGACTACGCGCTGGCCGGCATGTGGATCTCGCCGATGGTGAAGATGGACATCCTGGTGGGCGGCGAGCCGGTGGATGCGCTGAGCATCATCGTGCACCGGGACTTTGCGTATGACCGCGGCAAGGCGCTGGTGTCGAAGATGCGCGAACTGATTCCGCGGCAGATGTTCGAGGTGGCGATCCAGGCCGCGATCGGCTCGAAGATTGTGGCGCGCGAGACGGTGACGGCGATCCGCAAGAACGTGCTGGCCAAGTGCTACGGCGGGGACATCAGCCGCAAACGCAAGCTGCTGGAAAAGCAAAAGGAAGGCAAAAAGCGCATGAAGCGCATCGGCAAAGTAGACATCCCGCAGGAGGCCTTCCTGGCGGTACTAAAGGTGGGTGAGGAATAGCGTTCTCGCCGCGCGTTGCCGCCCCTGCGTTCACTTGCCGGAGACATCGAACACCATGGTGTGTACGTCGTCGTGGGTCCACTGCGCGACGGGCGGATCGCAGAAGGTGGCGCGCATGTGCGGGGCGTGCGGTCCCGCCTGCGAGGGTTCCAGGGCCTGGAAGCAGCCGGTAAAGGGCAGCATCGCCGTTCCGATGTAGTAATGCACACCGTAGTGAGCAAGGACGTCGCGCAACGGTGCCTGCTGCCGGATGAAGGTCAGGAAGTCGCGATTCATCACCAGGCCTTCGGTCTGGATGATCGGCTGCGATACGAGGTACCCGGGGGAGCCGGCGCGATCGCCCATGGCATAGATGCCGGGATGGGTTGCGGCAAAGGCGCGCAGGTCCTCCGCGGCGTCTACCATGCCGAGCGACTGCTGATCCCAGAGCATGCCGTGGATGCGCAACAGCGTGACAAGTACGATCAGGACGAGGATGGGTGGCCAGGCAAGCAGGCGACGCGGCAGGGCGAGCCGGAAGATCACCAAGAGCACCAGGCAAACTGCCGGGCGGAGGCTGTAGAAGTACCAACCCCACAACCGCCAGTCACTGATGTAGCTGAGCACCGCGAAGTAGAGGAAGGGAAAGCTCAGGGCGGCGGTCGCCAGCACGCGTTCGATCGGCGGGAGCCTTGACCAGATCCAGGGCAGCAGGAGCAACACCGCCAGGACAGCGAAGATGTTGAACTGTTGCGTGTGGGAGAGCGTCACGACCGCAGCCCACGGCTTCAAGGACAGGTTGTGATCGAGCTTGAGCTCCTTGGCCATGCCGGAGACCGGCATCCAGAGGCCAAAGGCGATCCGATTCACGAGCAGGTAACCGACTACTGGCAGGAGACCGAACGCGACGCCCAGAAGCTGCGCGCGGCCAAGCTGTTTGCGCAGGCTCGGCTGGAGGAGAATGCCTACGCCCAACAGCGCGGCGAACAGGGCAGTGTCCAGCCGCGCCAGGATCATGGCGGACGCGAGCAGGCCGATAAGAGCACTGCGTACAACCCCCGGTGTGCCCTGCTGTGCCCACCAGGCAACGGGTTGCACGGCCGCGAGGAGAGCGAACATCAGCGGCACGGCAAGGGTGACCTCCATGCCCTCCACAAACAGGTGCATGCAGTACACCGCGACGAAGGCGGCAAGGGTGGAACTGGCAAGAGCACCCAACCCGCTGCGCCCTAGGAGGATGGCGCCGCAGGCCCACACGGCCATGGTGGCCAGCCACACGGTGACCCCGAGATAGACAAACACTCCGTGAGGTCCGGCGCCCAACCGTAGGACCGCGGCCAGCAGCAGCATCCAGAGAGGGTGGTACCCATTGGTCGGGACGATGCCGTTGAAGGTCGAGCCATGGCCGGAGGCGAAGTTGCCGGCGATCTTGAGGTAGTAGAAGAAGTCATCCTGCTCGAAGAGCATCCAGGGCGCGTGAGCGCGAAACGGTCCCGAGACGGCCCATGCCGTGCCGAGGGCGAGGACGAGCCCCATAGCCCAGGCGAGCAGTCGCTCCGGCCGGGAGGACTGGTCCACGGAGGGACCGGGCGGAGGCATTGGCGGCAATCCTTGCAAGAAATCTGCCCCTGTTTCTCTGAAAAGAAACGGAGGCCCGAAGGCCTCCGTTGGCTGGTGCGCTGGTGCGGCTTACTGGTGCGCCGCGCCCGCAGGCGGGGTACGGCGTGTAGCCGACGGTGCGGACGGAACTGCGGGAGGCGGCGGTGCAATGCCGGAGCTGGCGTTGTAGGCGTTGATCACGGCCTGGGTGATGTCGGTGGTGCGCGACGCCCACAGCACAGGGCTGGGCTCCTGCTGGGTGCCACCGGCGTTCAACAGCAGGGTGAAGCCGTTATCCTGGGCGTACTTCAGCGCGGTCTGGCCGAACTTTTGAGCGACCTTGCTGTAAGCCTCCTGCAGTTCGCCCTGATAGGCGTTGCTGGCGTCCTCTTCGTCGCGCTGGAGCTGCTTCTCCTTCACATCCAGGGACTTCATGCGATTGGCGCGCTCCTCGTCGGGCGTACTTGCGGGCAGGGCCTGCTCCTGCTGACGCAGAGTCTGCACCTCAGCGGCCTCGCTGTCGATCTTTGCCTTCTGGGGCGCGTACTTCTTCTGGAGCTCAGCGAGCGCGCGCTGGCCCTCGTTGGTCGCAACGACGGCTTCGGTAAAGGCAATGATCGCGACCTTGGCGGGACCGGCCTGGGGCAGGGCGGCTGTTGGCGCAGCCGCAGCGGCCCCGGCCGTGGTGGCCTGGGGGAAGTGGGTGGGGGTGGAAGCGGCCACGGCGAGAGCCAGGGCGAGCGGCAGGGAACGGTTCATGCGGGGTGTCGAACTCCTTACAGCAGTGGGAGGTAAGTGGATAACCGCATGGCGCGGACATGTCCGGGACGGCGACGACTGGTCCGCTTGCTCACGCGCACGCAGCCTCGCCAGGTCAGCCCGATTGATCTCCAGATAAGCTTGCGGGCGTAAGGGCTGCGTCGAATTGCCTCCATTATACAAAGCAACCGGGGAGGCGCGTCAACGGGAGCCGCTTCCGAAATGCGGAGATCGCCTGGAGGTACCTACGATTTCTCGAAGGGAAGCTCCCACCTCGATGCAGTTTTGTGGCTGATTTGAGCCTTTGGGGTTTGGCACGGAACTTGCTTACTTCAGAGTAGATGAGCTTTGGGTGGCTTGCAGAAGCGACCCCGGTCTCAACGCCCGGATAGGAACGAGATACCCGCAACAGGGTACCAACCGCCGGGGCGGGCTTCCACGGAAGCCGTTTCGCGAGGCCAGTGACTGGCCGTTGGGGAGCTGTGGGCCATTCCTCGGGGAGGGGGGATGGCCTACCGCCTCTGGGGGAGTCATCCGCCCCCGGAAGTGGCAGTTGCGCAGTCCCTGCATTTCGCGTAGCATAGTTTCGTCGAGGACAGATTCGTGCGCAGGGGGAGACTGCCTGCGAGCGCGTCTACGCCTGACCGCTCCTTTCTGAGCTGCCTGACCGAATCTGGTGAGTGTGCAGCGCGGCGTTTTCCTTCGTGGTACATGATCCGTAAGAGGCCAGCTCCCAAGCAGCGTGGCCGGACCGCGGACTACGACGGTGGAGAGCCGGATCCGGAGGCGGTCGGGAGAAACCGGAACTCTGTGCGACCGCAGAGAGGTTCCGGAGTTGGGAAAGGCGCGGAAGGCGTTTTGCCGGCGCAAATGGGCAAAGCATAACTGGCGGCGCATGCGCAGCGAGCGGAACTTTGCAAGCCGGACCTGAAGTCGAGCGAGTACGTGCTTGACGTTCACCACGTGTGCGGATGACCTCATTCCGGACCTGTCCGCGACCTGAAAAGTGTCTGGCGGGAAAGCAGCAGGTGCGTTTTCGGAGCCGAGGCAAGGGGAAACAAGAACAAATGTCAGAGCAGAATGCAGTAGACGCTTCGCCCGAGATCGGCGGCGAGGCGTTTGAGGGCGCCTTCGGGGG
>CAXTWN010000168.1:0-7468 GCA_964248055.1 uncultured Acidobacteriaceae bacterium | reverse complement strand
GGGTGAGTTCGTAGTAGCGACGAGCCGGACGGCCCTGCGCGGCCGCGGCGGCCTCGTCCTCCCAATGGGAGTCCACAAGGTTGTCGCGCTCAAGGCGGCGCAGGGCGGGGTAGACGGTGCCGCTGGGCAGGCCGGTGATCTCCATCACGTCGAAGCCGAAGCGGTAGCCGAGGCTGAGGGCCTTGAGGATCAGCGCGGCGCTATGTGAGAGGCGGGGTGGCATGGGGTGCGTGGTTTGTCTTTGTTGCGCCGGGACTGTGTTTGCTGATGAAGGCTTTGCTGCGGTTCCAGAAAGCAGGTCCTTCGCTGCGCTCAGGATGACAAGGTGTTACCGAAAGCAGGTTCCTCGTTGCGCTCAGGATGACGGGGTGCTGCAGAACAGCAGGTCCTTTGCTGCGCTCAGGATGACAGATTCTTTGCGCCAAAGCTATGTAGTATTCTAGCGCACAGTCGTTTGCTACATAGGGGGTTCAGTGTTGGAGTTTAGGAATGTGTCGAAGAGCTACCGCAGCATTCCGGCGGTCGAGAACGTAAGTTTCGCGTTGAGGCCGGGCGAGGTGCTGGGCTACCTGGGGCCGAACGGGTCGGGTAAGTCGACCACGGTGAAGATGGTGATCGGGTTGGTGCAGCCAACGCGGGGCACGGTGCTGTTCGAGGGACGGGACATCCGGGAGGATCTGCCGGGGTACCGGGCGCAGCTTGGATATGTGCCGGAGGAGGCGCATGTGTACACGCACCTTTCCGGGCTGGAGTACCTGCAGCTCACGGGGCGGCTGCGAGGGATGGCGGAGGCGCTAATCGAGCTGAAGGCGAAGGCGTTATTGCGACTGCTGGGATTGGAGGGCGCGCAGTACACAGCGATGGCGAACTACTCGAAAGGAATGCGGCAGCGCGTGCTGATTGCGGCGGCGCTGCTGCATGATCCGAAGCTGGTGATCTTCGATGAGCCGCTTTCAGGACTGGATGCGGTGTCGGCGCGGCTGTTCAAAGATCTGCTGGTGATCCTAGCGCGGGAGGGCAAGGCGATTCTGTACATCTCGCACGTGCTGGAGGTGGTGGAGCGGGTGTGCGCGCGGGTGATCGTGCTGGCCAAGGGCAAGGTGCTGGCGGATGCGGCGCCGGGGGAGCTGGTGCGGTTGATGGAGCTGCCGTCGCTGGAGAGTGTCTTTGCGCAGCTGGTGCAGCAGACGGATACGGAGCGGGTGGCCGGGGAAATGGTCGAGGTGATGAAGGTGCGTCATGCGTAGCGAGCAACGGGGCAGCACGGGAGAGCTCGTGCGATTGTTCTTTCTGCGGTTTTTTCAGAACGACGTGCTGCAGTCGGATGGGGAGGCCTCGACCACGATTGTGCGGGCACTGGCGATCGTGGCGGTACCGGGGTTGATGGTGGCGTTTTTCTTGCAGATGCAGTACCCGCAGCGCGACGCTTGGGGTCGACTCGAGGATCTGTACTTCTTCGTGCTGCTTTCGTTTGTGGTGATGGCCGGGGTGGCGCTGTTTGAGTGGGAGATGTTGTTTCCGGAGCGGTTGGACTTCCTGGTGCTGACACCCTTGCCGCTGCGCGCACGGCAGCTGTTGATGGCGAAGGGCGCGGCGCTGGTGGGCTTCCTCGGGCTGTTTCTCGTGGGAGCAAACGCGCTGGGAACGGTGATGCTGCCGCTGGTGATGGAAAATGGGCACTTCTGGCGATCGGTGCTGACGCAGGTGGCGGCGGTGGGGCTGGCGGGAATCTTCGCCTCACTGACCATTCTGGGAGTGGGCGGCCTGCTGCTGTGTGTGCTGCCGTTGCGGGTATTTCGGCGGGTGTCTCCGGTGCTGCAGATGTTCGCGGTAGTGGGCTTGGGACTGTTGGTCGCGCACTATGTGCGCTTTGGCGGTTTGTTGGAGATGTCCTTGCGCCAGCCCGGGGCGATGGAGCGTTCCGTGCCGACGTTTTGGTTCCTGGGAGTGTATGACTGCCTGCTGCATGGGGCGACGGCGCAGCCGTTTGCCGGGCCGATGGCGCGCATGGGGCTGCAAGCGACTCTGGTCGCGGCGGCGCTGGTCGTGTTGACCTATCCGCTGGCGTGGGCGCGCATGCGGCGCATGTCGGTGGAGGGTGCCGAGGGCGGCGCGAGCGAGCCAGCCGCGTGGTGGACGGCGGTGAGCCGGCGGGTCGTGCGCGCGCCGGCGGAGAGCGCTGGTTTTCACTTCATCGGGCAGACGATGGCTCGCAACAGCCGGTACGGGGTGTATCTCGCGATGTATGGCGGGACGGGAGTCGCGCTGGCGATCTCATGTGGGACGACGGTGGCGGTGTCGCGAGGTGCGGTGCGGGTGGAGCTGTCCGCGTTGGGGCTACATGCGGTACTGCCGTTGCTGCTGTTCTGGACGGTGGCGGGGCTGCGCATGGCGTTTGCCTTTCCGTTGAATCTGCCGGCGCGTTGGGTCTTCCGCTGCACCGGCGCGGAGATGGAAGCGTGTGCGCGGGCGACGCGGCGGTGGGCGTTGGGCTGCGGAGTGGCGGTGATGACGCTGGTTTTGGGACTGCTGGGCGCGGCGGGGTGGAGTGGGCGGAGGCTGCTGGTGCAGGCGGTGTGCGGGGTGTGCCTGGCCGTGGTGCTGGTGGATGGCTTCTTCTTTGCGCAGACGGGCGCACCCTTCACTCGGCCGAGGACGCCCGGGAAGACGAGTCTGCCGGCGATGCTGACGTTGTACGTGGGCGTCCTGCCACCGTTTCTCTTTGGCATGGTGGACGCCGAGCAGAGCCTGGAGCGCGGTTGGGGGAGGATGCTGGTCCCGATCGCGTTGGTGTTGGTGCTGCACCCGTTGGTGCGACTGCTGCGCGATCGCTTTTTGTCGCTGGAAGAGGAGCAGGAAGACGGAGGCGGAGGAGACTTCCAGCTGCTCGGGTTGAGCGGGAACCTTCGAGGATGAGCGACGGGGCCTTCGGTCGTGCGGAGGGTCAGGGCACAGACGCCGGGCCGGAAATTGTCTTCTTGGCCGGGCGTGCAGGACCGTAGACTGTCTCTACACCATGACAGAAGCTTTGGCAGAACTCGAAGCGGTCGGCCTGGAGGTTGTGGACCTGAGGGATGGGTCGGCCTTCTCAGACCGGCGCCTGCACTCGCGCAACGGCGCGATGCAGATGGAAGGGATGCACCGGCTGGCCAACGCGTTTGTGGAGCAGCCCGAGATGATCCTGCAGGAGTTGGTGAATGCCGCAGTTCGGCTGTGCGGCGCCGACAGTGCGGGCATCAGCATCGAGCGGCAGGACAGGACCGAGCAAAACTACTATCAATGGATTGCCACGGCGGGAGAGTACAGCGGCTTTTTGAATGCTTCGCTGCCCAAATACCCGAGCGCCTGCACGATTTGCCTGCAGCGCGGAGGCCCGCAGCTGTTTCGGGTTCATGAGCGCTTCTTCGACCTCCTGGGGATCCAAGCGGCACTGGTCCGCGACGGCATCCTGTTGCCCTGGGAGGTGGAAGAGATGCGCGGGACCATCTTCATCATCTCCCACAGCCGGACGGAGGCCTTCGACAGTGAGGACCTCCATCTCATGCAGATCCTGGCGAACTTCGCGGCGATGGGGATTCGGCAGCAGCGGCAGCAGAGGAAGTTGCTCTCCCAGGCGCGCGCGGCCGCGGCGATGGCCATGGCAAACGATCTCGCGCACCAGATCAACAACCCGCTGCAGAGCCTGACGAACATTCTTTTTCTGGCAAAGCAAAACGAAGGCGTTGGAGACGAGCAGTCGCTGGCGCTGAAGCTGGAGAGCGACTTCGGCCGGCTTTCGCAGCTGGTCAAAAGCCTGCTCGAGCTGCCCAAACAGATGACCGACGTGGCTTGAGGTCAGGGTATGGCGTGTGCGTGGGCCGTCCCGCGTGCGCGGCGAGCGTGGAAGAATCAGCCATAAAGGATCGAAAGCGATGAGCGCGAAGACGGAGCTTTGGCTGGTGCGGCACGGCGAAACGGAGTGGAGTTTGAGCGGGGCGCACACGAGCTTCACAGACATTCCACTCACGGAGCACGGGCGGCAGCGGGCAGTGGAGCTGCGGGAGTACCTGCAGGGCGTGACGTTTGCGGCGGTGCTGGTCAGTCCGCGGGAGCGGGCGCAGGAGACCTGCCGCATCGCCGGGCTCGGGGAGCAGATGCAGGTGGTGGATGACCTGCAGGAGTGGAACTACGGGGAGAGTGAGGGAAAGACGACCGCAGAGATGCGGGCGCTGAAGGGAAACCCGCAGTGGAGTGTGTGGACAGATCCTTTGGTGGGTGGAGAGTCGGTGGAAGCAGTGGGCACGCGGGCGGACCATGTGATTGAGCGGGCGCTGGCGGCGGCTGTGGCTCCGGAGGGGAAGGCAGCTGCTTCGGCTGTGCCTGAGGAGGACAACTCAAAACAGAGTGGCACCCGCAGGGTCGCGCTCTTTGCGCACGCGCATATCCTGCGGATCCTGGCGGCTCGGTGGATCGGGCGGCCGGCGGTGGATGGGCGCTTGTTTGCGTTGGGGACAGGCAGTGTGAGCGTGCTGGGGTTTGAGCGCGAGACGCGGGTGATTGCCCACTGGAACCGTGGCTTCGAGAGCGACTGAGCGGAGCGCTATGGAAAGGCGCGTGTGAACGGGGACTCAGCGCGTGTAGGTGAAAGTCCCGCAGAGGTCGGTGGTGTTGACCATCGCTTCCGCCGTAAGGGTAGGCATGGTAGCGCCGGAGAACAAGGCCAGATGGAGGGTATGGCCGGAGACGGCGGTGACCGCCCATTGGGTCTCCTCCGAGCCGCAGAGGGTGTTGTGGTGCAGGAACTGCTTGCTGGCCGGGACGCTGAGACGGTAGAGATTGCCGCGTGCATTGGGGTCGGGATCGGTGTTGAAGACGGCCTGAGCTTCGGCGGGCTGCAGGGCGCGGATTTGGGCGATGGGGAAGGCCGAGAAGTTGAGGATGAGCTTGACGGCCGTGAAGGCGACGTCGCCGGTCGTGCCTCGGGCGGAGCTGCTCGCGGCGCTCCATGTGCCTCTTTCCTGAGCAAGGGAGGGAAGAGCGCCGATTACGGTGCAGGCGGCCAGGGCGGCGAAGAGGAGCTTGCGCGCGTTCATGGGTTGAGCATGACACCCCTAGCTGGGGCGCGGCAAATCTCAGGGGACTCTCTGCCAGTATGAGGAAAGACGGACGCGGTGGGCGGGGTGGACGCGGCGGAGCGATGGGGCGGCTATGATGGAGGCACGCTGGAGATCTCTTAAGTGCCTTGCCGTGACTGGCTGGAGTGGTCTTGTTTGAGCTGAGGTATCCCGTGCTGGACGCGGGCACGACAGTGGCGGAGCGCACGGCGAAGGTCGCGTTGGCGGTGATGTCCAAGGCGCCGCGACCGGGCAGGGTGAAGACGCGACTGCAGCCTCCGCTGACGGCGGAAGAGGCGGCGGCGCTGAACGTCTGCTTTCTGCGGGACACGACGAACAACATCGCCGAGGTTGCAGCCGAGGGCAGGGCTGCGGGGCTGGTCTGCTATACCCCCGTGGGGGATGAGGTGGCCTTTGCGGGGCTGCTGCCCGAGGGCTTTGCGCTCATCGGGCAGCGCGGTGACGGCTTTGGAGAGCGGCTGCACCTTGCCGCCACGGACATCCTGGCGTGCGGGTTTGGGGCGGTTTGCCTGATCGACTCCGACTCGCCGACCGTGCCACCAGAGGCGTTCCACATGGCCGTCGACGCGCTGCTGCGGCCGGGCGATCGGGTCGTGCTGGGTGGCTCCGACGATGGCGGCTACTACCTGATCGGGTTGAAGCAGGCGCATCCGGAGCCGTTTGAGCGCATTACCTGGAGCACGGCGCTGGTACTGGACGAAACGCGGGAACGCGTGCGTGCGGCGGGGCTGGAGGTCGTCGAGTTACCGCTTTGGTATGACGTAGACGATGAGGCGACGCTGAAGGTGCTGGAGGCGGAGTTGCTGGATGGGCAGCGACCGGCGTTTGCCACGATGCCAGGCTACGAGGCGGAGGCGACGCGCGGCTTTTTAAAGAGACGGCGGGTGTCGGCGGAGGTGTCGCAACCTGTTGTGGCAGATCCCGCTTGAAGAGGGATTGGCTACAGAGGGTGCCGTGGCGTGAGGGTGACCCGCGGCTGACCAATGTAACGCTGGCGCTGCTGGGGCTGGCGCTGGTGCTGCTCGCACACCAGTTCGGTGGGGAGGTCGAGCACTTCAGGTTTGGCTTCGATCATGTCTCCCTGCTGTCCGCCTACGTGTACGTCGCGGCGGTGCTGGTGGTGCGCACGCAGCCGGTAAACCGGGTGACGCTGCCCCTGGTCGTGTGCCTGGCCGTGCCGATGTATGCGCTGACCTACCTGCAGGACCCGGTGCTTTCGAGCGACATCTACCGCTACGTGTGGGACGGCATTGTGCAGCATGCGCACATCAGCCCGTACCGGTATGTGCCGGGCCATACGGCGCTGACCTTCTTGCGGGCACCGCACCAGGAGATCTTCGACAATATCAACCGGCGGGACTATGCGCGGACGATCTATCCGCCGGTGGCGCAGATGTTCTATTGGCTGGCGACGTGGTTTGCGCCGACCGTCGAGGCGATGAAGCTCTTCATGCTGTGCTGCCTGGCTGTTGCTGCAGTGGCGTTGCTGCCGTTGCTGCGGCGGCTGGGACGGCCGCCGGCCGAGGTGCTGCTGTTCCTGTGGTGTCCGCTGCTGGTGTGGGAGATCGGCTGCGCGGGGCACGTGGATGCCGTGGTAGCGATGCTGATTGTGCTCGCGATGCTGTTCCGTGCGCGCGAACAGCCGGCGCTGGTGGGGCTGTTCCTGGGCATGGCGGTGATGACGAAGTTTTATCCGCTGGTGCTCGTGCCGGCGCTGTACCAGCGTCGCGACTGGAGGATGCCCGCGGTGTTGGTCGCGGTCTGCGCGGTGGGCTATGGGATGTACGCGTCGGTGGGGCGGCTGGTGTTTGGGTTTTTGTCCGGGTATTCGAAAGAGGAAGGCATCGATAGCGGATCGAGGTTCTTTCTGCTGGACTCCGCGCAGCATTTGCCCGGATGCGCAAGGCTGCCGAAGTGGAGTTTCACGCTGTTTGCGGCGTTGGTGATGGGCGGGCTCGCGCTATGGGCGTGGCGGTATGCGACCCGGGAGCGGGCACGTAGGGTGCAGTCGGCAAGCGCGCCCTCGCCGGCCTACATGCGGGCGGCGACGATGCTTGGGTTCGGGATGATGCTGCTCTTTTCACCGCACTATGGCTGGTACAACGTGTGGCTGGTGCCGTTTCTTCTGTTGGCGCCGAGCGTGCCGCTCTATGTGTACGTGTTGGGGTTCTTCTACGGCTATACGACGGCGCTGGCGGACCCGGGACCGAAGATGTTTCTGCTGAACGAGTACCTGTATGCGGGCACGGCGCTGGCCTTCGCGCTCCACTTTGTGCTGAAGCGCTGGCCGGTGTGGGCGCGGCTGGTCACACGGGAACGGGCGGCGCAGGATCGTTTGCTGGCGGGCGCGGAAC
>CAXTWN010000167.1:0-7560 GCA_964248055.1 uncultured Acidobacteriaceae bacterium | reverse complement strand
CTGCCACGCCGCCGCAACCCGGTTCCCTACCGGTCACGCCGCCGACCGGAACAGCGCCAGGCACGGCGCCCGGCATCGGCAGGCCGCAGACCCAGCCCACCTCCACAAGTCCCACGGCGCCGACGTCATCTGCCACGCCCACGTCACCTACCACGCCGACTTCACCTACCACGCGACCGCCGGGCCTTTAGCCCGCAGCTCGGAAAGCCCATGCTGAAACGCCTCAGGCCGCTCTTTCCCTACCTTCGCCGCTATTGGCGGAGCTTCGCCTGGGGCGGTCTGGCGTTGATCGTCTACAACTGCGCAAAGGCCACGATCCCCTTGCTGGTGGGCAGCGCCGTAGACGACATGCGGCGCAACATCCATGCCGCCGCCGTTTGGCAGCATGCACTGGAGTTGCTGGGCATCGCGATTGTCTCCGCGGTTTGCCTTTACCTCACGCGGCAGGTGATCATCGGCGCCTCGCGTGAGATCGAGTTCGATCTGCGCAACGATCTCTTCGCTCACCTTGAGCGCCAGCCGCCCAGCTTCTTTCAGCGCAATCGCACCGGCGACATCATGGCGCGGTCCACCAATGACCTGAGCGCCGTACGCCAACTGCTCGGACCGGCCATCATGTACAGCGCGAACACTGTGGTCTTCACGGCTGCCGCGCTGCCCTTCATGCTGCGCATCAGTCCGCGGCTGACCATGTTCGCCTTTGTGCCGTTGCCGATCGCCTCCGTGCTGGTGCAGTTCTTCGGCGCTCGCATCCACACGCGCTTTGAGCGCATTCAGGCGATGTTCTCCGACATCTCCGCGCAGGCGGAGGAGAACTTCTCCGGCGCGCGCCTCATCCGAGCCTTCGCGCAGGAAGAGGCGCAGATCGAGGCCTTCGAAGAGTCGAACCGCGAGTACATCCGACGAAGCCTGCTGCTGGCACAGCTCATGGCCATGCTGTGGCCCACGCTGGAGCTGGTCCTTGGCATTTCGCTGATGCTGACCCTGCTGGTCGGCGGCCGCGAGGTCGTCCAGCATCGCATCACGGTCGGGCAGTTCACCAGCTACAGCGTGTACATGGTGCAGCTCACCTGGCCCATGATCGCCATCGGCTGGGTGGTGAACCTGGTGCAGCGCGGGACGGCCTCCGTGGTGCGCATCGATGCGCTGCTGAAAGAAGAACCCGCGATCGATGACCACCACGCGATGGCGGACGCGATCACAACTTCACCTTCCCCATTGTCATCCCGAAGTAGCGCGGAGGAGTCTGCTTCCGCTCCCGCCCAACCAATTGCGGTGTCATCTCGACCGGAGCGCAGCGCAGTGGAGAGATCCGCTTCTGCTCCCGCCCAAGCCCAGGGAAGGGCGACCCAAGCCCCACCCACCACCCTCCGCGGCGACATCGAGTTCCGCCATCTCACCTTCCGCTACGACACCGGCCCGGAGATCCTCCACAACATCTCGCTCCACATCCCGGCCGGCACCTCGCTCGCCATCGTCGGCCCCACCGGCTCCGGCAAATCTACGCTGGTCTCCCTCATCCCTCGCCTCTACGACGCCGACCCCGGCCAGGTCCTCATCGACGGCCGCCCCATCCGCGAGTACACCCTCGCTCAACTGCGTGGGTCCATCGGCTTCGTTCCGCAGGAGACCTTTCTCTTCTCCACCACCCTGCACGACAACATCGCCTTTGGCGAGCCCAACGCCACGCCGGAGCAGGTGCTCGAAGCCGCCCGTACGGCGCACATCGGCAACGAGATCCTCGATTTCCCGCGCGGCTTCGACACCGTCGTGGGCGAGCGCGGTATGACGCTCTCCGGCGGCCAGAAGCAGCGCTCCGCCATCGCACGCGCCGTGTTGCGTGAGCCGCGCATCCTGATCCTCGATGACGCGCTCGCCAGCGTGGACACCTACACCGAAGAGCAGATCCTCAGCGGCCTGCGTTCCGCCATGCAGGGCCGCACCACCGTGCTCATCGCGCATCGCGCCAGCACCGCCCGCAACGCCGATCGGATCGCCGTCCTGAATCAGGGCCGTATCGTCGAACTCGGCACGCATGACGAACTGGTCGCGCGCGGCGGCTACTACGCCGAGCTGGTGGAAAAGCAAAGCCTCGAAGAAGAGATCCTCACCGCCGTCTGACGAGTAAGACGTCGCGCAACACAAGCAGGCGCTGCGGCTCACGCGGTTGCCGTTGCCCTGCAGAAGCCGACGCCTACTCGTCCTTGCCCTTGCCCATCACCTTCACGATCACCCGCTTCGACCGCTGTCCATCGAACTCTGCATAGAACACCCGCTGCCATGTGCCCAGGTCCAGCTTGCCCTTGGTCACCGGCAACGTCGTCTCATGATGTAGCAGCAGCGCCTTCAGATGGGCATCCGCGTTGTCTTCGCCCGTCTGATGGTGCTTGTAGCCCGGCCAGCGCGGCGCCAGCTTCTCCAGCCAGACGCTGATGTCTTCGACCAAGCCACTCTCGTGGTCGTTCACGTAGATGGCCGCCGTGATGTGCATGGGCGAGACAAAACACAGGCCATCCTCCACGCCGGACTTCCGCACCGCGACCTCCACCTGGTCGGTGATGTG
Source organism: uncultured Acidobacteriaceae bacterium (assembly GCA_964248055.1). Lineage (GTDB taxonomy): Bacteria > Acidobacteriota > Terriglobia > Terriglobales > Acidobacteriaceae > Granulicella. The sequence continues at coordinate 4,997 of CAXTWN010000167.1, read as the reverse complement.
CACCATCTCATACTGCTTGCGCGTGTTGAACGTCAGGTACTCGGTATAGACCTTCATGTCGCTATGCTAAGCGAGCAACGCCGCCCTGCACATCGCTTCGCAAGCGCCATCCTTTACCATCACCCTTGATGACCACACACCAGAAGCGCGCTCTCGTCACCGGAGGCGCGGGCCTCATCGGCTCCCACATCGTTGACCTGCTGATCCGTGAAGGCTACACCGTCCGCATCCTCGACAACCTGGAGCCGCAGACGCATAAACAGGGCAAGCCCGCCTGGATCAACCCGCAAGCCGACTTCATCCAAGGCGAGGTGCAGGATGCAGGCACCATGCGCGCCGCCCTCGAGAACATCGACGTCGTCTTCCACGAGGCGGCCTACGGCGGCTACATGCCCGAGATGGCCAAATATGTCCTCGTCAACAGCTTCGGCACGGCCCAGATGCTGGAGATCATCCGCGACGAGAAGCTGCCCGTGCGCAAGGTCGTCGTAGCCAGCTCCCAGGCCGTCTACTCCGAAGGCGCCGCCCTCTGCCCCGAGCACGGCCATGTCGTCCCACTGCTTCGCCCCGCCGAGCAGCTGCGCGCCGGAGACTTCAGCGTCCATTGCCCCCTCTGCGCAAAGCCAACGACCTCCATCCCGACACCCGAGAACACACCCGGTGGGGGCGAAACCGTCTACGCGCTGACCAAGGTCGACCAGGAGAAACTCGTTCTGCTCTGGGGCAAACAAACCGGCATCCCCACGGTCGCGCTGCGCTACAGCTGCACCTATGGGCCGCGCCAGTCGCTGTTCAACCCCTACACCGGTGTCATCGCTATCTTCTGCACGCGGCTGCTGAACAACCAGCCGCCCGTGATGTACGAGGACGGCGGCCAAACTCGCGATCTCTGCTTCGTCGAGGACATCGCCCGGGCCAACCTGCTCGCCATGGAGTCCGACAAAGTCGACGGTCTGCCCGTCAACGTCGGCTCCGGCCGCGCGACCAGCGTGCGTGACCTCGCCGGTATCATCGCCGACAAACTCGGCGTGCCTCTCGCGCCACTCGCGCGCGGCGAGTTCCGCCCCGGCGAGATCCGCTCGCTCATCTCTGACATCACCCGCGCGCGCACGATCGGCTACGAGCCCACCGTCACCATCGAAGAAGGCATCAGCCGCTACGTCGACTGGATCCGCACCCAGGGCGCGGTCAAAGATTACTTCGCGGAGATCGAGGCCGGCCTGCGCGCCAAAGGCATCGTGCAGAGCGTGACGAAGTAGGCTTTCGCTTCTCTTCGATTTATTCCCGAGAGCTCTGCTCCTGAAGGTGCTCGAGACGTCAGATCTGGGCGATGCCGCCGTCCACGTTCAGCTCGACCCCGTTCACAAAGCTCGAATCATCCGAAGCCAGGAACAGGGCGACCGTCGCGATCTCCTCGGGGCGACCCAGTTCGCCGCGCGGCACCATTGCCGTAAACTGCTCGCGCCCGCCTGCCGGCAGGCGGCCCATCGCCGCCGTGTCGATCGGCCCAGGGCTGAGCACGTTCACGCGAATGCGGCGCTCCTTCAGCTCCAAAAGCCAAACCCGTGCAAACGCCCGCACTGCCGCCTTGCTGGCGCTGTACACGCTGCTGCCGGGAAAGGCCTTCGCACTTGCGATCGAGCCGTTCATGAAGATGGAGCCGCCATCCCGAAACAGCGGCAGAGCCTTCTGCACGGTGAACAGCGTGCCCCGGACATTCAGATCGAAGATCGAGTCGAAGTCCTCTTCCTCGATCGAGCCGAGCTCCGCGCGGCCGCCCTTGCCCGCGCTCGCAAACAGCACGTCGATCTGCCCCTTCTCGCGTTTCACCGTCTCATACAGCCGGTCCAGGTCCTCAAGCTTCGCCGCATCTCCCTGCACGCCGGTCACGTTGCGCCCGATCGCCTTCACCGCCTCGTCCAGCTTGTCCTGCCGGCGGCCTGTGAGGAAGACATACGCGCCTTCCTCCACAAACAGCTTCGCCGTCGCAAAGGCCATGCCTTCGGTTGCTGCCGTGATCACGGCCACCTTTCCGTCTAGTTTTCCCATCCTTCTTCTCCCCTGCCGGGACCGCAACCGGGTTCGCCTTGTGCGGCGGCTACGCATCTGACGGCAGCACCTGGCTGCCGGCTACAAGATTTCGCACCGCGTCCCCTGCCCTCGCGATGCCACGCCCTTCGCCGGCCTCTGCCCCCGCTGTCCCCTCTTTGCAAGAAGATCCCCGTCGCGCAGGCGAGCGCGTGCCACTACACTCTCCTCCATGCGTCTTGCACCCCTCGTTTTAGCGCTCAGCGTGACGGCCTCCGTAAACGCCCAGTGGACCCTTCAGGACTCCCACGTCACTGCTGATCTTCGCGGTATCGACTCCCTGGGCAACGGCGTGGCCTGGGCGTCCGGCACCAACGGCACCGTCCTCCGCACCGAGGACGCCGGCTCCGTCTGGCAGCTCTGCGCTGTTCCCCCCGGCGCGCAAAAGCTCGACTTCCGCGGCATCCAGGCCTTCGACAACCACACCGCCATCGTCATGAGCAGCGGCAAAGGTGACCTGTCCCGGCTCTACAAAACCACCGACGGTTGCCAAACCTGGAAGAGAGTCTTCGATGATCCGGACGAGACGGGCTTCTTCGATTCGCTTCGTCGTGTGACAGAAAAGCAGCTGTTCCTTCTGGGCGATCCGGTGAATGGCAAGTTTTCCGTGTTTACGTCGCGCGATGCAGGCGACACCTGGTACATCGCCGATGATCCAGGCCTGGATGCGCCGAAAGACGCTGGGGCGTTCGCGGCAAGCAACTCCTCCCTGACCAGCGTCGGGCCCTTTCTCTTGTTCGGCACCGGTGGACCCACCGCGGCGGTCTATCACACGGTTTCCAGATGCGACCAGAAGACCAGTGTCTGCAGCATGGCGTGGCAGTCTGCGGAAACTCCGATTGCGCATGGAGCGGCCCCTAGCGGCGTCTTCTCGCTTGCCGGGCGATTTGCGACGACCGCCGCGGGAAGGACGGTAACCCTGCTCGTTGCGGTGGGCGGCAACTACCAAAGTGCAACGGACAGCACCGCAGTGGCGGCAGTCAGTGCTGATAGCGGTGCCACATGGACAGCGGCGCAAACCATGCCCGGCGGCTACCGCAGTGCCGTGGTTTACGACCGCAAGACAAACACGTTCCTCACCGTAGGCCCCAACGGCACCGACGTCTCCGTAGACGACGGCCGCAATTGGCGCCCCCTCAAGCCGGGTGCATCAGACCCACCCGACGCCGACCAGCACTGGAACGCGCTCAGCCTTCCCTTCGTCGTCGGCCCGCATGGCCGCATCGGCATCCTGCGCCAGGACGCCTTACCCACGGCGCGCGTTCGGTAACGACCACGACTGTCAGACCGCAAACGCTGCGTCGGTTTTTTCATCGCGCATGCGTCGTGCCACTCTGCCCCGTATGGAGTCCGCACGCCTCGGGCACGTTCGCCATCTGCCTGGCGAAGACGCGATACCCCGCCGTCCCCGGCTGCAGTGTCGACCAGTAGCTCGTCCGCGACACCAGCGGCTTGCCCTGCGTGATGATCTGGTTGTCCATGATCTTGAGTCCACAGGATAGGTTCCGCTCCGGTTGCAGGATGGTCTTCTGCGGATCCTTCGCCGGCCGGCGGCTGTCGCTCGCATAGTCGAAGTCGCAACCGTAGCGCTGGGCGTCCTCATACTTCAGCTGCAGCAGGCCCTCCTGCCGCGCCAGCCGGTGCGTCGCCGGATCGGTATGGTCGACGGCGGTCTCGGTGTGATGCACATCGGCCGTGGGCGTCAGGCCCGCCTCGGCCGCGGCGAGCGCCTGAAAGGTATACGCCCAGAACGCGCGCTTGTCCGTGTCCGACGCTTCCGCGAACGCCGGACAATACTGGCGCACCGCCCGCGCCGCCGTCGCGGAAAGAAGGTCCGGCGGCAGCGACTGCTCGATCAATGCATCCCAGGACGGCGACCACGTGTCCTCATCGCCATACAGCGCCTGCTTTTTCTCCGCTAGCGGCGTCGCAGGCGCAGTCTTCACCGGCGGAGCCGCGGGCGCGGGGGGCGCCCCCGGCTCAGCCGCCCCTTGTCGGCAACCGGAAACTCCTGCAGCAACACACAAGACAAGCAAGAACACACAAAGGACACGAGCCATGCAAGGTTCTCCTGCGAAGCGGCCGTACACGCGCGAGTGTCCGGTGCGCTGCAGTAAGTTTGGAAGCATGACAATCTACGCCGCGACGACGAACTCCGGCAAGCTTCGCGAGTTTGCCCAGAGCGCGAGCACCGAGGGCATTGAGGTGCTTCCGCTGCCCGGCCTGGCCGGCATGCCCGCACCGGTGGAAGACGCTGCCACCTTCCTTGGCAACGCCGCGTTGAAGGCGGTCGCGTACTCCCGGCTGGCGCCCGGGCTGCTGGTCTTCGCCGACGACTCCGGCCTGGTCGTCGATGCTTTGGGCGGCGATCCCGGCGTTCGTTCCGCGCGCTTTGCCGACGACCTGCGCTTCGAGATGGTCTCCGATCTCGGGCCGCATCTGAGCACGGACGAACGCAACAATCGCTGCCTGCTGTCACGGCTCGCCGAGGTGAACCGAGCCACGCAGGGCCGGGCCGGCCGGCACGCGCACTTCGTCTCCGAGCTGGCCCTGGCCCGCGATGGCGTGATGCTCCGCCGCGCCGACGGCCGGGTCGCCGGCGAGATCCTCTTTGCGCCGCGCGGCAGCAACGGCTTTGGCTACGATCCGCTGTTCTTTGTGCCGCCGCTGGGCAAGACGCTCGCCGAGCTTGAGCCGGAGGCAAAGTGGTCTGTCAGTCACCGCGGCCGGGCGTTCCGGGCACTGCTCCAGGAGCTGCAAGGGCTCGAAGAGAAGCTCAATCACGAAGATCGCACAAGGTGAGCGGTAAGCGAACCAATCCCCCGAAGGTTGCTTGACGCTCAATTTTGCCGGGCGGAATAATCGAAGAGGCCCGACTGGTGCGCTTTCTCGCCACCGTCGCAGCGCCC
>CAXTWN010000166.1:5595-7569 GCA_964248055.1 uncultured Acidobacteriaceae bacterium | reverse complement strand
CGGAAGACGTGTCCATCCGGATGGCGAAGATGCATCTCCCGCACACCCCACGGTAGATCCGTCGGCGGAAGCGTGATCTCTAAGCCAGCGGCGAGGCACTCCGTGTGCATCTGGTCCACATCGTCCACCCACACCGACATCCACACACCCTTGTCGCCCGTTTCGTCGCCTTCCTGTTGGAACGTCGTCGCATTGGTCCCACGGTCGCGTCCCCCCTGCGCTCCTTGGCAAAGAAAGATGCAGACTTCCTTGCCCGAACCCACCGCGCCAAATGTGGCTGGCGTGCCCCAGTCCCACAACTTCTTCCATCCCCACAGCTCAAACCACGCCACCGTCGCCGCAAGGTCGGAGACGTTCAGGATCGGCGTCAGCGCGTTCACTTCCATGGTGGAATCGACGATAACACTCCTCAGCCTCACTCTCCCGGAGATCCATCCCAAAAGCAACGACCGACCACCATTCTGCGTGTAAGCTTTCCGCACCAAGCTCATGGCCAAATCCCTCTCCACCTCGCGCATCGAGGCCTTCTCCGACGGTGTAATCGCCGTCATCATCACCATCATGGTGCTGGAGCTCAAGGTGCCTTCGCTCGACGTCAGCGACCGCGCCGCCCTGCTCGGAGACGCCAAGATCGGCGCTCTCTACCTGCTCAGCTTCGTCCAGGTCGGCATTTACTGGGTCAACCACCACTATCTGCTCGACGACCTGGAGACCGTCTCGCACGGCATCCTCTGGGCCAACCTCATCCAACTCTTTGGCCTCTCCTTGATCCCATTCGGCCTTCAGTGGGTCGGCACCCGCGGCATCCATCCCGTTTCAGTTGCGGTATACGCCGTTTGCTTCGTCCTTCCTGCCCTCGGCTGGAGCCTGCTTGCCTGGACGATCCAGCGCCGCACCCACGTCCCGCCCGCCGCGGGCCCGGGGAAACAGATCTTCTCCGCAGCCATGAACCTCGGCGCGATCTTCGTAGCCTTCGTTTCTCCCTGGACAGCGCTGCTGATGATCGCCCTGGTCGCGGTGTTCTGGCTCGTTCCGCCGCGCCGCATCGTGGAGAAGTCCCGTACGCTCGCTCAACAGCGGACTCCCGCCCACAAGTCGTCGTAAACTCATCCCGGTATGGACCTCACCGGCTGCGGCACCGCTCTCGTTACGCCCTTCCGCCACGACGGCAGCGTCGATGAAGCCGCTCTGCACAGCCACGTGAACTGGCAGATCGCCAACGGCATCTCCCTGCTCGTTCCCGCCGGCACCACAGGCGAGGCCGCCACGCTCAGTGAACAGGAGTGGCTGCGCGTCGTCGGCATCACGGTGCACGCCGCCGCGGGCCGCGTGCCCGTCTTTGCTGGCGGCACGCACAACAGCACCCACCAGGCCGTCAACAACGCTCGCAAGCTCGCGCGCATCGACGGCCTCACCGGTATTCTTACCGCCAACCCCTACTACAACCGCCCCGGCCAGGAGGGCCAGTTCCAGCACTTCAAGGCGATCGCCGAAGCCGTCGATCTGCCCATCATGCTCTACAACATTCCCGGCCGCACCGGCGCCAACCTTGAGCCCGATACCGTCCTCCGCCTGGCCGAGTTCCCCAACATCGTCGGCATCAAGGAATCCAGTGGCCTTATGACCCAGATCACCTCGATCCTCACCCAGGCCCCGCGCTCCTTCCGTGTCTTCGCCGGCGACGACGCCCTCACCTTGCCCACCCTCGCCGTCGGCGGCCTAGGCGTCATCTCCGTCGCCTCCAACGCCATTCCGCAGCAGATGGCTCACATGGTCGAAGCCGCCCTGGCCGATAACTGGGTCGCCGCGCGCCGCATCAATCGCCAATACTTCCGCCTGATGCAGGCCCTCTTTGTCGAACCCAGCCCCGCGCCGATTAAGGCGGTCCTCTCCCTGCTCGGTCGCGGCAACGAAACGCTGCGCCTTCCAAGGAGCCCCGGCCCCCCCCCCACCCCCCCCACCGACGCACCCAGC
>CAXTWN010000166.1:0-5585 GCA_964248055.1 uncultured Acidobacteriaceae bacterium | reverse complement strand
AGCCCCAGAACGGCAGCCTTCGCCTGTTCTAATGAACATGCCGCGCAATTCGTCTAGTCTCGCCAGACACATCGCTCCAGGGGTTCGTTCGTTTTATGTCCACCGCCTCATCCGAATCAAGTCTGCGGCCTCCGCCTTTGCCGAACTTAACCGCCCTTCGTTTCTTTGCCGCCTTGTTGGTCCTCGGCTATCACTTTTCGCTAAACGGAGCGGCCGTCACTCCGCAGAATCCGATCGGTCCGTTTCTCACCCATGCTTTTCTGGGCGTGCCTCTCTTCTTTGTCCTCTCCGGATTTGTGCTGGCCTACAGTCACCCCGTGGTACGTGACTGGAGGCAGTTCTACGTGGCCCGGATCGCTCGCATTTATCCTCTTGCGCTGTTTGCGTTGATTTTGGTCCTGCCTTTCGCCATTGGGATCGCGCGCTCACTGCACCAGCCGGCACTGCTGTTCTGCCTTCCCGTCGACGCTTTACTCCTTCAGTCCTGGATTCCGCCCATCGCGCTTTACGGCAACCCGCCGGCCTGGACGCTTTCCGTAGAAGTCTTCTTCTACCTTATGTTTCCAGTACTGCTGCCATTTGTCGTCCGGCATATGGACCGTCGTTGGTTGTGGATCGTGGGTATCTGGCTGGCTTTTCTTGTGCTTCCGGTTCTTGCGGACTACCCCCTTCTGGCCGCGCACTTCGGTGTGTCCCCGTCTCGCGATCAAGCTCTTAGGAGCAGCATGTTTGCTCCCCCTTACTACCTCGGCGAGTTCCTCATGGGCATGTTCGGTGGGGCCCGGTTCCGTCGCCACCCTCGCACCTTCGGCAACGGCGCCGCTCTCGGCTGCACGCTGCTATGCCTCGTCGCGCTCTACTTTGCAAGGTTTCTTGGTTATCAAACCCTCCGTAACAGCGGCATCGCGATCTTTTTCCTGCTGCTCATCTACACGTATGCGGGGTGGCCCTCTCGGCTTCTGGCCTCCCGCCCGCTTCAGATCGGGGGCGAGATCAGCTTCAGCATGTACCTGCTGCAGTATTGGGTGTTGGAGATCTTCCTTCGCCTTCCCGAGCCGTACCGGCGGCCACGCTTCATGGTTCCCGTCGTGCTCGGCCTCTCCTGGTTGAGCTATTCCTTTGTAGAGAAGCCGGGGAGACAGTTCCTGCTTCGGCGTTTCCACATAAGAGCGCCGTCCAAACCGCTCCCCACACCAGCCACGATCCCCTAGAACGTTCATTGCAGACAGAATCGGCTGCAGCGATGAAGGACGAGCCTATGGCTGCAGAGCGAATCTAGCGCCATACTCACGGCGGCATCCCCGGTTTCGACAGCCCAGGCACGGCAACATCCGCTGACCAGGCGCCGTGGACGGTCACTGAGTCACGGTCAAGCTGATCGTGGTTGAACCCACTAGACCGGTGTTTGTGGCTGTTCCGGTTACAACGATCTGGTAATTACCCGGACTTGCATAAGGCGGGTTGGCTGCACAGCTTGTCAGCCCTGCGCAGGTCATTGCGGTCGCAAACACAAACAGCACCCAGCCATGATAACGACCCACTCGTCTCCGTCGACGGGCACTGCTAAGTCCTGCAAGCGAGAGTAGACCAAGGGGCGTTAGGCATGTCACTACGGCAGAAGTCGGTCCACCGTGTTGCGGCTCGCGCAGGGTCGCGGTCGTTGCGTCGTCGGTGTCTATGGTCAGTTGCACGGATTGTTGTGCGGGATACGACAAAGTTGAGGGGCTGAATCGACATATCGTGTGCGCCGGCAGCGTACCGCAGGCAAAGGTCAGTGTGTCACTCAGTCCGCTTACGGATGGTGCCGTAATCGTTACGGTTCCGCTTAGGCCACGGTGAATGGTGATGCTTGATGGACTAGCGGAAAGGGGGAAGTCGCTTGAGAATACCTGCACAGAGACCGCGTTCGACTGATACAGAACATTGTTGTTCGTCCCGGTATATTGCGCCGTGATGTTGTGCGCTCCTACGGCCAAAGTCGACAATGGTGCGCTGAAGTTCCCGCTGCCATCAAGCGTGCCGCTGGCCAATGTCGTGCCGTTTTCCAGCAGCGCGACGGCGCCCGCGGGCAGAGTACCCCCATTTTCGGGTGCCACGTTGACGTTAAACGTGATGGTCCTGCCGGAGACGACTTCCGATGGGGTAGCCGTTAAGGAGACAGTCTCCAGGTCCTGGCCGACGGTGAAGGTGACTGGCGTCGTGATGGCGTTGTATGTTGCGTCGCCACCATAGATCACAGAGATCGTAAAGCTTCCAGCGTTCAGGCTCGTGGTGAAGCTGGCAGTCCCGCTTGCATCCAGGGTCTGTGGTGCGGAGCCTGGGAATGCGTTGTAGCTGACCGATCCAGTTGGAATAGGCTGCCCGGCCGGGCCAGACACCTTCGTGATTATCTGAAGGGGCTGTGAGCTCACCGGGGCCGCGGGTAAGAAGGTAACGTTTACCGTGGGCGTTAGCCCAACGACAGTCACCTGAGTGGGGTAGCCGCTATAAAAGAGCACGGTTCCATTTTCTTCATAGGCGGCGGCGATCTCGTGCTGACCGGGGCTTAGCGTGGTGATACTGAAGCTAGCGGTCCCGTTCTTCGCGACCGGCACTGTACCCAGCACGGTGTACTTGTTCCCAGGGGTGTCGGGGCTGTAGCCGTCGATGAAGAGCACGCTCCCGGTAGGCGGGTTGGCGGTGTAGACCTCGGCCATCATCTGCAACGGGCTTCCACCTGAGACTGTGGTGGATGAAAGCTGCAGCTTGATGCCGGGTGCGCCATTGCCGGGCTGGTCCGCATTCAGAGCGTCCGACACGCTGGGAGCGAAGCCGCTGCCGCCTGCATAGGCAGCGGTGTAGGTTCCGGTGTCATAGGGTGGTGCAATGGGCAGGCTCGCGACGCCACTCACCAGCGTTCCCGTCCCGATCAGAGTGGACGGGCCTCCGTGCGCGTATGAGGACAGATAGAACGACACCCGTCCTTGAGGCGTGCCCGAGGTTGCGTCGATGGTGGCCACCAGGGACAGCGTTTGCCCGGTTTGCAGCACGGCAGGCGAGGTGGAAAGGACGGTAGCCGTCCGCACCAGCGGCGTGCCCGCGGTCTGGTGAGCATAGACCTGGACGGTAGGTTGCCCGCCGCCTTGGTTTACGACGTCCAGCACGCCATCGCCATCCATGTCCGCCAGCACCAAGGCTTGGGACGCCCAGGCATCCGTTTGCGGCCCGGGAGCAGTTGTGAGCGGCTGCGCGGCGCTGAGGGTGCCGTCCGGCTGGCCATAGAAGAGCAGCAGCGCGTTGGTTCCCGGACCGATTCCTGTATCGATGGTCCCGGTTCCACTTACCACGTCCGGGTAGCCGTCGCCATTCACATCGCCCACCGCCATGGGGCCAAGCAAGCCGGTAAGTACCTGAGAAGGAACTGCATACGTCGCAGCGGGGTTGAAGCTGCCCGGCTGCGAAGGATTTGCGGTTATCACCTGCAGCGCTTGCTCTCCGGACAGGAGCAGGTCGGCTGCACCGTCACCATTCACGTCACCTAGAGCGACCAGTTGGCCCGGCAGATCGACCGGATTAGCCGTCAGGGTAAACGTACCAGGCGTGTCCGCATTCTGCAGCAGAATAGCCGCTTGCCTGCCGGTCGAGGAGGACTGCTGCGCCACGAGATCGGTTAAGCCGTCGCCGTTCACATCCGCCGCAAACAAGAGTCCGGCGAATGAAGACGGCAGGCTGAGAGTGCTTTCCGAAACAAAGCCGCCCCCGGAACCCTTGTAGATGGCAAACGACGAGCTGTTGTCGAGTGTCGAGGTAAGGGTCAGTCCCAGGTCCGGCACACCGTCTCCATCCAGATCGGCCACCAGGACGGAATCAGGAAATTCGTCAATCTCCGATGCAAACGCGAAGCTGCCTGGCTGCGAGGGTGAGTTGGCGTACAGGCCGACGAGGGCACCCTTGCCGTCCCCTCGATTTACCGTGAGTACAAGGTCCGGTAGCCCATCGCCGTTGAAGTCCACGACCTCCATGCTGAAGATCTCGCCGACAGCGACTGAGGTCGGCGCGAGAAACTGCCCGGGATGAGCAGGGTCTCCAAGAGAGACGCTCAAATTCCCCGCCCCGGAGCTCTGCGCGATGGAGGCGACGATGTCCGGGATCCCGTCCCCATTCACGTCGGCCACCGCGAAGGCGCCGACCGGTCCAGAGAAAGCCACGGTCTGCGTATAGAAAGGGGTCGCCGAAGAGCTCTGCGACGCCCCGCTCACCACGACGGAAATCGAGTTCGATCTTGCCCCGCTGTCGGCGTTTGTTTGGTGCAATACGGCTTGCAAGGTGTGCGTGCCCGGGGCGAGCAGTTTTTTGAAGTTCGCGGTGCCCGGAGTGTAGCCTGCGGCTGCGGACCGCACGATTTGCGTGGTGCCGACGTTCTTGCCGCCGTCCAGCAGGTCCACCTCACCGGCGGTGACCGGGCCGTTACTGTCCGAAACCGTGGCCAGGAGGTTTACGACCGTACCGGGCGACACAGTAGACCCGGACGCCGTGAGCACCACCTGCGGCGTTACACGCTGGCCAAGGGCCGCCGTCGCAAAACCAACACAGCAGAGCACGACAAGGCAATGGCTTGCATTCAGAAACGGTACGCGGCGCATCTGTAGTGTCCAGGTTCCCAACCTGATCGCACGAACTCAGCAGATGAACCATATCAGGCACCAGGGGCCGGCACCATACCATTCAGGCAGGGTTATTGAGTGACTGCAGTGCGCTGCCCATCGCCACGCCCGGGAGTTCAACGAGCAATGCGGCTGTGAATGCTCGGCCGACATACCACGTACGGCGCTAGTGTTGGGGGCGTCCTCTCGGGGCCCATACGATTCTGTTCCCCAGACTCGCTACAATGACCCGAACCGATGCCTTCGTACCAAGCCCTTCAGCAGTCCATCGACCACTTCTTTTTCCTCGGCCCCGAGGCGGTTGGCCACGCTGACGCCCTTACCGCGTTTCTTGAACTCCGGGATGCCCTCGAAGCCGGCACTCTGCGCTCCGCTGAACCCGACGCCGCCGAGCCGACGGGCTGGCGCGTGAACGCCTGGGTCAAGCGCGGTATTCTGCTCGGCTTCCGCCTGGGCACGCTGCAGACGATGAACGGCTGCGAGGCCGGCGGCCCGGCGATGCTCAGCTTCGTCGACCGAAACACCTTCCCGCCCCGCCGCTTCACCTCCGAACAAGGCATCCGCCTCATCCCCGGCGGCAGCGCCGGGCGTTCCGGCGCCTTTCTTGCCCGGGGCGTCGCGGGCGGGCCGCCGGCCTACGTCAACGTGGGCGCGTATGTGGGCGAAAACACCATGATCGACTCCCACGCCCTGGTGGGCTCCTGCGCCCAGGTCGGCGCGCGGGTGCACCTCTCCGCCGCCGCGCAGATTGGCGGCGTCCTCGAACCCGTCAACGCCGCCCCGGGCATCATCGAGGACGACGTCCTCGTTGGCGGCAACACCGGCGTCTACGAGGGCACCGTGGTCCGCGCCCGCGCCGTGCTCGCCCCCGGCACCCTCCTCACGCGCGGCACCCCGGTCTTCGACCTCCCCCACAACACCGTCCTCCGCGCCACCCCCGAA
>CAXTWN010000165.1:0-7606 GCA_964248055.1 uncultured Acidobacteriaceae bacterium | reverse complement strand
AACCTGCAATCCCCTCCACGCCGCATCGCGCCCTCCAGAGTTCCGCGCCATGATGCACTCGGTCGAAACTACAGGTGAGACGAAGAGCCTTCGGCGAAGACGCGCCCACACGGGAAATTCCCCCGGAACGCGTTTGGCTATATAACGGAAGGAGCCGTAGCCGCTCTCTGGCGTGTTCCTGCCCCACCCTGCCGGAGAGCCCACCCGTTTCAGGCAGCCGATCCCTAGCAGCAACGGTCCCTCGCCGGAGCCCATCATGCTCTCTCAGCAATCTGCCACCGCGGCCGCCTCGCTGCTCATGCGCTTCCGCGCCGTTCGCTCCGCCACCATGGCCTTTATCGCGCCGCTCTCCGCCGAGGACATGATGGTGCAGTCCTGCGCGGAGGCGTCGCCGGTCAAGTGGCACCTCGCTCACACCTCGTGGTTCTTCGAGACCTTTGTTCTCAGTGAGTTCGTCGCCGCCTACAAGCCCTTCCATCCTGACTTCCGCTGGCTCTTCAACAGCTACTACAAGTCGCTGGGCGACATGCCGGAGAAGAAGCTCCGCGCCAGCTTCTCCCGCCCGCCGCTCGACCAGATCCTTGCCTACCGCGAGCACGTCGACGGGGCGATTCAACGCATGCTGGCCCATACGCCCGAGGATGAAGCGCTGCGCCGTGTCGCGCTCGGCCTGGAGCACGAGCAGCAGCACCTGGAACTTGCTGCCACCGACATCAAGCACGCCTTCTTCACCAACCCGCTGCAGCCCGCGTACAGCCCCCGCAAGAACCGCGAAGACGCCTCCTCCACGACCATGGCACCGCCGCTGGACTGGCTCCAGTACGCGCCCGGCTATCCCGGCCGCCCCGGCGTCGTCGAGATCGGCATCAGCCCCGATCCCAGCTCGCTCGAGAGCTTCGCCTTCGACAACGAGACCCCGCGGCACGCCGTGTACCTTGCGCCCTTCCGCCTCGCGTCGCGCCTCTCCACCTGCGCCGAATACCTCGCCTTCATGGACGAGGAGGGGTACACCCGTCCCGAGCTTTGGCTTTCAGAGGGCTGGGACACCGTCACGCGCGAGGGCTGGCAGGCCCCGCTCTACTGGCGCCGCGACCCGCAGACCCGCTCCGGCTGGAGCGTCTTCACCCTCCATGGCTGGCAGACCCTCGACGAGCTCTCCGAGACCCCCGTCTGCCATCTCAGCTTCTTTGAGGCCGATGCCTTCGCCCGCTGGAGCGGCCATCGCCTGCCCACCGAGTTCGAGTGGGAGTTCGTCGCGGCGCAGCAGCCCCGCCCGGCCCACGCCAACCTGCTGGAAGGCGGCTGTCTCCATCCCCGCACTGCCCACGCCGGCCCTGCACCTGCGCGCCATCCGCAGCAGCTCTTCGGCGACGTCTGGGAGTGGACCGCCTCACCCTACACCGGCTACCCCGGCTACCGCGCCCTTCCCGGCGCGCTGGGCGAGTACAACGGCAAGTTCATGAGCTCGCAGATCATTCTGCGCGGCGGCTCCTGCGTCACCCCCGAAACCCACATCCGCGCTACCTACCGCAACTTCTTCGGCCCGGCCACCCGTTGGCAGTTCAGCGGCATCCGCCTCGCCCGCGACGGCGCGTAAGCAGCCACCCGTCGTGTCGCCATGAGGCACTGACCGTACAGCCTTACCTCCGAAGTGTCCTCTCGACCGGAGCGAACGGTCTGATCGTTCGCGCAGTGGAGAGACCCCCGCATCCCCCTCCGGCGCGCACACAGCACGCGACACCCAATCTTCGCAGACTCTCAACGCCCCGGCGGCGGAGGCGGCACGAACCCCGGCGGCCAGAACGCAGCCGGTGGCGCGTTCGCCGGCGCCCCCAGAACGGCCGCGGAGCGCTCCAGCGCCTCGCTGACCAGCGGATAGCGCCCGCCCAGAAAATACAATAGGTATGCCTGGAGAAAGGTGGCCACCGTCCCCACGCCCAGCAGAAGCAGGTAGCCCGCCAGCGCCATGAACGCCGGGACGACCACCGCGGCTCCCAAGACGACCAGCACGGGGATCGAGATTCCCATGCTGTGAAGCGCAAAGCCTAGCGCCCACCCCACCAGTCCCACCAGGATGGCGACCACCAGAAAGGCGATCTCAAACGCCAGGTTCACGGCCATGTACCCCACCAGGGCAAAGGCGAACTTCAGGAACGCATACAGCGCAACTTGCCCGGGCTCCTGCCGCAAAAGCCGGCCGAAGCGCCGGAAGGCCTCACCGAGCGTGGTTTGCTCCAGGGCCAGCGACGGTACCACAAAGTCATTGGCCAGCGCGATGATCACCCCGAACGCGAGAAAGCCCGCGGCCACCAGGAAGTACCCGCTCATGAAGGTCATCAGGAACCCAAACGCCGGGGCCTGATCCGGGTGCTGCGCCATGCGCGCCACCTCCGGGATGAGGTGCCGGAGATAGGCCGCGATCGCCGGAGCAAGCGCCAGGGCCGCGAGGCTGCCGAAGGCGATCTTGCACGCCGACCAGCGCCGGGACGCCGGTCCATGCCGCCGCCACGCGGGCGCCACAAACTCGCCGCGCTCCAGCACGATCTCCAGGAACGCAAAGCCCAGCCGCGAGCAAAGGTGGAACAGCCATATATACAGCGCGGTCAGCAGCACGACGCCGATCACGAGGGCGGTCTTGAACCCAAGGACAACGGGGCCCATGAACGGCAGCGCCACCAGATACAGCAGGGGGAAAGGAAAGAAGAGGATCCCCGCCATGGTCAGATAGCCGGTCGCGGCCAGCTTCCAGCTTCGGCCGCGCCGAAACGGCGTAAACAGCACGAGCCTGGTGCGGGAGAACGCAGGCGAGATGGCGTCAAGAGCGCTGAGCGGGCGCATAGAAGTATGCGGCAGCGTAGCACGGCGGTTGAGGGAACCGGCCCGGATTCGGTGTCGGCCTTAGCCCACATTCGGCGCCTGCAGAGACGCCGTCCAGAAGCCGCTCCCGTGACGATTCTTCCGCCGCACTTCAACCTGTCCCGCCGTCGTTCTGTGCACGCTCATCACGCAGCATGCTTTGGCCGGGGCTTGAAGATCCCGGTCTAGAACGCGGCTGCCATCACCCGAGCCGGGGCCAGCCATCCGGCCCACGCCTCCAGCGCCCGCTCGCACTGTATGCGGTGCCGCTCGGCCTTGTCGCGGACCCGCCGGCGCAGCTCTTCCTCGAGCGGCGGCAAGAGGTCAAAGGTCATATTGGCCGGCTGAAAGCGCTTGCCCTCGGCATGGGTGATGTAGTGCATCAGCGACCCATGGGCCGACAGCCGTGGCGCTGCCACAGGCCCCTCGCCAAGCGCCAGCGCCGCGGCAAAGCGCCCGGCCAGCAGCCCGCCGGCGATCGACTCCGTGTACCCCTCCACTCCGGAGAGCTGCCCGGCCACCAGCACCCGCGGATGCGCGCGCAGCTGCAGCGTCTCGGTCAGCAACGACGGCGCATGAAGATAGGTGTTGCGATGGATCTGCCCGTAGCGTAGAAACTTGGCGCCCTCCAGCCCCGGAATAAGCCGCAACACCCGCGCCTGTTCGCCAAACTTCAGGTGGTTCTGAAATCCCACCAGGTTGTAGCTGTCGGCGCGCAGGTTCTCCTGCCGCAGCTGCACACAGGCGTACGGCCAGCGTCCGGTCTTCGGGTTGGTGAGCCCCGCGGGCTTCATCGGCCCGAAGCGCAGCGTGTCCCGCCCCCGCCGGGCCAGCTCCTCGATCGGCAGACAGCCCTCAAAGTACGGCAGTTTCCTCGCGGGCGAATCCGGGGCCGGAGCAGCCTCCGCCGGCGCGCAGGCATCAGGACCGCAGCCCGCAAACGGCAGCCCCTCCCAGCTCTTCGGTTCCACGCGCTCGGCGCTGTTCAAGGCGTCTAGAAAGCGGTCGTACTCTTCTTTCGTGAATGGGCAGTTGATGTAGTCCGCGGTGCCCTTGTCCCAGCGCGCCGCCCGGTACACCTTGTCCATGTCGATCGTGCCCGCATCCACGATCGGCGAGATCGAGTCATAAAACGCCAGGTGATCGGCCCCGGTGAGCCGTTGCAGCTCCGCGGCCAGGGGCGAGCTGGTCAGCGGCCCACTCGCCAGCACGGTCACCGTCTCCGGATCGTCCTCGGCCAGCCGCATGACCTCCTCGCGCACTACCCGGATCCGCGGCTCCGCCTCGATCCGCTCGGCGACCCGGCGCGAAAACTCGGCGCGATCCACCGCCAACGCATTGCCCGCCGGCACCG
This sequence comes from uncultured Acidobacteriaceae bacterium, assembly GCA_964248055.1. Classification (GTDB taxonomy): domain Bacteria; phylum Acidobacteriota; class Terriglobia; order Terriglobales; family Acidobacteriaceae; genus Granulicella. The sequence goes on along the minus strand of CAXTWN010000165.1, from coordinate 3,396 downwards.
CACACGCATCCGCCGCCTCGAGCAGAAACGACCCCGCGCGCCGCATCTCCTGCTTCAGCAGCCACGGCGCGGAGTGCGGGGTCTCGCTCTTCAGCGAGTTCGAGCACACCAACTCCGCGAAGTCGGCGGTCAGATGCGCCTCGGTCGAGCGCAGCGGCCGCATCTCCGACAGCACCACCTCGCAGCCGGTACCCGCGGTCAACGCCGCCGCCTGCAACGCCGCCTCCGGCCCTGCCAGCCCGCCGCCAATGACGTGAATCCGTCGTACCATCCCTTCAGGATACGGTGGCCAGCGCCTCCAGCGCCGCGCCGCTCAGCCGCATGATGCGCCACTCCTCCCGGGTCGTCGCGCCGATGCGCTCGTAGACCGCGATCGCCGCCTCGTGCCAGGTCAGCACATCCCACTCCACGCGCGTGCAGCCCTCGTCCACCGCGACCCGCGCCACCGCCGCGAGCAGCGCCCTGCCGACCCCACGCCCGCGCCGTGCCGGCGTCACATACAGGTCCTCCAGCCGGATGCCATGGTGCCCCACCCAGGTCGAGTAGCTTGGGTAGAACAGCGCCAGCCCCACCGGCTCCGGCCCGTCACCGGCCTCCTCCATCCACTCCGCGATCAGCGCGCGAAAGCGCACCGGTGCGCCGGGCAGCAGCGGCGTCCGCCCGTCTGCCTCAAGCCCAAACCCGTCGCGCAGCAGCCCGGCCTCGGTCGCGGCCACCTGGTCGAGCGCGCGCTCGAACTCGGCCAGCTCACGGACAAAGCGCAGCATCACCGAGACATCGGCAGGTTGGGCAGGACGGATCGTCAGCATGGGTCAGCTTCAGCCTACCCTGCCGACCTATTCCGAGCTCTTGTCCGAAGCCGTCCCCGCGCCTGCACTCTTGCCCGGTGCCGCCGTCGGCTTCAGCGAAATCTGAAACGCCTGCAGCTCTTTGTTGGTTGCCGCCCAGCGCACCTTGCGCAGCTCCAAAGTGGCGTGGTCCAGCACGGGGTCGTCGATGTCGCGGGTGTCGTAGAAGAGGTAGCCGGCCACGGTGGCATGCGGCGCCACCGTGGTGGTCGTGAACCCGAAGTCGTTCTCGTCCGCGACGATCTGCTTGTCGATGCTGGCATGGTGTACGGTGATCGAGGGAATGGGCGGGGGCATTGGAATCCTGGTGCCATCCACGCTCTTCTTCGAGAACATGCGCCGCTCCAGCTCGTCGTCGGTCGCGGCGTTGCGGGTGTACTCATCCGCGGCTACAAACAGGATCCGCGCGTCCTCCAGCGACACCGCCTTATCCGTGTTGTTGGTCACAATCACCCGGATCGGCATAAAGCCGTGGTGAAAGTAATCCAGCCGCGTCTTGGGCCGCGCCTCGTCCACATCGCCCGGCTCGGCCGCGATCGTGATGCCGTTTTCGGTGTCATGGAGCGGGTACTCGCTCGCGGTCGCGGCGGGCACCGGCTTGCGCGGCTTGTCGCCGGCCTGCGCCAGGGCAGGGCACAGGAGCACCAGCGCCACCAGAGCCCTGCGCCACCGTTCGCTCTGTCCACAACGAGTCATTCCGCAACCAGATTATGCTCTGGAGCATGCGCGCGGAGCAAAGCCATCCACCCGGCACGGCCCGTGTGCTGATCCTCGGTTACAGTGCGCTGCTGAGCCTGGGCCTCGCGCTCAGCTCGCCGTGGTGGCTCACTCGCATGGCCACGACTCGGCGCTATCGCGAAGGCTTCGCGCAGCGCCTCGGCCGCGTCCCCCGCGCCCTGCGCGCCGCCGCAACTGGCCATCGCATCGTGTGGGTCCATGCGGTCAGTGTCGGCGAGGTCCTGGCCGTCTCCCGCCTCCTCGGAGAACTTGAATCCTCGCTCAATCAAAACGCGTCTCACTCCGGGCACGTTCCCTCCCTTGTGGTTCTCTCCACCACAACCCGCACCGGCCAGGCCCTGGCCCGCAAGCGCTTTGGCGCCGACCGCGTCTTTTACCTTCCGCTAGACTTTGCCTGGGCTGTCCGCGCCTTCCTGCGCGCTCTCCAGCCGGCCATGCTGGTGCTGGCTGAAAGCGAACTCTGGCCGCGTCTTCTGCACGAGTGCCACCGCGCCGGTGTGCCTGTCGCCGTCGTCAATGCCCGGGTGAGCGACCGCAGCTTCCGCCGCGCGCGGCGCATCCGGCGGCTCTGGCGGCGCGTACTCCGTAGAGTCAGCCTTTGGCTTGCGCAGAGCGACGGCGACGCCCAGCGGCTGTTCGCCCTTGGAGTCCCGACGGCCTCCGTGCACGTGACAGGCAATCTCAAATACGACGTGCGAGAGCCCGGAGAGAATTTGATGACGCGGCAGATCGGCTCATCGCTGTTCACGTCGGGGCTGATCGTGGCTGGAAGCACGCTCCCCGGCGAAGAGGCCGCGCTGCTGCGGATGTGGCCGGAGGTCCTCCGCGCCCGTCCGGAGACCGTTTTGCTGCTTGCGCCGCGGCACCCGGAGAGGTTTGACGAGGTGTTTGCACTGCTTCAGTCGAGCGGCTTCGCTTCCTTCCGTTGCAGCGAGCGGCTCCAGATCGCGGACCCCAGCGAAGCTGTCCAGGAGGGTGCCGTCCTGCTCCTGGATACGATCGGGGATCTCGCGTCCCTCTACCGGCTCGCGGACGTAGCCTTCATCGGCGGCAGCCTCGTCCCGAAAGGCGGTCATAATCCGCTGGAGCCCGCACGTTTCGGGGTCCCCGTCGTGATGGGCCCCTCGTTTGAGAACTTCCGGGACATCGTCGCCCGGCTGCAAGCCGCTGACGGTATCCGCATTCTTCGCAGCGCGGCGGACCTCCCTGGCTCCCTGATCGATCTGCTGCAGCATCCAGAGGCCGCCCGCGCCCTCGGCGAGCGCGGCCGCGCCGTGTTCGAGCGCGAACAAGGCGCCACGGCCCGCACGGTGGCCGCCCTTACCGAACTGCTGGCCGCCGCCGGCCCGCTCCAACCCGTGTCCAAGGCGCTGCCCGCATGAACCCCCGCCGCGCCTGGGCGCTGCCGCTGGTGCCGCTCTACACCGCCGCGCGCGCGGGCCCGGGGGCGGGGCGGTGTGGCGGCCGGGCGCGCCCCCCCCCGGGGCGGGGGGCCGGGGGCAGGCGGGGGCGCCGGGGAGGCCAGGGCGCTCTGCGTTCTGCCGGCCTGCCGCGCACCCGCCGTCTCGGCTGGCCCGTGATCAGCGTGGGCAGCCTGTCAGCCGGCGGCGCGGGGAAGACGCCGGTGGTCATCGCCCTGGCCCGGCTGCTCTCCGAACGCGGCTGGACCGTCGATATTCTTTCCCGCGGCTATCGCCGTGCCGGGCGCGGCGTCGAGCCCGTCGACCTGCTCGCCGACGATCCGGCCCGCACCTTAGGTGACCAGCCCACCCTGCGCGCCCCGCGCACCCGCGGTACCGGCTGGGTCGGG
>CAXTWN010000164.1:0-7608 GCA_964248055.1 uncultured Acidobacteriaceae bacterium | reverse complement strand
GCCACGACCAGATCCTCTGCCGTCAGCACCCGTTCCGATCCATCCAGCAGCCGGAGCCGTTCGCCCGCGCGCGCTCGCCGCACCACGATGCCGCCCTCCAGCGTGTCCAGATCGAACACATGCGTGGGCTGCCCCATAAGGAGCCAGCCGAAGTTGGTCGCATCCACCGGCCCGGAGATCGGCTTTTGTCCGAGCGCGGCGAAGTACTCCGCCATCAGCCCGCTCGCCTGCCGAACCGAGACGCCGCGGATCACCCGCGCGGTGAAGCCCCGGGTCCGGACTCTCGGACCCGGGTTCTTCTCCGGCGACGTCAGCCGGCGCAGCGAGCCGCAAATCATAGATCGCCGCCGCCTCGCGCGCCACGCCGTAGTGGTTCATCGCGTCCACGCGATTGGTCGTGATGTCCATCTCAAACCGCGAGCCGCCACACGAGGCGGGAAAGATTCCCTCTACCGCAATCCCACGCAGCGTCAGGTCTTCCGCGAGTTGGGCATCGTCCACGGGCAGCTCCGGCAGAAAGCTGCGCAGCCAGCGCGTCAGAATATCCAAAACATCAATCTCCAAGTGCTCCCGCACACACAGCTGCGGCGTCAGCAGGCCCCGTAAACAAGGAGCTGAGCCACGCGGCCACCGCTCTCTGTTCGCTCGCCCGAAACGCCCGGTGCGCGGGCAACACAAACTCCTGGCCGATGGGCGCGGAGCGCAGGTGCACACGTCCGCGCGCAGCCGGGCAGCGGGGTCCGTCCACCTGATTGTATGTAAGTCCGGTGCGCCGGAAGAAGCCGGGCACGCACCACGCCCCGCGCGTCGCTCCCGCCACACAGCGCTGCGTCAGCGTCAGTCCTGCATGCCAGCGCAACAAACCCGCTCCCGGCAGCTCCGGCAGAAAGCTCAGCCGCCGACGCGCCCGGTACACCCGGTTGTTGCCGTCGTAGCGTTCCCAGTGCGCCACATGCGGATGATGCGCCGCCCAGCCGAGTTCGCGAGCCTTCTCGGCGCTGGTTACGGCATGGCTTTCCTCGATCTGCAGCCAGCCCCAGACGCAGTGCTCGTCCGGTCCCACGTGTCGCCATCGCCCCGCATGCTGCTCGGCCTCGCGAAACCAGCCGAAGAATAGAAACAGATCGCCCGCACTTACACCCTGGTTGCGCAGATGGCGCTCCGCCGCGCCTTCCTGCCCGAAGATCCGTTCCGTGCGCGCCGTCCGTCCTTGCCGAGGCCGCAGCTCCGGCCGCAGATCCGGGTCCAGATGCACGTAGTGGTCCGGCTCCATACGCCGCAGATGCCCATGCAACGCCCCCACTCGTGGATGCAACGGCAGCTCCCCATAGCGCACGCCCACGCCGGAGATCCGGGCTGCCTCCGCCCGCGCCGCACTCTCCGGGATCGGCAGGCTAATCAGCTCATCGCCCACCCGCAGACTCGGCCGACCACCCCACGTCGCATCGCTGCCCTTGCGGCTCAGGATGATGCGCTTCGGCAGGGCTCCGGGATCAAAGATCATGAGTCCCAGCCACTACTTCGTCTTCGCGAACGAGCTGCCCGGCAGGATCCGCGGCCGCGCCGGGTCGTCGGCGATGGTCTCCACCAGCCGATAGAAGAAGAGGTTGAACTGCAACGCCGCATGGAAGTCCACCGGCTGCGTCAGGTCATCCTGCGGCCGGTGGTACTGCACGTCATACCAGTGCCGATAGCGCCGTTCTTCCTCTGTGCCCGGCTCGAATCCAAAGACAAACCCAATGGCGGGCACCCCTGCTTCGAGGAACGGGTAGTGGTCCGCCCGCCGCAGCAAGCCGCGTTCCGGCTCACGATCCTCCCGCACCACGATCCCATCCGCGGCGCCCACCTTCATCGCCGTCGCGCCCAGGGTCGTGTCGTGGATCGCCAGTGCGGTCAGAATCTTGAGCGGAAACAGCGGCCGCAGCTGGTCCAGGTTCACATCCGCTGCCATCGCCGCGATTGGCACCGTCGGGTGCTCCACAAACCACCTCGACCCCAACAATCCCTTCTCTTCGCCCGTGAACGCACAGAACAGGATCGACCGCTTCGGCGCGGTCAATGTCATCATCCCGTCGAAGTTCCCGGTCCGGATGCCGGTCTTCTCCACCAGCGCCCGCTCGCGCCCATCGCGCAGATCGTCCGCCATCTGGATCAGCAGGGCCACATACGCCGCATCGTCCAGCGTGCCGTTGTACAGGTTGTCGCCGTTCACGGGCGTCCCGAACCCATAGCCGTCCAGGTGCGCCGCGACCACTAGGTACTGATCCCGCAACGCGGGATCCGAGCCCGGCAGCACCGCCAGCACGTTCGGCGAATGGATATCCTTTTCTACCGTGTGCAGCCGGACTTGCAGCCGCGCGCCGAGATCGAAGCTCGGCAACGCTTGCTGCGCTCCACCCGCCTTCAGGATGGCCGCCGCATCCTGTCCCGTGCCGGCCAGCAGCTTCGCGAAGGCCTCTGCACTCAGCCGCATGACGGGCAAGATCGGGTCCGTGGGCCGGTTTTCGGGATGCGCTACTTGCGGGGACGCTCCCTTCAGCGTCACGCTCCGCGCGTACGCGTAGGGCCAGCGCGGCGGCTCCAGGCTGAAGTAGGGATCGTCCACGTTGATCACGCCCCGCGCTTGCCCGTTCAGCGCGTTGTGCCAGCGATCCGTCGCGCTGGGCAGACCGCTTCTTTGCGTGCCGAAGCAGATCACCAGCTTGTCCTTCACATCCTGCATTGCGCCGCCGCCGCAGTAGCCGCGAAAGGTCAGAGGAGCCTCCGCCCTCTGCACCATGTCGGCCCGTGGCGCCGCCGTAATCTCATACAAAAAGCGTAGCGGCAGCGTCGACCCATCCGCACGCCGGACGGTGAAGCTGGTGCCCTCGGGCGTGAGATCTACCTCGTGCATCGGTACAGCTTGAAAGTAGCCGCCGTTCTCCCCCGCAGGCTTCAGCCCCGCCGCCTGGAACCGATGCGCCACGTACTCCGCCGCGCGCTGGTACGCCGCCGTCCCTGTATCGCGGCCCTCCATGCTGTCGTTGGAAAGCGCTTCCGTGGTGTGCCACCACGCCCGCGTCTCCGGGTCCTGGATCTCCGCATCGCGCGGATGTTGCTGCGCTGCGGCCGGCAGCCCCAGCGTCAACAGCAAGGCGAGCGAGCCCAACCTCCTCACGCAAACTGCTCCAGAAAGCGCACATCGCCCCCGTACAGCAGCCCGATGTCTGCGATGCCATAGCGCATCATCGCGATGCGATCCACGCCCATCCCAAACGCAAAGCCGCTGATCTGTTTGCCGCCGCGTCGCGTGTCATACACCGGCTCGCGCCCCAGCTCCCGCCGCCGCTGGTTCACCGCATCGAAGACATTTGGGTCCACCATCCCGCAGCCCAGCAACTCAATCCACCCAGAGTGCTTGCACTTCCGGCAGCCCTTGCCCCCACAAAACGGACACGAGATTTGCACATCGGCGCTCGGCTCGGTGAACGGGAAGAACGACGGGAAAAACCGCGTCTTCACGCCCGACCCAAACAGCGCCTTCATGGCATGGTCCAGCGTCCCTTTCAGATCGGAGAAGGTAATGTTCGTATCCACACAAAGCCCCTCGACCTGATGAAATACAGGCGAGTGGGTCGCATCGGCAGCATCGTTGCGATGCACCTTGCCCGGGATCACCACCCGCAACGGCGGCCCCTGCTCCAGCATGGAGCGCACCTGCACCGGCGAGGTGTGCGTGCGCATCAGCAGGCGCTCCCGCGACGGCTTCGTCTCCTGGTCCGCGATCACCAGGGTGTCCTGCGTGTCGCGCGCCGGATGGTTGGGCGGAAAGTTCAGCGATTCGAAGTTGTAGTAGTCGCTCTCCACCTCCGGCCCCAACGCCACGGAGTAGCCAAGCCGCTCAAACACGCCAACAATCTCCGCCATGGTGCTGATCAGCGGGTGCTCGGCACCCAGCCGCTGCGCCGTCCCCGGCAGCGTGAGGTCGACCGTCGGCCTCGCCGGCGCGCTGTGCCCGGAGCTCCTTCCGCCCGCCTCGGCCACCATGGCCTCGACCTGCTGCTTGAGCGTATTGAACCGCTGCCCAATGAGCCGCTTGGCTTCCGGCGGTGCTGCCTTCAGCCACTCATCCGAGATCGCCTTCAGAAGACCCTGTTTTCGCCCCAGCCAATCCAGCCGAAACTGTTCAGCATCCAGCGTCCCGGCCGCCTGCTCCACGGCTTGCCGGACGGCGGCAAAGGCTGCATCCAGGGCAGCCTCGGAAAACTCTGTCAGTTGTGGAATCTCTCCCGGCAAACTCCGATGCCTTCCCCGCTCTGCCTTCAGCGGCCAACCGCTTCTTCTAGCCGCTGCAGAACTCCTTGCAGCGCGTCATGCTCCCAAGTCTAATCCTCGCGCCGGACCCGCTACAGCGCCCACCACACCACCACGGCCATCAGTAAGCCCATCAGCAGACTTCGCTTGTCCGTGATCGCCCACACCACCGGGTCGTCGTGCATCTCGCCGCGGCTGGCCAACATCCACACCTGGCTCAGCCATAGCAGCAGCACCGGCACCACCAGCCACAGCCGGGCCGTGTGCCGGTACAGGCCCGTAGTGTCCGGATTGTTGATGTACAGCGTCATGACCACCACGGCCGCATACGCCGCGCCGGTTCCCAAAGACCGCAGCTGCTCCAGATCGCCGATAAAATAGCCGCGCCCGTTGCTCACCGCCACGCCCCGTTCGCGCAGGCTTTCCAGCTCGCTGAAGCGCTTCACGAACGCCAGCGATAGGAAAAAGAACACGCTGAACCCGGCCAGCCACGCCGAGACCGGAATATCGGTCGCCGCGCTTCCCGCCAGGATGCGCACCGTGTACAGTCCGCTGAGCACAAAGACATCCAGCAGCAGCTTGCGCTTCAGGTAGAACGAGTAGCTCAGCGTCGTCGCCGTGTACAGCGCCAGCCACTCCAGAAAGCGGTACGGCTCCCACATCGCATGCGATCCCGGCATTGCCGCGAAGACTGCCGGGAGCAGCACGGCCAACACCACCGACAGGAGCAGCATCAGCGCCACCGCGCCTACGCCGGCAAAGGCCGAAAGGTCGCCCGCCGCAAACGGCCGTCGGCGCTTGCGCGGATGCCGGCGGTCGGCCTCAATATCCAGCAGATCGTTGATGATGTACGTCGCCGAGGCGCACAACCCAAAGCTCAAAAACGCCACCAGCGCCGCCGTCACGGTCGCCGGGTTCCAGGCATGTGCCAGAAGCAGCGGTACGAAGATCAAGGTATTCTTCGCCCACTGGTGCAGGCGCACGGCGCGTAGCCAGCTCCTCAGGGCCGGGGTGCGATCCTCAAAGCTCCGTGCCGCCACCACCCCGCTGCGGCGCAGGCCGCCCCGCAGCGCCCGATCCGGATTCGCCACCATCGGCGACTCACAGGCCTCCAGCAGCTCCACATCCGGCCGCGCGTTGCCGACGTAGCAAAAAGTCTCCCCGAACTGCGCGCGAAACGCCGCCAGCTTGTTGCCGCCCGCCAGGTTCGTCGCGCCGTCGGACGCCAGCACGCCCGCAAACAGCTGGAGGTGCTCCGCCACCCGCTCGGCGAGCCGCCGATCGGCCGCCGTGGCCAGGTAGATCGCCCGGCCCTGCCCATGCTCGATGCGCAGCCACTCGAGCAGCGGCCGGTTGTATGGCAGATGCTCCACATCCAGCTCCACCGCGGAGGTCACGTGCTGCTTGAACTTTGCCTTGCCCTCGGCGATCCAGCCTGGAATCTTCACCAGCGCGGCCGGGTGTTGCCGTGCCATCGCCAGCACCGAATCCACCAGCGTGTCCGACTTCACCAGCGTGCCGTCCAGATCGACGCACAGCGGCACCCCCGGGCGCAGCGCCGCAGCGCCGGCCGGCGAAGGCATCGATCCCGGCTCCAGGGTCGCGGAAGGCGACGGCATACATCCCTCGTGTCACGGCCGCTCTCAGGATGAGCGAGCGTCAGACGATATGATACCGTTCCGCCTTCGCCGATGGGCCGCTCTCGGCGCCGCTGTCGTCTGTGTCCGACGTCGGCGGACCTTGCGTTCGCCCTGCTGAGCTAAAAAGAAACACCGCTGCGCTCCCCGACGTCTATAGAACAGGTCCATGCAGCCAGGCCCGCGACATTCCGCGTTTCTCACCCTCGGCGCGGCCGTCACCGCCGCCCTCGCCACCGCCGCGCCCGCGCAGATGCACCACGTGGACGCCCCCGAGCGCGTGACCCGCGCCATCGGCGTCTACGAGTGGACCGGCGACCTGGCCAAGCCCACCGCCGCCCGCTTCGTCCCCGTCTCCCTCTTCATCGACGGCCACTTCGAGGATGCCGGCCTGTACCTCGCCCGCCCCGTTCCCTTCGCTCTGCAGACGGGCTACGTCTACTCGCTCGAGCATGCAGGCGAGCCCGAGGGTCTCTTCGGCCTCGACTTCGCGCGTCGCGTCGTTACCGGCAAGGCCATGGCGGACGACAATCCCGAGGGCGCCTGGTACGGCTTCGGCAAGGTGATTCCCGAGAAGACCCCTGCGCCGCCGCACCTCCATGCTTCCAGCCGTCTCACCCCCATCCAGTCCGGCACCGGCCCCAACAGCCCGGCCGGCACCAAGCCCACCGCCGACTCCGACAGCACCGACAGCCGGCCCCGCATGACGCGTCGGGACAACAGCGGCGCCTCGAGCGGCACCACCGCCAGCGACTCCGGATCGAAGCCGAACCCCGAGACGACGAAGTCTTCCTCCGGCGGGCAGACCGGCTCGGACACCTCCAGCAGCACCAGCACAACCGCCAGCACCAGCTCCGACGACGACACCGACCGGCCTACCCTGCGGCGCCGCGACCCGTCGCAGGACGCCAACCGTCGGCGCGAATATGGCGCGAAGAGCAAGACCTCGAGCGTTACTGCCGTCGGTCCCGCGCCGGGCGACGACCCTGACCGCCCCATCCTCGGCCACAACACGGCCGGGGACGCCAACACGCCCGAACTCACCGGCCTGCCGGCAGATCTGCACCAGGCAGTCGCGGTCTCGGACGCCGCGCACACCGACGATCATCCCTTCGCCCGCGCCTGGGACAGCCCCGCCGAACGCGCCGAGACGCTGGCCTCCCTGGCCACCCTCGCCAAGGCTCGCCTGACCGCGTATCTGGCCGCCAACGCCCTGGTTCCCTCCCGAGTGCCCCTCGCAGCCGTCGCTACGACAACTGCCCCGGCGCCAGCGACCGCCTCTACGCCGAGCACGAGCACCGACACCGAAGCACCCGCGCCGCCCAAGCTGCAGCGCGGGGTCCCGCAGGCATATCAACCGTCCCCAGCCCCGCCGACGGGAGCGCCGCCGGCCGCAAGCCCCACAAGCCCGAAGCCCGCGGCAGCCCACCGCACCGCTCACTCCGGAAGCGCCAGAACCGCGCCGCACGCTGCGCCGCTCACGCTTGCGCGCGAGGAGATCTCCGGCTTCACCCTGAGCTACGGCGGCCTGCCCACCTTCGTTTACACCGCGGCCGCCTCCGTCGCGCCCGCGAAAGCCTCCACCCCCAACGCAGGCCCCGCGACCGCCTTCGTCACCGTGGTCGCCCAGCGGCTGCCCTCCGGGACGCTCCAGACCTCGCTCGCCGCGGTCACCGAC
>CAXTWN010000163.1:0-7795 GCA_964248055.1 uncultured Acidobacteriaceae bacterium | reverse complement strand
CCATCCTCCAGCCACGTGGTGGCCGAGGCTCCAGACGGCGACGAGGGTGCCTAAGATGTAGATGGCCATCTGGACGACGTCGGTCCAGATGACGGCGGCCATGCCGCCTTCAAAGGTGTAGAGCAGGGTGAGCGCGGAGATGATGGCGATAGAAAGGATGTCGTTGGTTCCGATGGCGATGCCGACCACGATGGACACCGCGAAGACGCGGACGCCTTCCGCGGCGGCACGGGTGAGGAGAAACAGCCCGGCGGTCGTTTTGTGGAGAACGGGGCCAAAGCGCCGGTCGATGAGCTGGTAGGCGGTAAGCATCTCTCCGGCGAAGTAACGCGGAAGAAACAGCGCGGCGACAACGACACGGCCCACAAGATAGCCGAGGACCACCTGAAGGAAGCCGAAGTCGCCGGCGAAGGCGACACCGGGGATGGAGATGATGGTCAGCGTGGAGGTTTCGGCGGAGACGACTGAAAGCGCGATGGCCCACCAGGGGATAGTGTTGCCGGCGAGGAAGTAGGTTTTGAGGGAGCGATCGGGCTTGGCGCCGGGGCCGTTTTTGGGCCGGAAATGCAGGCCGAAGAGGGTGATCGCGAGCAGATAAACGGCGATCAGCAGGAGGTCGGGTGCGCGGAGATGCCCGCTGCCAAGGAGGGCGAGGGCAAGCGGAGGAAAGCGATGCGGCAAGGGGTCTCCGGGCAAGTAAGGGGGCGAGTAAGGCTTTGGGTAAACGGGGGGACGCTGGAGGGCTATGCAATTTATGATAGCGGCCTCACCCTGCCGAGAACGGAGCAGGAGCGTACACGATGGGATACTTTCTCGCGCTGGATGCGGGCGGGACCAAGACGGAGTGCTGGCTGGCCGAGGACGATCGTGTGCTCGCGAGGGCGTCGTGCGCGACGGTAAAGCTGATGAGCGTGGGAGCGCAGGAGGCGACGGCGCGGCTGCGCGGCTTGCTGGAGCAGATGTCTGCCGCGTCGGGAGTCTCGCTGCGCTCGATCACCCGGACGTGCATGGGTCTGGCGGGCGTTTCGAGCGACGGGGTGCGAACGTGGGCGGAGGTGATCTTCGGGGAGCTGGTAAGCGGAGAGCTGATCCTGACCGGGGATGAGGAGATCGCCTTGCAGGCGGCCTTTGGGGATGGCGCGGGCGTACTGGTGATCGCGGGTACGGGATCGCATGTGGTGGGGCGGTGCTCGAACGGAGCGCGCATGACGGCGGGTGGCTGGGGACCCATGCTGGGCGACGAGGGGTCGGGGTACTGGATCGGTCTGGAGGCGATTCGCAGTGGGTTGCGGGCGCGGGATCGTGGCGTGCCGACCTGCCTGCTGCGGGATATCTCGGCGTACTGGGAGCTGGATGGGGTGAACGCGCTGGTGGCCAAGGCGAACCAGCGTCCGCGGCCGGACTTTTCGAAGCTCGCGGGCGTGGTGGCCGAGTGTGCCGAGAAGGGTGACGCCCTGGCGCGCAGCGTGCTGGAGCGTGCGGGCGAGGAGCTGGCCGCCCAGGTGAAGCTGGTGCTGGGAAAGATGAACGCCGCGGGGTGCGGAGCAAGCGATCTGGGCCGCGTGGCGTATACAGGCAGCGTGCTGGCGCGGGTACCGACGGTCTTCGGAGAGATGCGGGCAGCGCTGGAGCGGGCCTACGCCGGCATCCAGGTGGATGAGCAGCCGGTGCTGCCGATCGAGGGAGCAATGGCGCGGGCGCGACGGGGTAGGTGACGGGTCGGCGAACGACAAACGCAGGGTACGCGGTGCTGGCAGTGTTTGCGCGATCTCCTAGAGCGGCGGGACCGGCCGGCCGTGGAGATAGGTGGCGACGAGCTGGCCCTCCGCGTTGAAACGGTTCAGATTGGCGGGATAGGCGGGGGCTACCGTGGTGAGCTCGGGTCGGCCCAGCAGGGCGGCGGGCGTGTGGGTGGCGAGCCGAACGGCGGTGGCGAGGTCGGTGCCGGTGAAGGCCTGCAGGTTGGCTACAGCGCGGTCCAGGGTCAGCACGGAACCGGCAAGCGTTTCCTTGCCGCGGAGGAGATCTGCGGAGAGCAGGGCGCGACCGTGGGCGACGGTCACCGGAAGGCCGCCCAAGGTGTAGTCCCCCTCGGGGCTGCCGGTAGCGGACATGGCGTCGGTAACGAGGATGGCGCGATCGGGGCCCTTGGCCTTGAGCCAGAGCCGGACCACAGGCGGGGCGACGTGGATGCCGTCGCAGATGAGTTCGGCGAAGACGCGGGGGTCGTCGAGAACGGTGCCGAGAATGCCTGGTTCGCGATGGTCGAGCGCGCGCATGGCGTTGAAGGTGTGAGTCGCGCCCGCGGCGCCGGCGTGGAGAGCGGCGATGGTCTGGGCGGCGGTGGCGTCGCTGTGGCCGAGCGAAACGCGCACGCCCTGCCGGGTGGCGTGGGTGACGAGATCCAGGGCGCCGGGGAGCTCGGGTGCGAGGGTGAGCAGAAGGATGTGTCCGCGCGCGGCCTGTTGGAAGCGGTCGAAGAGCTCGATGGAGGGAGGAAGTAGAGACTCCGGAGGATGGACGCCGCGCTTGGCGTGGGAGAGAAAGGGGCCCTCGAGGTGAATGCCGATTGGTTGCGCCTCGGCGACTTGTGGACCGCGTTCGATGGCGTCGGCGAGGCGCTCTAAAGCACACAAGGTGGGGTCCATTGGGGCAGTGACGGTGGTCGGGAGGTAAAAGGCGACGCCGCGGGTGGCAAGGAAGCGCTGCAGGGCACTGAGCTCGGCAGGGGTGGCGGACATGACGTCGTGGCCGAGGGCGCCATGGGTGTGGATGTCGAGGAACGCGGGGGTGAGGGTGGTCTGATCTGGAGATGGGCGCTCGGCAGACGAGATCGCGGTGATCTGTCCCTGTGTGTCCAGCGAGAGGACCGGTGCGTCGACAGAGCCGGTGCCAGTGAGAAGACGATGCGCCGTGATGGGTTCAGTCATGGGCGTTGGTCGGCTGATGCTGAGAGGGCATGGTCTCAGGATAGTGGGGCAGGTGGGACTTGGCGCAGCATACCGACCGCAGGTTTCTTCACTACGGCTTCGCCTTCGGTCGAGATGACAAGCAGTTAAGAGAGGGGGGAAGTCTATGGAGTGGTGGCGGGCGGAAGCCCGAGTTGCGTGGCGGTTGGGAGCGGTTTGCTGCTTTCCCATTGCCGTTGCGCGCTGCGAAAGGCGTCGATGCGGGTGTACCAGAGGCCGATCGTGTAGTCGTAGTGCTCCAGCACGGGGCGGAGGGCGTAGGGGCGATTGGTGCGGAGCCAGAGCTGCTGGTACAGGTCGCGGGTGAGGGCGTAGGTGTCGACGATGTCTTCCAGGCGGCCGTTAACGCCGCGGATGTCGGCGAGGTCGTAGACGACCTGGTTGCGACGCTTCTTGTCGGGCGAGGCGGCATCGGACTGGGCGCGGGCGTAGTCAGCGACGATCTCGTCAGTGAGCTGGTATTTGAGGCCGATGAAGTCGAGGCGGCGGGCGCCGAGTTCGAGGGCGTCGATCGCGTCGGTTTCGCGGAGGGTGGTGGGGTTGGAGGGAAGGGCGTACACGGGATCGTAGGCGGGCGGAGTTTGAGGTTGACCATCCGTCTCACGTCGCGCGGACGGTTGGCTCGGGCTGCCTGCGGCGCACACGGGCAGGGTCTCCTTTGAGCGACTTATCTGTTCGTGCAGGATCGCGCAGGGATAGGTGGCGCGAGCTTCGGCGATGAGCTGAAGGGCGCGCTCGGCGTGTAACCGCAGGTCGCGAATGTAAGGGCGGAGCTTGGGCGCCAGGGCCTGGCCGTCTTTGGACCAGGGGTCGATCCAGAAGAGGCCGTCCGAACCGTCGCCTACTTTGGCCGTCTTCTTCAGGAGATCGTGAGCCGCCATGATCTCCTGCTGCGCTTGATCGAGCTTGCCGGTGAGATCGCCGTGAAAGACGGGGCCGTAGGCGGCCTCGAAGTCCGCGGGGGTGCCGGAACCGCCCTGCCAGGCCTGGGCGGCGCCAAACAGGATGCCGAACCAGTTGTTGCTGGCGAGGGCTTCACCGTCGTCGTACCAGATGGTGTTGAGCTGGCCGGTGGAGCCGGCGTGCACGCCATCGAGGGTGAACTGCTGGATGTTTGGCATGGCGTTGCTGTAGTTGGGATAGACGCGCGACCAGTTGCTGATGCCGGGGGCGATCCAGGTCTGGAAGCCCGCGTCGGTGAAGGGCTTCAGGTACTTGGTGAAGTAGCCCTGCGGGCGCGGCTCGTACCACCACGCGACGGCGACGGTGTCGTGCTTAAAGGTGGCCGGCATGGTTTGGAGCAGAGAAGGCGCGTCCTGGGCGATGTCGCCCCAGAAGAGCAGGGTGCGGTGCAGGGGCTGGAGCGCGGTGTCGATGTGCTGCATGAAGTCGAGGTAGACAGGGGCGAGACCCTGGGCGTCCACGACGGGTTTGGTGCGGCCGAGGCCGAGGTCGATCGTCTCGTCGGCACCTACATGGAGAAAGGGGCCGGGATAGATTTCGGCGAGCTCGCGAAACTCCTGCTGAATGATCTGGAGCGAACGGGGTTGGCCGGGGGCCAGAACCGCTCCGTGAGGAGTTTCGGCGACGTCGGCGTATTGCTCATTCACGAGCGCGTGATGGAGGTGCCCGAAGGCCTCCTGCTCGGGGACGACCGTGACGTGGTACTGGCGGGCGTAGGCGACGAGTTCGCGAGCGTCTTCCGCCGAGACCGAGCCGCCCGGGGGCGCAGGCAGGGGATTGGAGGCGTACTGCTGGGTGTGTTCAAAGTACGGCGAGTAGAGGTTGGCCTTGTACGCGGCGAGCGTGCGGACGAGCTTCTTCTGAAACTCGAGCGTGCTGACGGGCCCGCGGGAGAGATCGTCCTGGAGCCCGCGATAGCGCAGGGTCGGCCAGTCGCGGATGTCAGCGGCATGGAGGACGGGCTTGTTGGCGAGGTCGAGCGTGATCATCTGCTTGGCGGTCTGCGCGGCGTAAAAGACCCCCGCGACAGAGGCGCCGGTGAGGGTGAGCGTTCCAGGGGTGAAGGTAATGCTGTAGCCTTCGGCCTGCATAGCCGGTGTGAAGTTGGCAGGGGCGTGCTCACGCTGCAGCACGATGCGGAGGCCGGAGCTGCCGCCGCTGGCGATGTTGCGCTCCTCCAGGGTCTGGCGGAGGTCGTTGGCGGCAAAGGTGTCGTCTGCGTCGCAGGCCCGGCAGACGATCTGCACGCCGTCGGGCAAAGGCTGGTCGCCTTTGGGGCTGACCTCGCGAGGCATGGGGATAAGTAGCAGCGGAACTTGCGCGCGAAGAGCCGGAGCGTGTGTGGAAGCGAGCAGCAGCGCAGCGAAGGCAAGACGAAGGCGAACGGCCATGGCACTACGGTACACGCCCCGCTGAGGTACGGAAGGGGGAAAGCGGGGATGCAAATCCGGAGGTGCGCCCGTGCATCCTAAGAGCTTGGCAAAGGGTACAAGCAAGAGGCTTACGGAGGACGAATGAGCGAAGCGAACGACAAGCATGCGAAGGACTATCACGAGCTGGGCGGCGCGGAGGCGCGCACCAAGGTCGCGGAGCTGGTCAAGGGCATTCACATTTGCATGATGACGACCGTGGGGAAGGATGGATCGATCGATGCGCGGCCGATGGCCCTGCAGAACACGCCGTTTGAAGGCACGCTTTGGTTTCTGACGCGCTCCACTTCGGAGAAGGTGGAGGAGGTGCAAGAAGACCAGCATGTCACGTTGACCTTCGCCGAGCCCGCAGATGGCAAGTTCATCACGCTGAAGGGACGCGCCAGTGTGAGCCAGGATCGAGCGAAGATTCATGAGCTTTGGAACAGCATGTATAAGGCATGGTTCCCGGACGGCGAAGATGACCCGGAGATTGCGGTGTTGCGCGTCGATGTCAGCGAAGGCGACTATTGGGAGGCTTCAAGCAGCAGGATGGTGCGGTATGCGAAGTATGCCCTCGCCGCCGCGACGGGCGGATCCGTGCCGGTGGGCGAGTCCGGCCATGTGACCGTTTGAGGTAAACTGAGAGGGCCGGGCGGGGGCTGTTTTGCAGCTTCGCCGCGGTACTCAGGAGAGTTGGCAGAGCCCGGTTGAATGCACCTGACTCGAAATCAGACATAGTCGCAAGGCTATCGGGGGTTCGAATCCCTCACTCTCCGCCAGATTTTTTGAAAACCCGCCGGTCGCCGGCGGGTTTCTTGCGTGGAAATGGCTTTGGCGCTCTAGAAGACGTCTTCGGGGTTTGTGCCATAAGATGCTCAACAGCGAATGTGGCCAGGTGCTACGTTCGCCGGGCATCGCCCTGATGGAGATGGCTATCTATGGTCGGTTGGCGTCGACGGCTGAGCTTGCTGAAGGTTTTTGGCTCCATAACCGTTGCCGTGCCCATGTGGGCGCAAAGTGCAGGGGCCGGCGTTGACCTTGCGGTCGCGTCCAAGGCGAGCGTGGACGCCACCTGGTGGAAACACGCCCTGGTGTACGAGATCTACCCGCGTAGCTTTCAGGATTCCAACGGCGATGGCGTCGGCGATCTGAAGGGCATCACGCAGCGGCTTGGCTATCTGCAAGGGCTGGGCGTGGATGCGATCTGGATTGCGCCGATGTACCCGTCGCCGCAGGTGGACTTCGGCTATGACATCTCGGACTACGAGAACGTGGATTCGCAGTACGGCACGCTGGCGGACTTCGACCGCTTGCAGGGTGAGGCGAAGGCGCGGGGTATACGCATCGTGCTCGACATGGTGCTGAACCACACCTCGGACAAGGACCAGTGGTTCATAGAAAGCGCAAGCTCGCGGAACAACGCCAAGGCCGACTGGTATGTTTGGAATGATGGCTTGCCCGCAAACACGCCCGGCGTTACGGCATATCAGAAGCGGTTTCAACATGAGGGTATGGTGCCGCCGAATAACTGGGAGTCGCTCTTCGGCGGATCGGGCTGGGAGTGGGTGCCGGCGCGCAAGCAGTTTTACTACCACAAGTTCTATAAGCAACAGCCTGACCTGAACTGGCGCAATCCAGCAGTCGAGAAGGCGATGTTCGGAGTGATGCAGTTTTGGCTAAATCGGGGCGTGGCGGGATTCCGGCTGGACGCGATTCCTGAGCTGTTTGAAGATGCGCAACTGCGGAATGAGCCCGAAACAGGCGGCGTGAACGCGCAGGGCGACCCGAATCTGCACACCATCTACACGGACAACCTGCCCGAGGTGCATGACGTGATCCGCCGCATGCGCGCGATGGTGGCGAAGTATCCGGGAGATCGCGTGTTGATCGGAGAAACGTATCTGCCCAACACCCTGGAGCTGGACAAGTGGTACGGCGGCGAGGCACATAACGAGCTGCAGCTGCCCATGGATATGCTGGTGGGCTTCGGAGCGGGAGAGACGCTGAGCGCGCGCTATCTGCGGCAGTATGTGACCGAGGTGGAGACGCAGGTACACGGCTCGCAGCCGCTGCTGGTGTTTGACAACCACGACAACACGCGGTCGATCGACCGGTTTGGTGATGGGGTGCATGACGTGGCCATCGCCAAGACGATCGCGGCGGTGCTGCTGACCACCCGCTCTACGGCATTGACGTACTACGGCGCGGAGATCGGTATGCCGACGACCGTGCCCAAGCGCAGAGAAGAGGTGAAGGACCCGATCGGCATTACAGGTTGGCCCAGGGAGAAGGGCCGTGACGGTGAGCGCACCCCCATGCAGTGGACCCCTGGACCGCAGGCGGGCTTCTCGACAAACCCTCGCACCTGGCTTCCGGTTGCGCCCGATTACACGACGGTGAATGTGCAAACCGAGAGCACGGAGCCGGGTTCGCTGCTGAACTGGTACAAGC
>CAXTWN010000162.1:0-7851 GCA_964248055.1 uncultured Acidobacteriaceae bacterium | reverse complement strand
TGCTTTCGCTCAGCACCACCACGTTCGCCAGCGCCGACACCGGCGGGTACCGCGCCCCGCGCCGAAAGTACATCTCCCGCGCCGCAAATCCCGGAAAATCATGCTCTCTGGCATACCGGTGCACATAGTGGTCCGGCTGGTAGCTCTGCACCAGCACTCGCCCTGGCAGCTCGCCGCGGCCCGCGCGCCCACTCACTTGCGTGAGCAGCTGAAAGACCCGCTCCGCCGCTCGAAAATCCGGCAGTCCCAGGGCAAAATCCGCCCCCACCACGCCCACCAGCGTGATCCCGTGGATGTCGTGCCCCTTGGCGATCATCTGCGTGCCCACCAGCAGGTTGATCTCGCCCGAATGCAGCCGTTCCAGCAACCGTTCCATGTCGCCGCGTGTGCGCACCGTGTCCCGGTCCATGCGTCCCAGCCGCGCCCCCGGAAACAGTTCCGCCAGACGTTCCTCGCCCTGCTGCGATCCCGCGCCGAGATAGAAGAGGTGCTCACTCTCGCACTTGGGACAGGTCTCCGGCACCCCGCGCCGATAGCCGCAGTAGTGGCACTCCAGCCGTGTGCCCACGCGCGCCGGTCCCTGCAACTCCCTTTCATCCCCGGGCTTATGGAACGTAAGCGAGATCGCACAGTTTTCACACTCGATCTTCTCCCCACAGCTCCGGCACATCACCACAAAGCTGTACCCGCGCCGGTTCAGCAGGATGATCACCTGCTCGCCGCGATCGAGCGTCGCCTGCGTCTCCTCAACTAACTGCCGGGAGAACAGCTGCTCCTGCCCCGTGGCTCGAAACTCCTCCCGCATGTCGATGGTCTCCACCACCGGCAGGGGCCGATCCGCCACCCGCGTCAGCATCTCCAGACGCTGGTACCGGCCCTGTTCCGCGTTGTGCCAACTCTCCAGCGACGGCGTCGCCGACCCAAGAACCACCGGGCAGCCCGCAAGCTTGCCCCGCATTACCGCCACATCGCGGGCATGGTAGCGCGGCGTCTCCTCCTGCTTGTAGCTCGCATCGTGCTCCTCATCCACCACGATCAACCCCAGATCCTGCAAGGGCGCAAATACCGCCGACCGCGTCCCCACGACCACCCGCGCCTCTCCGCGCCGGATCCGGTGCCACTGCTCCGCCCGCTCATCCGGCGTCAGCTGGGAGTGCAGCAGCGCCACCTCGCCCCTAAAGGCCGCTACCATCTGCGCCGCCGTTGCCGGCGTCAACCCGATCTCCGGCACCAGCAGCAGCGCACTGCGTCCCGCCGCCAGCACGCGCTGCATCGCCGCCACATACACGGCAGTCTTGCCCGACCCCGTCACGCCAAACAGCAGGTGCGGCTGAAACCCGCCCTTCCCCATGGCTACAGAGATCGCTGCCAGCGCTTCCGTTTGCGCCTCATTCAGCAGATGCTCATGCGCGAACCGCTTGCCGGCTCCATTCCCTAACCCGGTCAGGTTGAAGGCTTGCGGAGTCTCTTCCAGCCGCACCAGGTTCCGCCGCACCAGTGTGCCCAGCGTCGACTCCGGCACCCCCGCGCGCACCAACCGCGCCTGCAACTCCCGCACCCGAGCCCGTCCGCCCGCACCGGCCAGCTCCGCCATCACCGCCAGCTGATTTTCATTCAGCTTCGGCAACCGCCGCCCATCACTCTGCCCCGCAAATGCCCCTGTCGACCGATCGCCGTACTCCGTGCCCTGCGCCCCGATGCCTGGACCCTGGGCGCTGGACCCTGAACCTTGTTCACTGTGCCCTGCTCCACCTTCCACCAGCACCGCCATGGTCTCCACTCGCCGGGCATCCCGAGCCTCCGCGAGCGGCTCCCGCACGAGCCAACGCTTCTTCGCCATGGCGTCCAGCAGCGCCTTGTTCGCCCCGGTCGCACTGCGCAGCGCAGGGAGCTTCGCCGGCTCGCCCGACTCCAGGAAATTCAGCACTGCGTATTGCCGGTTTTGCTCCTCCACGCTCAGCTTCGACCGCCGCGACGACCCCTTGGCGGCGCCCTCGTACAGCACCCGCCGCCCAGCCTCGGCGATGCGGTACACCCATCGCCGCCGCACCTCCGCGCCCAGCGGCACCATGCCGCGCAGCACCTCGCCCAGCGGCGCGCAATAGTACTCCGCCACCCACCGACCCAGCGCCATCAGTTCGGCCGGCAGCAGCGCCGCCTCGTCCAGCACCCGTTCCACGGGCTTCAGGTCGACCTCGACCGGCAAGGGCTCATCATGCACCCGGGTCACGACGCCCACCAGCCGCTGCCCCGCAAAGGCCACGAGCACGCGCGCTCCTACCTGCACATCCAGCCCGTTCAGGCTGTAGGTGAAACCGCGATCCAGCGGCACTGGCAAGGCGACATCACAAAACAAACTCACCGTTCTAGGGTACTGGTTGGCGCCGCAGCGGTCCCACAGGTGCGACGGCAACTAGACAGGCGTGGCACTAGCACGGCATGGCAACCTGCGTCGAACGCACCCCAGCATATGGGCTCGTTGCAGAGGAGGTCATCCTTGCTCGTCCACTAGAACCGCATAGTTCAACCAAGCCGCGCAAGGAGCGCCGCCATCAGCTCTCCCACCTGATCCGCCCGGCAAACACCCTGCGCCAGCTCCGCCGCTCCGCCGCCGCGCGCGCCCCGTGCGGCCAAGATCTCACGCAGCACGTTGCCCGCATGCAGGCCCGACGCCGCAGGCACCACCAGCACAACCGAACCCGCATCCCCCTCGGTCGTCCCCACCACCGCGCGCCGCCCAGCAGCCGCGACGGTGGAAGCAATCCGCTTCGCGAACTCCACCGGCTTGCCTGCCAGAACCGCTTGTACTATCGAAGCCCCGGCCGTTCCGGCCAGCAGTTCCGTCGCCTTCGCCACAGCCAACTCTTCCAGCAGCGCGCGCCGGTCCTTCGCTGCCGCTCGGCTCTCCTCCTGCAACGCCGCAATACGGCCCGGCACATCGGCCGTCCCTACGCTCAACGCGCCAGCCACGGCGCTCAGGGCGGTGTAGTCCCGGCGCGCCGCCCGCACCGCCCGCAGCCCACAAACGAACTCCAAACGCCATCCCTGCTTCACCTTTTCGGTGCGCCGCAGCAGCAGTCCGCCGATAGCCCCCGTCGAGGCCACATGCGTTCCGCCACAGGCGTTGAACTCGACGCCACCCATCTCGACCACGCGCATTGGCCCCAAGCGATCCGGCAGCTTGCGCAGCTCTCCGCGCAGAAGCATCGCCTCCGCCTCCGCACGCGTGTGCCAGCGCGGCAGGAGCGGCCGATCCTCAAAGATGAACCGGTTTACCTCGGCCTCGACGGCCTCAAGTTCGCCCGCGCCGAAACCCGTGACGCCCTCCGGCAGCGACAGGTCAATGGTCGAGCTCTCCGCGCCCAGATGGAAACTCACCGTTCGTGCCCGGAGCCGTTCCAGGATCACCGCGCTGAGGAGATGCTGGCCGGAGTGCTGCTGCATGTGATCGCGCCGGCGCTCGGGGTCCACGCGCCCCTCGACCTCCGTGCCTTCCACCAACGGCTTGCGGACAAAGTGCCACACCTCACCCGTGGCCTCGTCCTCTTCCACACGCTCGACCGTCACCTCCAGCGTCGCCCCGCTGCGTGCCGTGGCGACCAGCACACCCGTATCCCATGGCTGCCCACCGCTCTCGGGATAGAACGCCGTCCGGTCCAGCGCTACCTGCCAGAGCTGCTCCTTTGCGCCACTCTCCTTGCGCTCCGTAGCTACCAGCCGGATGTCCGTCACACGCGCCCGAAAGTGGAGCGCGGGCGAGTCGTAGTACAGCCGCTCAGCCACCCTCGTGCTTGTGTCCCCCAGGCTCACCCCTGCGCCTCGCGCACTAGCCGCTGTAACAGCTCCACCTCGCGCTTGCCGCCCACCACCAGCGGCACGCGCCCATGGATGTCCTTCAGCTCCACCCCCAGGATCCGCTCCGTCCCGGTCGTCGCCGCACCACCGGCGGCCTCGGCGATCATGGCCAGCGGATTGGCCTCATACTGCAAGCGCAGCTTGCCTTTGGGCGCCTTGTCTGTCGGCGGGTAGAAAAAGACACCGCCCTTCAGCAGCGTGCGATGGAAGTCCGCCACCAGGCTTCCCACATAGCGCGAACTGTATGGCTTGCCGCCCAGCTCGCCCCGCAACAGTGCCGGGATGTACTCCCGAAAGCCCGCGGGCCAGCTCTCCGCATTCGCCTCGTTGGCCGAGTAGTAGATGCCCTGCTCCGGCATCCGCATCTGCTCGGCGCTCTGCAGAAACTCGCCCGTATCCTCCAGGGTGAATCCGGCCACGCCATCGCCCACCGTCGCTACAAACACCACCGACGGCCCATACACGATGTAGCCCGCGGCGACCTGCTCTGTGCCCGGCCGCAGCACCGCTGCTGCAAGGTCCGAACTGCCCTCCGGCAATACCCGGACGCCAAAGATCGTTCCCACGTTCACGTTCACATCGATGTTCGAAGAGCCATCCAGCGGATCGAAGCTGAGCACATACCGCTCCCCTTCGCTGCTCACGTGCTCAAACGCCACCGGCGCGTCATCCTCTTCGCTTACCACGCCGGCCACGTTCAGGCAGTGGCGTAGAAACCCCGTCAGGATCTCGTTCGCGAAGACATCCAGCTTCTGCTGTTGCTCGCCCTGCACGTTGGTCGCGCCGGCCGCGCCATAGATCCCGTCCAGTCCCGCGATGCGGATCTTCGCCGCAATCTTTGCCCCGGCCTCCGCGATCGCCCGAAACACATCGCTCAGCTCCGGATGCGCGCTCCCGGCGGCCCATTGTTCAATCGTCACCCGTTCCACATCGCTCTCCCGCCGGAGTTCTCCGGGACGTCCGCTTCAGCCCCGAACATAGCACCGTGGCACGCCACGCCGCCATCAACGGACCCGTCGAGTCTTACTGCCTCGCCATCCCGCAGGGATACGCTGTTTGCTCCGATGGGCCAATGCGCCCCTACAATCGCCTCATGCTCTCCCGCCGCCGTTTTCTGCTCACCGCAGCCGCCACCGCGCCCGCGCTCAGCCTCCATGCCCAGCAACATCCCAGCGCCCCCGCCGGAGACGTCACCCTCCCGGCACCCATCCTCGCGCTCACCGACCGCACGGCCGCCGTCAAGCCCATCACCCTGGAGGAACGCAACGCCCGGCTGGACCGCGCCCGCGAGCTCATGAAGGCCAACGGCCTGGACGCCATCCTCATCACCACGGGCGCCTCACTCTTCTACTTCACCGGCGCCCACTGGTACCAGTCCGAGCGCCTCTTCGCCTACGTCCTGCCGCAGTCCGCTGCCCCGTTCGTGGTCTGCCCTGCGCTGGAGCGCGACCGCTACCTCGAGCTGCAGCCCCACTTTCCGGAGCACGAGACCACGCTCACGTATCTCTGGAACGAGAACGAAGATCCCTACACCATCCTGCGCCGCGCGCTCGCGGAGGTGAACATCACCACCGGCACCCTCGGGCTCGAAGAGCACACCCAGTTCGCCTTCGCCAACGCGATCGCCAGGGCCTGTCCGGCGCTCAAGATCGCGTCCGCCACCCCGGTCACCGCCGGCTGCCGCAGCATCAAGTCCCCCGCCGAGATCGCCTGCCTTCGCCTCGCCAATCAGATCACCCTGGACGTCTACCGCGCCGTCTATCTTTCCGCCAATCCCGGCGACACGAACCATCATCTTGAAGAGCTCATCAGCACCGCGTATGCGCGCTGCGGCGTACACGGCGACGCCACCTGCAACGTTGGCCCCAACACCGCCGTGCCCCATGGCTCCAGCAAGCCGCAGATCATCCACGAGCACGAGATGGTCATGCTTGACGATGGCTGCACCGTCGAGGGCTACACCTCCGATATCACCCGGTCCTTCGTCCTGGGCACGCCCACGGACGCCCAGCGCAAGGTCTTCGACACCGTGCGCCAGGCCCAGACCATGGCGCTCGCCACTGCCAAACCGGGCGTCGAGATGCAGTCGGTCGACGCCGCCGCGCGCAAGCTCATCGCCGACGCCGGCTACGGTGCCGGGTACACGGTCTTCTACCATCGCCTCGGCCACGGCATCGGCCTGGACATGCACGAGTGGCCGTATCTCGTGGGCGGCAACACGGCGAAGCTTCAACCCAACATGACCTTCTCCGACGAACCCGGCATCTACCTGCAGGGCAAGTTCGGCATCCGCCTGGAAGACTGCATGCTCATCACCGAGGACGGCGCCCTCCCCTTCACCGCGCAGAGCCCCAGCCTCGACAACCCCTTCCCAGGCCTCGCCAGAGGTGTCATCCGCTGAGCTTTCCCGCGTGCTGCACGTGTTCCGTTTTGTTGCTATGAATGACACCCTTCCAGTCCCGGCTTCTGCAGCCGGATCCGGCCTCTCCCCGGACAGCAAGCGGCTGCTGCCCTGGCTGGTCGCGGTCGCCTTCTTCATGGAGTCGCTGGACACCACCATCCTTAACACCGCCGTTCCCGCCATCGCCGGCGCGCTCCACGTGGCGCCTCTCAGCATGAAGGCGGTGCTGGCCACCTACACGCTGAGCCTTGCGGTCTTCATCCCCATCAGCGGCTGGGTCGCGGACCGCTTTGGCACCCGCCGCGTCTTCGCCGCCGCGATCGGGATCTTCACCCTGGGCTCGTTTCTCTGCGGCATCTCCAGCAACATCCATCTGCTGGTCGCCTGCCGTGTCCTCCAAGGCATCGGCGGCTCCATGATGGTGCCCGTGGGCCGCATGACGCTGGTGCGCTCCTTCGCGAAGTCCGACCTCCTCCGCACCATGAGTTTCGTCTCGATCCCGGCGCTGGTCGCGCCCATGCTCGGCCCTATCGCCGGCGGCCTCATCGTGCGCTATCTCCATTGGCGTTTCATCTTTTTCCTGAACATCCCCATCGGCCTGCTGGGGCTCTTCCTGGTCTACCTGCACCTGCCCGACTTCCGCGAAGAGACCACCCACCCGTTGGATGCCGTTGGCCTCATCCTCTCCGGCTCCGGCATCGCGCTGCTCTCTTATGTGCTGGAGGTCTTCGGCGAGCACACACTCAGCGCCCGTGAAATCTCTGGTCTACTGCTCCTTTCGCTCGCCCTGCTTGCCGGGTACTGGCTTCACGCAAAGTCTCTTGCGTTCCCGTTGTTGCAGCTCAAGCTCTTCAGGATTCGCACCTTCCGCTCCGCCGTCAGCGGCAGCTTCTTCACCCGTCTGGGCATCGGCGGCGTGCCGTTTCTTCTGCCCCTGCTGTACCAGGTCGGCCTGGGCTATACGCCGGTTCAGTCCGGGCTTTTGATCATGCCCCAGGCCATGGCTGCAATGAGCATGAAGCTCATCATGCCCCGCCTGCTCGCGCGGCTCGGCTACCGCGGCGTCCTCATCTCCAACACGGTCGTCCTCGGCTTCCTGCTGGCGCTCTTCGCCACCATCGGCCTGCACACGTCCGTCTGGCTCATTGTGCTGCTCGCGTTCCTCTACGGCGCCTTTACGTCGCTGCAGTACTCCAGCATGAATACGCTGGTCTACGCCGACACCACGGAGGAAGAGACCAGCTCGGCCAGCTCCATCGCCAGCACCATGCAGCAGATGTCGATCAGCTTCGGCGTGGCCATCGCCGGCCTCACCACCGTGTTCTTCGTTCCCCAAGACGCTCAGTCCAACCCCGTCGAGATGATCCACGGCGTCCACAAGGCGCTGCTCTCGCTGGGCGTACTGACCGTGCTCTCCACGGTGGTCTTCCGCAACCTGCAGCCGGGCGACGGCAACACCATGAGCCAGCAAAAGACCTTTCACCCCGGCGGCTAAGCTGCTCTGCGTCGGAACCGAGGCTCATCTCAACAGAAGCGAACGGCTTCCTCGTTCGCGCAGCGGAGAGACCCCCGCATTTTGCCCGGCAGCCGCACTA
>CAXTWN010000161.1:7221-7852 GCA_964248055.1 uncultured Acidobacteriaceae bacterium | reverse complement strand
GTAATGCAACGCGCATGCCGGAGGACGGCAGCCACTTGGTCGCAAAACAGGATTGCCCCAGCAGCATCCAAAGGATGCGCTTGGCAAACGACCCTCCTGGGTCGTACCACGAGTTATCGTAGCTCCTAAGTTGAACCAAACTCATCGCTTTCATAACAACAGAACGTTTCTTGGTGGGATGCCCCCAGCTACATATTCGTAAACCTCTGTGGTCACCTGCGCTATATGTCGAGGGTTATACCTAGTGGTAACCAGGGCAGCGCCCCGTCGCCCAGCGATGCTGTTCTCCTCCGGATCGTGGTCGAGCATCTGTCCGAGAGCCTCGGCCAGCGCGCCGACCTCCGGCTCGATCTCCCAGCCCGCGCCCTCCCGGGTGACCTCCGGCATATTGCAGGTCCTGGTCACGATCACCGGAACACCGGCCCCGAGCGCCTCGAGGATGCCCATACTCAATCCTTCGGAAAACGACGGCAGCACAAAGCACTCGGCCGCCGCCAGGGCGCTCCACTTGTTCGGCGCGTCCAGCATGCCAACGAAGGTGACACAGCGCCCGAGATTGTGTCGCTCCACGGCGACCGCCAGTCTCGCGGCCGTGTTCTCAGAATCCGGGCCCGCCAGCACAAGATGAGCC
>CAXTWN010000161.1:0-7211 GCA_964248055.1 uncultured Acidobacteriaceae bacterium | reverse complement strand
CGGGGTGAGGTGGCCAGACCCGAGCCCAGGCATCCACAAGAAGATCAAGTCCTTTTTTAGGGTGCAGCCTGCCGAGGAACAGCACGACCCGTTTGTCCCGAAGTTCCGGATGCGCGTTGAGAAACAGCTCTGCCGAAAGCTGCTCCGGCACCTCAACCGCGTTTGAGATCACGGCGATCGGACACTTTGCCCCGAAGCTGCGATACTGCGCCGCTTCGGTGGTGGTCAACGCGTGAAGACAGGCCGCTCTCGCGACGATCTTCCGTTCCACAAGCAGCCCGTAGAGTTTCTTCTTCCACCGCTTGTTGGCGAGCGCCCATGGTTCAAGCATGCCGTGTGCGGACACAAGGTAGGGCTTGCCCGCCTTGCGCGCTGTCCGGCTCGCGACCGCGGTGCTCGCCTCCCAAAGACCATGAATGTGCACGCCCTCCGCGCTCCTGACCATGCGCGCGAACCGATCACGCAACTCTCTGTCGCGCAGCCACGCGACCCGGGAGGTGGGCCAGAAGCTGAGCGTCCCTTCGTCGTACCCTTCGGGGCGGGTTTCCTCGCCCGGCGCACAGAAGGCAGCCAGCGAGACCTGGTACGGACCCCCTGCGCTCACTGCCCGTCCGCTTCGCGGAACAGCGCTGCTCAGGCCCCCGTAGCGCGGGTCCGTGTGGCTGACCACCGAGAGCCAGCGCGCCTGCGGAGCCGGGTGTTTCACCGGCCCCGCCATAGGCAGCGACAAGGTCGCACTCATTGCACCGCCTCTGGCAGCAGATGCAATCTGCTCGCACGGTGATGACTTCTGACAATGGAGGCGACCGCGCGCCCGAAGCCGCGCGGGGTGTACCGCGCAATGATCTCTCCTGAGCGCTCGCCCATCCGCGTGCGTCGTTCCGGGGAGAGCTGCTCCATGCGGTGCAGCAGATCGGTCAGTGCACCCGCGCCCGCCGGATCAAAGGAGTAGCCGTTCTCTCCCTCGGCCACAAGGTCTTCGCGACAGCCGCAGCGGCGCGAGACCAGCACGGGCAGTTCGGCAGCCATGGCTTCGTTCACCACCAGGCCCCAGGGCTCGCGTTTGCTCGGCAACACAAAGCATCCTGCGTCGGCGTAAAGCGGGATCAGTTCACGTGAGTTCTTCAATCCCGTGAAGCGCACCTCGTCCGTCAGGCCTGCGGATCGCACCTGAGCCTCCAACCCTGCTCGTCGCGGCCCATCCCCCGCCAGGACCAAAGGCCACCGACCACCGGCCTGGCGGTACGCTGTCCAGCTTGCCAGCAGCCCCTCGACGTTCTTCTCTTCCGCCAGCCTTCCTACAAACAGGAAGTACGGTGCGGCGCCTTCGTGCGCGCTTCTTTCTTCGCGGATCAACGCACACCCGCTGCGAATTTCCTCGTTGTTCACCACGTCATAGCAGCCGGTGATGCGTTCCTTCGGAAACCGGAGCTGGTCCAGGTACCGGACGTGTGCCTTGCCGCCCGTGATGGCCCAGCTGAACAGGGTGCGCAGGATCGTCCGCTTCAGCAGCTCTCGGCCAAGATGCCGGCGGTGATCGAAGGCCGTGCTTTCGGTCATCAACACGCTGGCACGGCGGTGAAGCCTTGCCCACAGCGCGGCCGCGATCGCGGGAAGGGTGTAGTACCCCGGCACCAGAACGACCCGCGGTCGCAGGACGTTCAACCGCTTCCAAAGCAAGATCGCCAGCCGCACCTTGCTTGCCTCGCTCCAGCTCACGCCGGGCATCAAGGTCTCGATTGCCAGTTCGCCCGGCAACTCTTCCCGAAAGCGGAGCCCCGGATGAACGCCCACCCCGCTAACGAGCTCGATACCCGCGACTCGGCCCGTGAGGGAGGGCGTGCTGTTCAGGCCGGTGAAACGGGCCACATGGTACGCATACCAGTCGATCCAGATCACCGCGACCTCGCAGGAACCGCCCGGGCGAATACTAGACATGGCTCACCTCCGCGGAAGCGACAGACGACTCCATCGCCGGGGCGAACCGCCGACGCCGCGGACCTCGGTGCAGACGGCCCGCGATCAGCCGGGCACGCACCCGCTCCCGCGTCGGGGCCTCCGCCCAGCGCCATACCAGCCACGCAGGGATAGAAAGCATCAGGCTGCGAAAGATAACAGCCTCCATGGTCTGCATCACCAGATAGATCGACAAACAACTTAAAATCACGTATTGCGTTGACCAAGCCCCGCCAAGCGTGACTGCCTTCTTCCAAACGGTGCCGTAGCCCCAGCCAAGCAGGGCCATTGCCAGGATGGCGAACCACCAAACTTCTACCCAGAGATCCGCGACGATGCCGGGTGCGGATCCCGGTGCGCCCACCCAGCCCAGGGTGTCCCCGAAGCCCTCGCCGGTTCCGGCGTTGTAGAGCAGCTCCGGAACGCCGAAGTCTTCATATTTGGTCGGCCAGATCGCGCTGGGGATCGGGCGCACCAGGACTTCGGCCAGATAGCGCCGCAACCAGAAGTAGTGATCCCGTCGCTGGGAGCTGAGCACCGTTCCCGTACCGTAGATGAACTCATTGCCGGTGTCGGGTGTGTCTACAATGCTGCCCACGTCCTCTTTCATCTGAAAGTCGGATCCGAGGTAAAGATTGCTGCGGTTGGTGACCAGAAACAGCACCAGCCACCCCAGGCACAGCCCGCCTACACCGATGGCAAGCAACGGCGGCCTCTTGGCACGGTTGAAGTACCAGCCCATGAGCACCACAATCGAAAGCGCGAATGTGGGTCCGCGCCGCCCCATCAGCACGGCCGTGGTAATCCACGGAAGTCCAAAGGCCAGCACCTCGATCAGCGCGACGAGACGCGGTCCACCCGAGGAGAGCACCGTCAGCGCGAAGAGCACCCCGACCAGCAGCAAGAGGCTGCCATCGCGCACATACCCGCTGGGATCCCAACCGCCGGAGTAGGAGGTGCTGAAGGCCTGCCGAAAGCCGCCTACGTTGACGATCGTGATCGTCCAGAAGCTCAGTCCGAGACCGCCCACCAAGCCGCCGCCGATCAGGAGCCGGTCGACGACACGGGGCGACAACGGCTTCGCCGGCCCGGCTGGGCGCCTCACCCGTGTGCCCACCAGAAGACATGCCCCCACAAAGGCAAGCACGCCCAGCACATTCAGCAACTGCACGGACTGGAGCTGGTCGGTGTCGAAGAAGCGGGACAGACCGTCCTGCTGAAGGAGCTTCCAGGGCATCCAGCCGTACAGGAAGGCCAGCATCGGGCCGATGAAGATGAGGGGGTGGAAGACGTCCCGGCTGCCGTCGAAGGCTGCGACGACCCCTAGCACTGCGATCGCCACGGCAGCGAAGAGCATGAACTCAAACACGGCTCACCCCCACCTGAAGCCACAAAGGCAGCTTGGCGAAGAGCCGGACGAACAAAGAACGCGGCGGCAGCCAGTTGTGGCGCCGGCCAAACCAGTAAAGACCAACAACCGTTCCAGCAAGTAGAAGCAGCATCCCTGCCGTCAGCGTGCCGGTGGGGCCCTGCAACCCGCGCCAAAGCGAAAGCGCGGCCAGGACTCCGATGCTTGCCGCACAGAAGCCGAACAACCCGAACAGACCCTTGGGAAGGTGGTCGCGGCGGCGCAGTACCGCAAGCGTTAGAAAGGAGGACAGGACGTGGGCAGAGAAGTAAATCGTCATGGCGCGCCAGGCACCGCCACCGCGCAAGAGCACCAGCGTCGCCGCGGTCGCGACAAAGATCGCCCACAGGGTATTGATGACCGCGGTTGCGCGGATGGACACGATGGTGAGCCGCGCCGCCGCCGGCGCTGTGCCCATATGAGCCACCGCAGTGGCCAGGGCGACGGCAACCGCCGCCCCCGCGGCTCCATAGCTCTTGCCGTACAGGAGCGTCAGCGCCCAGGGAAGAAGAACCATCGCCGCGCCGCCCAGCAACACCGACAGGCTCAGCGCCGCAAAACAGCATAATGCCATCACGCGTTGCGGTGTCTGTGTGTGCTCATGCGTGGGATCGGCCAGCACCGCATAGCTTCCTTCCGTCAGCAAGCTTGGCGGCAGGCTGGCCAGATTGCGCAGCTGGCTGGCAATAGTCAGAAAGCTCATCTGTACGAGGCTGGTGTCTGCGCGTGCCACCAGCGCGGTTGCCCACCACCCGGCCAGATTTGAGCCGACCACACCCGCAAGCTGCACAAAACCAAAGCCCCAGATCTCTCGCAGCACCCGGCCAAATGGCTGTCCGTTCCGAGGCTCCGTGCCGGTTCGCCAGCCGAAGCGCCGCCCCAAGAGCCAGCACAGGGCCACCGCCGCCAGCGCCACCCCACCCTGGAGCTCGACCATGAGCGCAGGCGAGTGCCGGTGTGCCGCATACGGCAGCAGAAACACCATGCCCGCCCCCACCGTGAGCGACATGCTGAGCAGGGCCGCCACAAAGCGCTGGCCGACAAGAAATCCTCGTGTGCACTCCAGTAGCAGGACGCCTGCGGCCGACACCCACGCGCAGCGCAGAAGCGTCCTGAGATTGTCCTTGCCGAGCAGGTGAGCGATGGGTCCGGCACCGAACCAGAGTCCGAGGGAGGACACGACCGCCGACACCAGCGAGACCACCGCCAGAGCCCGCATCAGGCTCGGATAGTCGGCCGATCCCTTCGGGTACTTTCCCGAGAACCGTGCGGCGGTCGCGCCGATATTGCTGGCGGCGTATGTGGAGATCTGGCTGGCCGTACTCACCGCCAGCGAGTACGCGCCAAAGGTCTGCGCCCCACCCAGCCGCGCCGCCAGGATGTTGGCGAGGAACCCGGCCCCTCGTTCGAGAGCGACGCTGGCCCCATAGGCAGATGTTCCGCTCAGAACGTGCCGCTTGACCTCTGCCGGGATCTCGGCGGAGCTTCCCGGCAAAGGCACAGGTTCGGTTACGGGCGCCGCGTTCTGCGGATTCGGATCGCCCGAGAGCAGCGTCTCCGGAGAACCCGCATCCGGCACCGGCGCAAGCGCCGTGACAGAGGAACTCATGCCGCGGTGACCGCCTTACCGGACCCTCCGTCCCGACTGCCGTACTGCTGGTACGCCTTGTAGTACCGCCCATGCCCCTGCGCATAGGGGTTGAAGTCGTTCAGGATCGTGCCAATCAGATGGACCCCGTCGCGATCGAACAAGTCACGCGCATTCGCGGCCTCGTCCAGGGTGGTCACGCCCGCTCGTACGACGAGAATCACGCCGTCGCACTCCCGCGCCATGATGCGCGTGTCCACCATGTGCAGCGCCGGTGGCGTGTCAATCAGGACCACATCGAACTGCTTGGCCAGAGCTGTCAGCAGCTCGGGCATGCGCTGGGTATTGAGCAACTCCACGCTGTCTTCCTCGCCCTCCCCGGCCGTCATCACGGAAAGGTTTGCAAACCCGGTTTCGCGTAAGAACCCGGCCTGCACAAGCTCCGAGGGGTCCAGCTTGCCGCGCAGGAAGTCGCGCAGACCCGGGCTGTTCGACATACCGAACGCCTTCCCGAGGCTGGGCCGGCGCATGTCGCCGTCGATCAGCACCACCTTCAGCTTGGCTTTGCTGAGCGCTACGCCGAGATTGGACGTGATGGTGGTCTTGCCTTCCCCGACCTTGGGGCTTGACACCACGTACGCGCGCGAGCTGCGCCCGGCCTCAGCCTGAAGGATCGAGAAGGTGGCGTTCGAATAGGCCTCGGCCGCGATGGAGAATTTCTCATCCCAGTGCGCCATGGCCAACGGGCTGGCAGGAGCGGCGGTCTGCGGGTCCGCGTCAGCCCGCAGCAGCTTGATGGAGGCCGGCGTGGTGATGACCCGCGTCTGCATCGCTGCCGCCGGAATCACCCCAAGCTCCTGGACGTCCAGCATCCGGACTACCTCGCCCGGCATGCGGAAGACGTTCTCTGTACGCTCGCGGTAGAACGAGAACACCGTTCCAAAGATCGCGCCGAGCAGTAATCCGACTCCAGCAGCCGTCAGGCGCTTGGGTGCGAACGGCGCATCCGGCACCTGCGCCGGGTCCACAATGCGGATCGTCGACGCCTGCATGGCCGAAGCGAAGCCGGCCTCACGAGCGCGTTGCAGCAGCGTCTGGTAGAGCTGCTGTTCGGAGTCCAGTTCGCTGCGAAGCAGGCTTACTTTGGCAGATTGCTGCAGGTCGGAAGAGACGCTCGCCAGCTGCGCGTTATACGTCAGGGTCAGCAGCTCTTCGCGGTGCCGCGCCGCCGCCAACTCGTTGCCTGCGCGCGTGGTGCTGGTCGTCTCGGTCGCCTTCAGGCCCGCCTGCACATCGTGGATCTGCGAACGGAGCTGCTTGATCTTGGGGTTCTCCTCGGTCAGCGGCGGCTCGAGCTCGGCGAGCTTGCTTTGCAAATCGGCAAGCTTCAGTTCATAAGCGCGATGCGCCGGATTGTCCATGGCGTCGGGCTGCGTTCCGGGAGCCGCGGCGCGGTCCTCGTCCGCTGCCGCCTCCTTGGCGATACGGTCCGCCTGTGCCTTCACCACCTCGGCCTGCAGCGCCTGAAGGCGCTCCTCGCCGACGCTGGTGTTGGCCTGGCTCAAGCGCAGACCATTCCCGCCCACGGCGGAGTCCAGCTGTGCCTGCGTCTGTTGTACGCGCTGCCGGATGTCGGCCACCTGCCGGGTCAGCCAACCGCTCACCTTGGTCGCCTCCGAGCTCCGCACCTGAAGGTCCTGCTCCTCATAGGTGGACACCAGGTTGTTGCAGAAGGTAGCCGCGGTCTGCGCATCCCAGGACTCGCAGGTAATCTCTACCAGCCGCGTCAACCCAAGCGGCTTGATCTTGAGGTGCTGCGCGGCGTCCTCGAGAGCCGCGCGGTACGGGATCGGCTCGGGCTCGCCCAGATGGAACGCGCGGCGCAGGCGGGAGATCCAGTCGTCACGATCGATGGCCGCCGGATGCGGCTCCCCCATGATGTGATCGACCGTCATCTTGAGCAGGGTGTCACTCTGCAGCAGCCGGATCTGCGTTTGGAGGTTCATGTCTGCGTCGGCCGGGGTGTTCGAACCGGTCGGCGCCACCGAGCGCATGTCCATGAAGTCGCCGTTCAACGGCCGTATGTCCAACGAGGTGCGCGTCTGGTAGGTGGGCAGGGTTCCAGCGCCCATCAGGATCCCCAGCAGCGTTCCGGTCAAAGCGAACAGCAACAGAGCAACGCGGTGCCGCTTCAGGGTCAGGAGGTACTCCTGCACCAGGCTGCCGCCGGCTTCGGTCGCCGATGCCGGGACCGGCTGC
>CAXTWN010000160.1:7421-7915 GCA_964248055.1 uncultured Acidobacteriaceae bacterium | reverse complement strand
GCCGCATGGGGTTGGCGGGCGTGGTGGCTTGTGTAGGCTTCGCGGCGCCCACCGGACTGGCGATCGCCGCGTCTGCCGCGGGGACGAGGGCCGGCGTAGCGCCGTCGCCGGGCCAGGATTCCTGGCTTGCGGCGCTGGCGGCGCGACGGTCGTTTGAGGCGAAGCCGGCCGAGGAGCACACCCGCGCCGAGTTTGCCCGGGTGATGGACGCGTTCCGTGCCATCTACCACGACGATCCGGCGGATCTCCATGCGCCCCAGGCGGTAAACCAGGTCGCCGAGCTGCTAGCCGAGCAGGGACGGGTGTTGCACGACCCAAAGAGCCTGCGGGCGGCGGCGGCGCAGTATGAGTTTCTGGCCAAGGCGTACCCGGCCAGTTCCTTGGCCGCACCGGGGTTGGGGCAGGCGGTGGAGTTGCTGGGGCCTGCCGGTGTGAATGATCCGGCGGAGGCGGCCAAGCTTCGCCTGGTGCTGCGGGAGACGTATCCGGGCAGC
>CAXTWN010000160.1:0-7411 GCA_964248055.1 uncultured Acidobacteriaceae bacterium | reverse complement strand
ACGACCGACGCGGCTGGTGAGACCCGCCGTTTCCGAAGCGTCCTCCAGGCCGCACCCTTGCGCGAAAAGTCGCGATAGGGTGCGGCCTGATGTTTTTGGGGTTTTTCTGCCCAGGTCTTCCAAGCAGGAGCCGGGCAGCGCGGCGGCGCGGGGAGGGCGGGCGCCGGCGCGCTCCGAGGCGTTGGACCGTGCACCGGCCGTTCCCGCAACCGGAGCGACGGGTCGCGCGCCGGCAGCACAGTCGGCGACGGACACCGGCCCAGAGACGGCCGACGGTCAGGCCAAGGGGACGGACGGTGCGAGTGCGGGCTCATCGCACTATGAGAAGCCGTCGCGGGCGCGGCGGCCGGCCGCGGTGGTGCCCATCCCCGTGGAGACCGCCCGTCCTACGAACGAGCCGCGCGAGGCGGGATCGGAGGCGGCGCCCGCGGTGGTCTCGGGCATCCGGCACTGGTCGACAGCGAGCTATACGCGGGTGGCGATCGACCTGGGCGATGAGGTGCAGTTCCAGGCGGCGCGGGTGGAGAACCCGGATCGCATCTTCTTCGATCTGCATGGAGCGAAGCTGGCCGCCGGGCTGGCGGGCAAGAGCTTTGCCATCACGGATGATGGGTTTCTGAAGACAATCCGGGCGGCGCAGTCGGGCCCGGATGTGACGCGAATCATCCTGGATGTGCAGCCGGTGGCCGAGTACTCGGCGTTTTTGCTGCCCAATCCGTACCGGCTGATCATCGACATACACGGACGCCAGCCGCAGGGCGGGGCGACCGAGGCGGCTGCGCCGAACCCGACGACCAGGCAGGCGGAGAGCGCGGCGGCGGAGGCTCCAGCCCCGAGCGCGGCCGTGCCGGCGGAGCAGCCCCCGGCACCGGTCACGCGCACCGCGCCTTCGGCAGCGGCGGCGGGGGGCTCGACACTGCCGCCGATGCCGGTAACGGATGGCAGTGCGAGCTTTGGGCTGCCGCCGAAGCGGCGGGAGCCGGTGACCGGAACGACGGGTGCGGTGGCGCCGCCGCGGGTGGTGGTGAGCGTGAAGCCGACCACGGCCAAGCCGGTGCCCAACTCGGTGAGCACGCTGGTGCCGGAGAACAATCGAGACGTGGCCGCGGTCAGCGAAGGTCCGGGGGTGATCACGGCGAAGACCCAGCCGACGACCGGTCCGGTGGTGGATCGGACGGCCACGCCGGTGAGGAAGCCCTCCGGCGGGAGCGCGCCGCTGCAGCCTCCCGTGCCGCAGCCGGCGCCGCCCACGGCCGACGGGCAGAGCACGTTGATGCGGGCGCTCGGGCTGAAGATCGGGCGCATCGTGATCGATGCGGGGCATGGCGGGCATGACTCGGGCACGCTGGGTCCGGACGGCCTGGAGGAAAAGGATGTGGTGCTGGATGTGGCGCTGCGGCTGGGCAAGCTGCTGCATGACCGGCTAGGCGCGGAGGTGGTGTACACGCGAGCGGATGACACGTTCATCCCGCTGGAGACGCGCACGGCCATCGCGAACAAGGCGCAGGCGGACCTGTTCATCAGCGTGCACGCGAACAGCTCGCCCGACGAGGACGCGCGCGGCGTGGAGGTGTACTACCTGAACTTCACCTCCGACCCGGAGGCGATGCAGGTGGCCAGCCGCGAGAACGCCATCAGCTCGCAGCGGGTGAACCAGCTGAGCGATCTGGTGAAGAAGATTGCGCTGAAGGACAAGATCGATGAGAGCCGCGAGCTGGCCGCCGATGTGGATCAGTCGCTCTATACCGGGCTGCGCAAAGGGAATGCAGGGTTGAAGGATCGCGGCGTGAAGAAGGCGCCGTTTGTGGTGCTGATCGGGGCGAACATGCCGTCGATCCTGGCGGAGATCAGCTTTGTGACGAACCCCGAGGACGCGGCGAAGTTAAGCGAGCCGGAGTACCGGGAGCGGGTGGCGGAGAGCTTGTATGGGGGCATCGCGCGGTACGCGGCGGCGGTGAACGGAGCGCGGCCCAGGCGGACGGCCGCCGAACAAGCGCAGCGGTGACCGCAAGTGCGCGGTCTGAGACCTTTTCGGCGCTCAGGTAGTCTGACATTGTATGCGCCTTCGCTTCGGTCTTGCTTTGAGCGCGCTCCTGGCGACGCTCCCATCTTCCTCGCTTGCGCAGGTTGCGCCCGCACCTCACGCGGCGCAGACCGCGGTGGCGCTGTCGCCGCCGTTGTTGCCGGCGAGCTTTGGGGACTGGAAGACGGTGCCGAATCCGGCGAACGGACCGGCGCAGCCGGGGTTTTTGGCGAACGTGAACAAGGCGGCGCTGGAGGAGTCTGAACCGCAGCGCTCGCTGGTGCAGACCTACACCCAGACGGGGCCTGAGGTGCTGCAGGTCACGGCGATCGAGTTCAAGGATGCGTCCGGGGCCTTGGCGGCGTTTTCTGCCTTCGCGCAGCCGGGTATGCATGAGGTGAAGGATCTGGCCACCATTGCGGCCGCGGGCGATGGCGGACTTGTGTTTGTGAGCGGAGCCGCGGTGGCGGTGGCGTACCCATTAACCGCCGCGAACGCCGGGATGTTGAAGGCGCTCGCCGAGGTGATGCCGAAGCCGACGGGAAGTCAGGCACTTCAGCCGTTGCTGCCGACCCTGGTGCCGAGCCGGGGTCTGGTGGCGGGCAGCGTGCGCTACGCTCTGGGGCCGGAGGGCTACATGGCCCAGGGTGGAGTGCTGCCCGCAGCCGGCCTGGGCTGGCAGCAGAGCGCCGAGGCCGTGACGGCGAAGTACAACGACAAGCGCGGGGCGGAGACGCTGACCCTGCTGCTGTATCCCACGCCGACCGTCGCAGGGGTACACCTGCGCGGCATTGACGCGCTGACCGCCGGTCTCGGGCCGAGC
This sequence comes from uncultured Acidobacteriaceae bacterium, assembly GCA_964248055.1. Taxonomy (GTDB): domain Bacteria; phylum Acidobacteriota; class Terriglobia; order Terriglobales; family Acidobacteriaceae; genus Granulicella. The sequence goes on along the minus strand of CAXTWN010000160.1, from coordinate 4,565 downwards.
TTCAAGACGGTGAAGACCCGGCGTGAGGGTTCGCTGCTGGCGATCGCGAATGGGACCTTTTCCGCGGACGCGGCGCAAGGGTTGGTGGAGAACGCGCATCTGCACCAGTTCCTCAGCACGGATAAGGCGATGCCCACCCCGGAGATCGTGGAGACGCGGCACACCTTTGGGCTGCTGGCCGACATTATCGTCTTCTCCGGTCTGCTTGGGCTGTCCGCGATTTTGCTGGGGATCTTTTTAGGCGGCGGGCGCGCGCTGTACCGCATCCTGCGAGGCAAGCCGGCCGCAACCGAAGCCGAGTTCCTGAGCCTTCACCTTGCCCCGCAGAACCCAGCACCGCGCTTTCCGCTGAACGAGCCGGCCGACCCCGCCTGAGCGCCGGCGCACTTTGCAACCGGGGCTGTTGTCGATAGAATCTCTGAGGAACGCCGACGTAGCTCAGTTGGTAGAGCAGCTGATTCGTAATCAGCAGGTCAACGGTTCAAGTCCGTTCGTCGGCTCCAGAAATCAGCAGTGTTTATGCGGCCCGGAAGCTCCTCGGAGACTTCCGGGCCGTTTGGCGTCGTAGCCGTTGGCAGTTCTGGTGGCAGTTGCTCTATAGCGTTTGTGTAAGCTGTTCGGCATGCGGAAGTTCATCGGTGGAATAGTTCTTGCGTTCGTTGGGGTAGCCTTCCTGATGTCCTTGAGTCACACAGGCGCAGCGATGAACGCGTCCTCGTCGAACACAGCGAGCAACGTGCCGGATCCGACGCCAGTTTGGGACTATGAAACCACCAAGAACGATCTCACCGACGTTACGACGAAAAGCGGCTGCCTAGATTCCACAAACCACGTGGACTTCAATTTTCCGTACCAAGGCGGCAGCACGGGTAAGTTGTGCTTTCGACGGCGGTCCGGCAAGAGCCTTGACGGCTTTTTCGAGGTCAGCAAGGGTCAATTTCTTTGTTCGTTTGAGGGCTGCAGTGTCAGCGTGCGGATCGATGACGGCCCAGTGCTGCACTACCGTATGGTGGGAACGAACGATGATCGTTCTGACGTCATCTTCTTTGAGTCCCCCGCGGGGCTCGTGCGTAAATTGCGATCCGGCGCGCGCCTCCGGATTGAAGCGCGGTTCTATCAAGAAGGGGACCGAACCTTCGACTTCTCGCCCAGCACCTTCGACGCAGCTCGACTGAACTAACCTTCAGTACCGGTCGCTCGGAAAGCCAGCACGTTAGGCCTGCCGCCCGTGACCAGGCGCTCGATCTCCGTACGCTTGTGGTCCGGGCTCAGGTGCGCGTAGCGCGCGCTCATGGCGATGTCCTTGTGGCCGGCGAGCTCCTGGATGGTGCGCAGGGAGCTGCCACCGATCGCGAGCCAGCTGCAGAACGTGTGCCGGTTGTTGTGCCAGGTGTACTCCTCAATCCCGACCTTCTCGTCCCGCAGCACCTGACGGAACCAGCGCACCGCTACGGCCTCGGTGCCGCCGCGCCGGCGCGGAAACACCAGGTCGTTGCGCGAGACCTTTCCGGGACGGATGGCTGTGAGCTCGTCGAAGACGACGCTGGCCATCGGCACCGTGCGGTCTTCGCCGTTCTTGGTGTCGAGGATCTGGATCTCGCGATTCGCAAAGTCGACGTGCCGCCAGCGCAGGCCGAACTGCTCGCTCAGGCGCATGCCCGTGTGCACCGAGACGATAAACGCAGCGACCCGCAGGCGGCGGCGCAACAGCGCGCGATCGAGCGCCTTGCCCTTGGTCGCCTGGAAGGGCTGTAAGCGAATCGCTGCCAGGATCTTGTCGTACTCTTCGCGGGAGAGAAAGCGCTTGCGGCCGCGAGACTCCGCCTTCAGAACAAGTAAACGCGCCGGGTTCGCGGTAACTTTGCCGTGTCGCATGCCTTCGCGGTAGCAGAGGCTGAGGAAGGATCGGTAGCGGTTGAACGCAGCCGCCCCGGCGCCGCGGCGCGCGATCCACTTGCTGAATTCTTCGGGTTTGATCTCCTCGGCGGTGCGCAGGCCGAAGACCGGGCGCAGCAGGTCAGCTTTGCCCTCGTAGTTGCGCAGCACACGCTTATGCTCGCGGGCGTAGACAAGGGCATCGTCGAGCAGCTCGCCGAACGTGATGCGCTTGCGCTGCAGCTCGGGCAGCTTGTCGCCGAGCAAGATCTGGGTCTTGCGCTTCTGGTAGAGCCGGATGGCGTCCGACTTGCGGCCCACGCGCTCGCGATGCCGCCGGCCGTGCTCGAAGTATTGAATCCACCACACCTGCGAGCCCTTGGGATGCTCGTAGACGCCGCGGACCTTCTTTTCCCCCTTCGGCTCTGGCATGACAGGGAGGCTACCTTAGCGGAAAGACCGGCGCAAGCACTACCGGCGTCCGCTGTCGCTCCCCGGCGAGAGTGGCTTTGCCGATGGGCTGTAGGCGCCTTCCAGCATTTGGTCGCGCTCGATAAGGTCTCGTACATGCTCGATATCGCGAGAAGGAATGAGGATGCACTTACCGTAGCGGCGAGTCGACAGATGCCGTTCGCTGACCATGCGATCGATCTCGCGCACCGAGAGGCCCAGCGAGAAAGCTGCCTCTTCGCGGCGGAACAGCAGCTTCGGGAGAAGGGGACTGGGCGCTGTCTTCTGTTTAGGCACGGAGCGTCCTTTCAGCTACGGTACTTCGGGCGACGGAGTTGCTGGCAGGCGAAGCACAGAGGCTCGAGGTTCAGCTGCGACAGGCGCTTGGCGCAGGCGACGTTGGCGCAGAAGCGTGGGGCGGGCGCGCGGTAGACGACCGCCTCGCGCGGGATCTGCGCCACCACCTCGACGGGCGGCCGGCTCCAGCGGGGCTCGTTACTCTCGTGCGTTTCCATGGCCGGGGGCTCCTGTATGCTGGTGCGGCTTTGGCTGAGGTGCTGCGGGTGACCTTCGCGAGAGATAGCCAAAGAAAGGGGAGGATCGTCCATGCTGAGTGTGAGGAAGACAGACAACTTCGACATTGAGCCCGAACCGCCGCCAGCGACGTTCGGAACGAAACAGGTCGCGTTTGGCGTGTTCTATGGGCTGCTGATGTACTCCGCCGTCTGCGCCGTCGTTTACCTGCTGCTCTGGCTTTTGCACTGAGGACATCACCGGGCCACCTCCTGCATGAATCGATGGGGGTACAGGATCTGCTCCTCAGTCAACGGCGGCCCGAAGAAACGGGCGATGCGTTCGGCCACGCTTGGGGAGGGCTGCTCCTGCCCAACCTCCACGCGGTGCAGGTAACTCTGCGTAACGCCGACGGCGGCGGCAACCTCCGCCTGGGTGGGTGACCCCGGTGCACTCTCTCGTGTGCGCCGGAGAGGCGTCTTGGGAGCACTTTCGTTCGTGCTAGGCATAACCATAGTTCCGGATTATGTAATACATTGAGCGAATGACGCAAGCACAATGGGGGAATGCCTCGAAAACGATCTCGGGACCTCGCCATCGTGGAGCGCAATCAACGGATCGGGAAGCTGCTCCGTGAACGACGCAACAAACTCGGCCTCTCGGCGGAGGCCGTAGCCGGACTCGCCGGTCTGACCGGAAGCTACGTAACCCGGCTGGAGCTGGGGCAGACAGGACACAGCACCGACACCCTCTCCAAGATCGCCGGCGTGCTGCAGTTGTCGCTGGATCAGATCTACGCCGCCGTCAGCACGTCGAACGTCGCGCCAGCGGCCATCGACTACCGCCGGGTACCGATTCTGGACTATGTGCAGGCAGGAAACTGGCGACTGATCGAGCCGCAAATGGGCGAGCTGGGAGCGGAAGAGACCGTGCTGATCGATGCGAACCACCCTCCAAGCACGTTTGGCCTTTGGGTTCGCGGCGATTCCATGTTGCCGGACTTCCGCGAGGGCGACCTGGTGTTCTTCTCGTCGGCGATCCAGCCCAGGCCGGGCGACTTCGTGATCGCCAACGACGCGGCCGGGGAGTCCACCTTCAAGCAATACCGGGCGCTTGGCATCAACGAGCACGGGCGTGAGGTCTTCGAACTGCATCCGCTCAATCCGGTCTACCCGACCATGCGTTCGGACCGGCAGGAGATCGCCATCGTCGCCACCCTCATTGAGCACCGCCGATTCCGTCGGCGCATGGAGCGCTGACCGGAGTCACAAAAATATGCACCAAAGTACTTGACACGCATTCGTGTCATGAATGATTCTTGCGGACATGCTCAGCACATGGCCGTCCGCCCCCGCCGCGTCTCGCTCCTCGTCTTCGCTGATCCCCCCTTTGCCCACGCCGCTGCTGCTCCGCCGCTGTGCGGTGCCGGACTGCGGGGAAAACCTGCTAGAAGGGCGCATCTGCCGCGCCTGCTTTGCGCAGACCGCCAAGGATCTGGCCGCGCAGTTTGAGGCCAACCTGATCCTGGACGGCCTGGCGCCCGGCTCGCCCGAGCTGAAGGCCACGCTGGCCGGGGCGGCGCGGCTGGAGCCGATCTGGTGGTACCGCTACGCGACGCCGCTGGGCGCGCTGTCATTCTCGGAGGCGCTGGAGGTGCATGCGTTCACGGTCAAGGCCTGCGAGCTGGTGGCCGCGCGCGGGGTGGTGGCGCTGGCCGAGCTCGAGGA